>JAMCQY010000001.1 GCA_023381945.1 Deltaproteobacteria bacterium
AGGCCGCCCTGGTTGCCATTCCAAGGAGTTGTAAGGGGAAACCAGTTGCCATCAATATCTAACGTTCCCCAATCCCGAAAGGAGTTGCAGGTAGTAAACATGGCTTTCTGATCTTCATTGCACAGGAGATTTGGTATCCACTCCCCCCAGCCCTTAAAAAAAAATGGTACATTGGCAGTCACGGCCTGGTCCCTCGCCTGGCGGAACCAGTCGGGGTGCGCCGGCCGGGCCTGGGGGCCGGTCTCGCCGCCGCAGATGAGCCAGTCGAGATGAGGGTTTGGAATGTTATAGTTAGAAAAATAAATGCCATCGCCACCTGATTTTCTGAATTTTTTAAGATAAGGACAAAAATCCACCGGCCCCAGGGCAGGCTCATAGCTGACGCCGTGGAGCACGCCGGGGATTTGCAGCAGGACCGGCAGGCGCAGATCGGCCATGGCCTGATTTTCCACGGTGGTCATGAGCATCAGGTTTGGGGGAACTGGATCGCGAAAGCCGTTAATAGTGGTGAAATAATGCAGTGCGTTTTCGGGATGTTTAGTGCAGATGATGTAAAAATGTCCCTGGCGACGGTTCATTAGATATAAGGCATCATGTATAAAATCATAAGACACGGCGGCGGTCATGATTGGGCCTCCGGGGCGCAGACCAGCCAGCCCAGGAGAAAGCCCGCCATTAGGCCGCTGTAAAAATTGAGGTATGCCAGCATCAAAGCCTCCTTATTTGATCAAGTGCAGCAATTCGCGGTAGGCTTCGAACCAGGCGATTTGCAGGTTTTCCATCCAGTCCTGATTGAAATCCGGGAATTTCTCCAGCAGGCCAGCCAGGGCGGCTGCCTTATCCTTTTTGACCTCGGCGCTGCGTTCGCCCATGGCCCGATGATCGCTGCCTATGGCGTTCTCCCGGCCGCGCTGCTGCACATGGGGCAGGCAGAGGCCGGTGTTTTTGTACACCGGACGGCCGCAGCCCTCCTTTTTGCAGATCTTGGGGGACGGGGCTGCCTCTGGGGGCGGCGTCACCATGACTTCATTAAAAATCCGGGGCGGCAGGGCCTTTTCGGCTTCGGCCACGCTCAACTTGGCTTTAGGGGGCATAGTTTCCTCCGGCTGAATTTCTTTCTCAGATTTGCGGCCCAGGAATTCATCGAGGCGGGCGCAGTTTTGGCTGCATTCTCCTTTGTCCTCGAATTCCCGCTCACAACTGCGGCAGGGGCTGCGTTCCATGTCACCTTCCTTCAAGGGGTTCCCGGCCCGGGAAGAGGGGGGAGACCCGGGCCGGGGTTGGAGGTGGACGGTTTGGGGGAGACAATCTTGCCGCGGCGGCCCGCCGGTGCTATGGTGATTTTTGCCAAGATTCCCCATAGAAAGGAGGTGAGCCGCCGTGGTTAAAGAACCGAAGCGCTGTCCTTTGCAGTTTGAGCCAGTCCCGTCCCCGGAATTTTCCAATCACAGGATCTGCGAGGAAAAATGCACCTGGCTCCAGGGCCAAAAGAAATAGGCACTTTATCGAGGGCGTTACGCAGGACGTAAGGATTCGTGGCAACCTTGAGGTCCCGCAGGGTGACGCCCTCCTCTTCCTGGACAAAGTCGATGATGGTTTTGAGTAGGGCCGCTTCCAGCCTTCTGGTCTTCTCATTGGAGCATTCCTGGTAAAGCCGCCGTTCTTCCAGCATATGGCCTCCGATGGAGGCCTGATTACAGGCGTACAGTTCCCGGCGAAAGGCTACGCCGGGACTTAGCTTAAGCTGACCCTCAAGCCTCTCCAAAGCCGCCTGGAGCGCCTCCCGGACGCGCTGCAGAGTGCCGTCGGAAGAAAATCGGGCCCGGCCGCCGTCCACGGGCTGCCCGTTCAGCCTGCCATGGCTCCAAATAATTTGCTGATTTTCTTCATACTGGATGAGGAAGTCGTACTTGCTGTCTTCGGCCATGCTCATACCCTCCTGATTTATGCCCGGCGGGGGCGCCCGTCGCCAGCTGGCTACCGGTCCCTGGAGCGCCGCCGCCCTCGCCCGGCAACGTCATCTGGGAGAATCTCCCTATCGTGGAGCGGGGCTTAGGGCTTGCTGGGATTAGGATAATACGCATAACGGATTTATTGTCAAGAAAAAAATGTGATTTGCGATAAATTAGTAAAAAAAAGGCGGCCAACAGGCCGCCGATGCGATTAGCTTGCTTTTAATTTATTTAATTCTTAAACCATATCCAGCATTTTCAGGGATTTATTACACCGCGGGCACCACCAGCCGAGGGAGCCGTCTTCGGTATAGGCCCAGAGCACTTCCCAGGAGCCGCAGTGCGGGCACTTCATCTTGCCCTCCTCCTGCCGCTGCTGGAAGATTTCCTCCCGCTCCCTAATTTCCCGGTCCACTTCCGCAGCATCAAAAACACTGCCGCAGTAGCGGCATTTCTTGGCCTTGAGCTTAATTTTTTCAGCGCATTGGGGGCAGTCCTTCAATTCCTCATCCAGGGGAGAAGGCGGGTTGTCCAGGGCCAGCGAAGGGGCAGCGCCGGCGGGGGCTGGCGCCTCAATGGCCGGCAGCAGGGCCACGGCCCAGGCAAAAGGTCCGGCCAGCAGGCCCAGGAAAAACCAGGCCAAGCTGCTGCGGCCTTTGTGGGCGGCCAGGACCGCCGCAATGATGGGACAGAAAATCCATAAAACAATCATCATATTATCTTCCTCAAGGCTCCGGCAGCAGCCAGAGATAGCGTTTCACCATGACTGCATCAGGCTGGATGCGGTCTTCGGCGCAATCATTATAGATCCGGGTAATGAAACGGGCCTTCTGTTCCGGGGTGAGGCGGCGCTTTTCTTTTTTTAGGACTTGCTCCACTAAAACCGTAACCTGATGAAAGAGGTCGGCCTCGATGGGGGCCAGGGGGCGAACCTCATATGTTTCAGGG
>JAMCQY010000253.1 GCA_023381945.1 Deltaproteobacteria bacterium
TCATGGTGAAACTGGCGGTGATTGCCTTTATTCTGGCTTTAGGGGTGGGCTTCGTCCGGCCCCATAACTGGCTGCCCCTGGCGCCTCACGGCGCGGCCAGCATTATCCAGGCCGCCTCCCTGGTCTTCTTTGCCTATCTGGGCTTTGACGTGGTGGCCATCACCGCCGAGGAGTCCAGGCGGCCTGACCGTGATGTGCCTTTTGGCATTATCGGGTCGCTCGCCTTTTGCAGCTTTATCTACCTGGCTGCCGCTTTGGTGTTGTTGGGAATGGCTCCCTACACCCAGGTGGACCCGGATTCGCCTTTTTCCACCGTCTTCCGCCAGATCGGCCTGCCCTGGGCCGGAGACGTGGTGGCCGTGGGGGCGATGATCGGCATCACCAGCGTTCTTTATATGCTTTTGCTGGCCCAGCCCCGGGTGCTTTTCGCCATGGCCCGGGACGGCCTGCTGCCGCCGGCCGTGGCGGCCTTGCATCCCCGCCATCACACCCCCCACCGCATGACCTTGTTGTGCGGCGCCATAGTAGCCCTGGTGGCCGCGCTAACCCCCATTGAGAAACTGGCTTATCTTTGCAATATCGGCACCCTGTTCGCCTTCTTCCTGGTGTGCCTGGGGGTCCTGGTTCTGAGGATCAGCCGCCCTACCCTGCCCCGCCCCTTCCGTTGCCCCTGGGGCAAAACCGTTTCCGCCCTGGGAGCCATGGTCTGCCTGGGCCTGATGCTTTCCATGCCGGCGGCCTCCTGGTGGCGCCTGGGACTGTGGCTGCTGACCGGCCTGGCCGTCTATTTCCTTTACTCCTGGCGGTCCGGACGTTTCAGAAGTCTTGGTTAGCGGATTTGCGAGGAACAAGGAGGAAAGGATCAACTGGACTGATGCACCAGGAGGCAATAGAAGCCCAGATCAGCCACGGTTTTCGACCAACAAAATCACCACGTCCTGATAAGCCAGGATTATCCCGTTAAGTAACTTCTCGATTCGGAAGGGTGAAATAGAAGGCAGCCCCTTCACCGAGGCGGCCTTCGGCCCACATGCGCCCCCCATGACGTTCGATGATGCGCCGGGCCATAGCTAAGCCCACCCCGGTGCCTTCAAAATCCTGTTCCGGATGCAGCCGCTCAAAAACTCCGAATAGTTTATCGACATACTTCATATCGAAACCGACGCCATTGTCCCGGACGCAGAAAACCTCGTTCTCCGCTTCGGACCAGCCGCTTACCTGAATCAAAGCGGTCTCCCGGTCTCTGGTAAATTTAATGGCATTGAGCAACAGGTTCCCGAAAACCTGGTGAAGCATGGCCCGGTCGCCCCAGGCCGAGGGCAGAGTCTGAATCTCGAATTGCAAGTCTCTCTCCGGATGAGCAGCTTGCAGTTCATTTAAAGTCTCCTGCACCAAGACAGACATATCAAGCCGGGTTATCCTCATCTCCTTGCGCCTCAGGCGGGCCAAGGCCAGGAGGTCGTCGATCAGCCGCCCCATTTTGCGGGCCTCGCCTTCGATGATATTCAGATATCTCTGGCCGTCGGCGTCGAGCTTATCGGGATAGTCTTCCAGCAGCACCCGGGCGAAGCCGCCAATGGCCCGGAGGGGCGCCCTGAGGTCATGGGCCACGGAATAAGTGAAATTTTCCAATTCCTTATTGGAGGCCGCCAAATCCTGGACGCGCTCCTGCAATTCTGCCGCGGTCTTCTTCAGATCGGCATCCCGCTCTTGCAGGGAGTCGGCCATTTGGTCGAAGGCCTGGGACAACTGGCCTAATTCTCCCGCCTGGTAAGGGCCGCCGCTGCGGGCCGCCAAGTCGCCGTGGGTGAGGCGCCGGGTTACTTTCAGCAACTTGTCCACCGGCTGCAGGATAAAGAAATTCGTGCCGAATCGGGCCACGGCCAGCGTCACCAGCGCCACCACGGCCAGCCAGATGAGGTTGCGCCATAGATCATGATTAGCCTTGTCAAATGCCCAGTCCCTGGGAAGACCGATGACCACCCTCAGCCCCTGCCAAGGGGACGGCAGCCGGGCAAAAGCGAAAAGACGCTTATCGCCAGGCAATCCCTCCCCCTCTGCCACCCCTTCATCGTTTTCAGCCATGGCCTTAATGAGGTTATCCGGCAACATTCTCCCGATGTATTCCAAAGGTTCGGGATAACGAAAAAGGACCTTACCAGTGTTGTCGATTAAACCCATAGCAGTGCCGGGGGGAAAATCACTTTTAGCCAACAAACTGCCCAACCATTGCAAATCCAGGCCGGCGGCAAGGATTCCATGGACCCGGCCCCGGGCATCCAAAATTGGGCAAGAAAGATTAATGCTGTACCTGTTGTTGATACGCCCCAGAACGGGCTCACCGACGCAAAAGGCCTGAGTCTGGAGGGCTATCATAAAAAAGTGGCGATCGCCGATGTTGACCGGTTCTTTGGTTTCAGGGGCGCCGGCGAACACCCATCCTTTAAGATCGGCAGCCACCAGGGTGGCATAATAGGGGCATTGTTTTAAAACTCTGGCAAACAGCAGGTTGCAGGCCGCCCGGTCCCGCTGCCGGACCTGGGGAATTTGAGTCAGGGTTGTCAGCAGTTGCCGGGTGTTATTGATCAGGGTCTCTTGGATAGTGGCCAGGTTTCTGGCCGCCACCAGCTCATCCCTTTGCACCTCACGGATGGCCTGCTTTCTCTCGTTGAGATATGAGAGAAGGATTAAAGCAAATAACGGCAGGACCGTCAACAGAACCAGAAAGATGGCGCGGCTGCGCAGACTCGCAAAGGATTTAGCCGCCATTCTTTAATCGCCACCCTATATCGAAACTAGGTTGATAAAAAAGTTAGTAATGACTACCCCTCCCTTCAAGTTTAAAAACTAATTACCTAAAGATTTTTCAGGTCGTCCAGGGTAAAGA
>JAMCQY010000022.1 GCA_023381945.1 Deltaproteobacteria bacterium
GGTGGCGCCCACGAAATTGTTATGCGGCTGCACCGGGTTATTTCCATAATTGTAGCCCAGGCGCAGGGACAGCTTCGGAATGGGTTTGTACTGCGCCCCCACGCCCACCACATACTGGTCCTGCCAATCGAACTGCCGGTAGCCGTCGGCATTGGCCCAATTCAGATACTTAAAATCGGCTTCGAAGAGAAGCTTCTTGGGAATGGCCTCCCAACCCACCCCTACTCCGATGTTATGGGGCGACGACAGTGCCAGGGAGTTTAAAGTCGGTGGACCGCCCGGAAAGGAGGGCGCTCCGGTCAGGACCTTATGATGATTGACATCCTGGGGGGTAGTGTAAGTCAGCCCGATGGATACATCCTTGTGCGGCTTGATAATCGCGCCGATCTGGGCCGCCGGGGCAAACCCCGAATTTGAGCCGTTTCTCAGATCCAGGGTGGAGTAGCTGATATTGAAAGCAGCTCCCAATGACAACCAATGATTCACCTGGTAAGCTACCGTAGGCGCAAATTTCATGATTTGCAGGTTGGAAAAAGCACCCGCCGCCAACGGAGCCCCAGGGCCAAAAAAATTGGACTGGTCCAGGGAAGAGCCGCGGTAATCGACCCCCAGTCCGGTGACCCCATAGGCGCCGAAGCCGAAACGCCAATTGGGCAACTCCGGTGAACTATAGGAAATACCCAAGGCCGGAATCGGATACAGCTTCGGGTCGCTGTGGCCGCTAAAGGAGAACGGGGGAGCCAAAGCCCCCAAAGGGCCGGTACCGCCGGTAATACTGGCATGGATGTTAGGCATAAAACCCGTACCGGCGAAATCCACCTGGTTACTGGGGCAGAAGGCCCCGAAACACATGGCAGCCGGGTTGGAGAACACCGCACTGATGGCATCCTGGGGCGAAGCAATCCCCACCCCACCCATGGACCGGGAAATTGGGCCCACACCGATGAGATTGTCCCCGTTGGTGGCCATGGCGCCCACCGGCGCCAGTACCATGGCCATGCTTGCTGCGAAGACCCTAAACCACCTCGACATACTCCGCCTCCTCATGGAATTATTTACCTTACCCTGGTGGGGTATTTTTACGTACTATACCCTGGTGGGGTTTGCAAGTTTTTTTTTAGGGAAGGGAATTTCTTGCTGTCTGGATAAGTTTTTGGATTATTATGCTGGCACTGATAGAAAGGTTTTGACTAAAACTTTTTATAGTTGCGCCGGTGGATATTGCCAAAAGGGGCTAGTATCGTGTCCCAGATATTCCTTTCAAAAATATTCGATTTCTTTCGTAGTGGCGGACCTGTCCGCCCAATTGGAGGGCGCACACGCCGGTGCGACCCCATGACAAATATTGAAAGCTATTCCTGGGACGCCATACTAGTGGCAGGTCATTTTTGGGGTAACACAGCCTTTTGCAGCCTGTGCAGGTTTCGGACGTTGAAAAGGTTGCGCCGCCATCGGGCATAAGGATAGGGATCCGTTTCCGCCTTCCTTCCTCCGCGCCGAGCGCAATGTCGAGAAGTTATTTCCCCCCAAAAAAAGGCGCCTGACTCCACCAGGAAGCCAGACGCCCAGGATAATCAGCCTGCAATTTTGTTTACTCTTCTTCTTCCTTGGGCTTCAGATGCTCAGGGATGATGGCCATCTTGATGAGCAAAGGCTTGAGGAAGCTCCACTTGATGCCCAATTCGTAGATCTCCTCCAGGTCCCGGATGGCGTCCCAGCAATTGTGGCACGGGGCGATGACCAGTTTGGCGCCGGTGGCCAGAATCTGGTCTCGTTTCACCTTCAGGCCGACGTTGCGCTCTTTCCGGTAAATGCCGATGCCGTTAAAGCCGCCGCCGCCGCCGCAGCAGTAGTTGTACTCGCGGTTCGGGGTCATTTCGATGAAGTAGCCGGGCTCCACCAGGTAACTCATAATTTCCCGGGTGACATCCGCCAGGCCGTAATTGCGGATGTAATTGCAGGAATCCTGCAAGGTCACCGGCTCCTTGATTCTTTTGGCCGGGTCGATCTTAATCTTTCCGGTGCGCAGGGCCTCGGCCACCCATTCGGTATAGTGAATATATTGTACCGGCGGCCGGCCGTCCTTGCGCCCCACCCAATAAGGCCCTTCGATAACCGTGGCCCGGTGGGCGTGGCCGCATTCAGTGCCCACCACCCGTTTGGGCTTCAGACGTTCCATGGCCCCGTAAACGCTCCCCACCATCATCTTGCAGGCGCCCCAGTCTCCTGCAAACATCGACAGGCTGGTCTGTTCCCAGCCTTCACTGGGTACGGTCCAGTTCTCGCCCGCCATGTGGAACAGAATGGCGGCCTCGGCGATGTCCTCCGGATAGTGCTTGGGCTCCCGGGCGTTCAGGGTGTACATGATGTCGGCGTTTTGCTTATCCACCGGGATTTCCAGGCCGGGCCACTCATCCTGCTGCTCGTCCGCCATCCACTCGCAGGTCTCCACCCAATCCTCGGAGGTTACGTCCATCTGGGCCCTGTAGATGCGGTGCATGCCTGAGCCGATCTTCAGCTCCCAGGGGACGAACCCTTGCGAGAAGCAGAGGCCCCGCAGATAGCCGAACATGACGCCCATGTCGATGCCGTAAGGGCAGAAGGAACCGCAGCGGTTGCAGCAGGTGCACTTGGACCAGGCCACGTCCATGCAGTAGCGCATGTGGGCATTGTCCACGTCGCCGTTCTGTTTGACGATCTTGCCCAGGGTGGACTGAATCTTGTACGACGGCACCTGGGTCGCGTCACGGCGATTGGCCAGGTACAAAAAGCAAGTATCGCCGCACAGGGCGCAGTGGGAGCAGAGCTCCAACCAGGCGCGCATCCGAGATTTAAAGCTGGCCGCCAGGGTATTTTTCAGCTTTTCCTTGTCAATCTCGAGATGC
>JAMCQY010000113.1 GCA_023381945.1 Deltaproteobacteria bacterium
TCCCGAGGATTTCCACCGCAAGGCCTTGGTGGACAACCAGCCGGAACATCACGAAATCTTCGGCGGCTTTCACTTTGACGCCATCATCGACCACCACCCTCGCCTGCCCGACACCCACGCCAAGTTCGTGGACATCCGGCCGGATTACGGCGCCACCTCCACCATCATGACCGAGTATCTGAGGGAGGCCCATATCCGGCCCTCTCTGAGGCTGGCCACTGCCCTCTATTACGGCATCAAGACTGACACCGCCAATTTCGAGCGCCCGGCAGTGGAAGCCGACATGCGCGCCTTCCATTACCTCTTTGAGTTTACCCGCCGGCCCCTGGTGCGGCGCTTGGAGTTTGCCGAATTTAATTTACCTATGTTGCGGTATTTTCAGATGGCCCTGAACCGCTATTGTATCCGCCATAACCGCGTCTATGCCTATCTGGGGGAAGTCTCCGCTCCCGACGTCCTGGTCATCCTGGCGGATTTTTTGCTGCGGGCCGGGGAAATCTCCTGGTCCATTGTGGCGGGTCTCTATGAAGGCAAACTGGTGGTGATTTTTCGTAATGACGGCCTGCGCAAAAACGCCGATCGGCTGGCTTCCAAGGCCTTCGGGCGCCTCGGTTCCGCCGGCGGCCACGCGGCCAGCGCCCGGGCTGAAGTGTCCCTGGACCACACCGGTATGAATCCCGAGGCCTCCTGGGAAGATTGGCAGGATTATCTCATCCACCGGGTGGAGGGCCACGGCCGGCTGCCGGCCCCGCTCTGCGAAGCGGATTCAGCCGCCGGCGCCCGGAAAAAAAAGACCTAACCGGCTATTTTCTTCTTAAGCCGCATTTGAAAGGAGCGCCATGACCCAGGCCTTACTCTTAGTAGACCTCCAGAAGGACTATTTCCCTGGCGGTAAGATGGAACTGGCGGGCATCGTTGATGCCGCCAAGCAGGCCCGGGACCTCCTGGCCGAGTTCCGCCGGCGTCACTGGCCCACCTATCACATCCAGCATATTTCCGTGCGTCCCGGCGCCCCCTTCTTTGTGCCCAGAACCCCGGGGGTGGAGATTAATGAGCTTATTACCCCGCTCCCCGAGGAACAAATTATTGAAAAACATTTCCCCAACGGCTTCCGGGACACCGGTTTAAAAGAGAAGTTGGCAGACGCCGGAGTCAAAGATCTGGTAATTTGCGGGGCCATGAGCCACATGTGCATCGACGCCACCACCCGGGCCGCGGCGGACCTTGGATTCACCTGCACTGTGATCCACGATGCTTGCGCCACGCGGGATCTGACCTTTGGTGATCTGGTGATTCCGGCCGTCTTTGTTCACGGCGCCTTTATGGCCGCCCTGTCTCCCTTGTATGCCCGGGTGGTCTCCGTGGAAGAGTTTCTGCGGGGCTTGTAGGGGCGACCCGGCGGGTCGCCCGTTTTCCTTCCTAACACGCCGATAAGTTCGATAATGGTTTGATGAGCAAAGATGCTTGAATCGGTAGTCATTTCGGCGGCCTCCGCGGTAGACGCCGAGGCCATACTCACCCTCCAGAAGCTGGCTTATCAGAGCGAAGCCCGGCTTTATGATGATTTTTCCATCCCGCCGCTGCTGCAGACTTTGGAGGAGCTGCGTGAGGAGTTCGTTCATAAAACCATCCTTAAGGCTGTTCTATCCCAGCAAATCATCGGCTCGGTGCGGGGCTTTCAACAAAACGGCACCTGCTTCATGGAGCGCCTCATCGTCCATCCCGATCACCAAAGCCGTGGGCTGGGCAGCGCCCTGATGCAACGGCTAGAAGAGAAATTCCCTGAGGCCCACCGGGCCGAACTCTTCACTGGCCATAAGAGCGAAAGAAACATCCGCCTGTATGAGCGCCTCGGCTACCGCATCTTCCGGCAAGAGCCGGTTACGCCGAACCTGAGCTTCTTCTTCCTGGAGAAAATTCTCAGACCTTACGAGCCATCGCGAGGAAAATTATGAGAAAAATAATTGCCCTGGCGATTATGCTGGCATGTTGCCTACAATCTCCGGTTCAGGCTGACGATGGCACTCAACCGGTTGTATTTCTGGGCTCATTTTCCGATATGCGAGCTACCGAAGAACATCAATACGGCGCCGAGGTTCGACTATGGCGGCAAGGCTCTGATCTCTTTGGTTTTTTCTCTTATGCCGATGGACTCAGCGGCGATACTCCCACCGGTCTATTAAATGACCTGAAGTATGAGCCCAAGACCGGGAGGCTCTCATTCCAGGCCAAGCTCACTATGGGCTGGCATTACTGCAATCTTCACAGGGCCAGTCCCGCCCATGACTTATTCACTTTCCAGGGGATTCTGGCTCCGGCTGCCCTGTCGGGGAATTTGCAGCTATTTGACGGTCTCCACCCCGAGAAGCAACCGGAGGGAAAAAAAGTAGTTCTTCGTAAAATAGCTTGGAACGGCGGCCGCCACACCGACTATCAAAGCCGGTCCCAGTGGGACAAGGAAGTCCGGGAAATTCTGAACCGGCTTGGTCCGAAATGGTGATTGGCTCCGTTTATATCCGTGATCCGGACCTGAACCCGATCGAGATCACCAATTATGTGAGGACCTGACCCATAATTTCAGGAGACCTTAAAAGCGGAAACTCATGAACCGCACCGCCCTTTCCCACTTAATCGCCGGGATCCTGATCGTCGTTGTGAGCCTGCCCCTGATCCGGCGCAAAATCGGCCGGAACCGGTTTTACGGCATCCGCGTTCCCGCGGCCTTCGAATCCGAGGAACGCTGGCGCGAAATCAATGCTTACGGGGGCCGTCTATTCCTGCGTTGGGGGATCGTGGTCACCTTGATCGGCCTGGCGGGACTGGCCCTGCCGCCTCATTTATGGGATATTTATGCCTTGGGCTCATTGGTGGTTATTG
>JAMCQY010000345.1 GCA_023381945.1 Deltaproteobacteria bacterium
AGGGCGCCCCCCCCCCCGATTCCTCATGATCTATTTGGGTTACTTCATCATAGGCGCAGTTCTGGTGGCGCTGGCCATCCTGGCAGTGCCCCTATCCCTGGGATACGATTCCACCACCCGGCGCCTCCGGGTCAAATGGCTGGGAATGACGGTAATCAGGAGGCTGAAGGCGAAAAAACCCGAAAAACCGGCGGAAGAACCCAAGAAAAAATGGAAATACCGGACCCCGGCGATAATGTGGCGTCTTTGGCAAAAACGGGACCTGGTCCTGGAAATAGTCCGCCAGCTAGAGCAATTTATCCTGAAGGTATATAGAACTCTTAGCTTTCAAGATACCAAAGTTGACCTATCCCTCCCTGATCCCATGTGGAACGGAGTGCTCTTTGGCGTGCTGACCAATCTTCATCTGCAAGAAATAAACCTGTTGGTGAACTTCGAGAACCGCAATTATGCCAGAATCCGGGTGACGATTTATCCCATTATGGTGGTGCAAAAACTGGCGTCCCTGCTGGTAAGGCTTCCCTATATGCGCCTGCTCAGGTTGGCCTGGGACCTCAAGAAGAACCGGCAGCGCCAAAAAGATTGAAAAAGGAGATAATTGCCATGGTAGCCACAGCCTCAGAGATTATCGGCAAATTGATGGATGAATTGCGGACCGTCGCCAAAACTGAAACCATTCTGGGCAATGAGATTAAGGTGGGCGACTTTACCTTGATCCCCGTTTCCAAGATTTCCCTGGGGTTCGGCGCCGGCGGCGGCAAAGGCACCGATCCCAAGCGGGAAGGGGAGGGTGGCGGCGGCGGCGGCGGGGTCTGCGTCACCCCTGTGGCCTTTGTCGTTATCAAAGGAGGAGAGATCTCCTTTCACGGCATCAAGCGGGGCGGAACCTTGAGCACCTTGTTTGAGCAGCTTCCCGAACTGGCTGAAAAATTTTGGAGGAAGGAACCGGAGGCCGAGACAAGCCCGGAAGAGCCGGAAGCCGGCTGAAACTGCCCTCTCTCCCGTTTCCCCATTGGCGGGGAGACGGGTATAATGAGAGGGGAAGTAATTCTTTTCCACATATTAATAACCTTTACCCTTGAACTTTGAACTATCTCAACCGGAGGAAAATAATGGCTGTTTTTACCTGCGAAAAGTGCGGCAGCAACGTCGAAACCCGTTGCAAACCAAAAAAATGCACCTCTTGCGGCGAGACCGGCACCATGTGCAAAGAAGTTACCGCCGCGCCGCCCAAGAAAGAGAAGAAAAAATGAGAAGGCAGCATTTTCATTGGTGGCACAGGCTTGCCAGCCTGTGCCCGCCATGTAGGGTGCGGCCTACGCACCATTTCTTCTATTGCACATTTCTTCCTTTTTCCCGGCAGTTATGGCATCATTAGCCATAAACTTCCAAAATCATAATTATTTGCCTTTCATCTGACTACTGACTACTGGCTACTGTCTTCCCATGATTTACGGCATCGGCATTGATCTGGTCAAAGTTGCCCGTCTCGCCACCGCCATTGAACGCTACGGCGAGCGCTTCCTCAACCGCGTTTTCACCCCTCGGGAGATTGCCTATTGCCAAGCTAAACGCCGCGGCCGCGACTCCGCCTTCGCCCTGCGCTTCGCCGCCAAAGAGGCCTTCTCCAAGGCCCTGGGCGTGGGCCTCCGCCGGAATGGGATCCGCTGGCAAGAGGTAGAGGTGGTCCCCAATCCCCTGGGCAAACCCGAAATTTCCGTTACCGGCCGCGCCGCCGGCCTCTGCGCCGCCGCCGGCATCACCCATATGCACCTCTCCCTCACCGACGAAAACGGCCAGGCCCTGGCCGTGGTGATTTTGGAAAAGTGATGCAGGCGGTGTTCGTCCCCTGCCAGGCGGCCCTGTTTCTCCTGGCCCTGCGCAACCGCCTGGGCCGCCGCCGATAAGATAAGCTAGTGGCACAGGCCTCCGGCCTGTGATAAGCACAGGCTGGAAGCCTGCGCTACCAAAGAATTGGCGGAAGGCTTTTCCACATCTAACTTGCGTCTTTGCGCCTTGGCGTCTTGGCGTGGGGTATCCTTTTTCAGTGTTAATGGCGGGAGGCGCGGCGCTTTCCCGCCCTACGGTTCTGACCTCCGGCCTTCATAATCGGCGGCTACAGGCCGCCCTATGGCTGATGCATTTTGCTTTTACTGACTACTGACTACTGGCTACTGGCTACTTCTCCATGGATAACCCCGACCACCGCCTGATAGTCTACGGCAGCCTGGCTCCCGGTGAAGCTAATCATTACCTGCTGGGCGACTTATCCGGGACCTGGGAGCCTTGCGTTATCCGCGGCCACCTGGGCGAGTACTGGGGCTTCAAGGCCTTTCATTACGATGAGAATGGTCCGGAACACCCGGCCTGGCTTTTTACCTCCAAGGCCTTGCCTGAAGAATTCCCAGAGTTGGACGCCTTCGAAGGCGAGGGCTACCGCCGCCGTATCATTCCTGCCAGGGTGGGCCGGCGCCGGGTCCTGGCCAATATCTACGAAGGCCGAATATACGCCTAAATTCAAGGCAAAGCTCCCCAGGCGCATGAATCAACAGCAGCAACTCAGTTATTATCTTGTTATTGTGCGGCCATGACTTATCTTTGGTGAAAAAAGGTTCTATTGCTGAGATGACCTTAATTGCCTGGTTATGCTGCTTAATAATATTCTCTGTCCCTGCTAACGCTCGCGCTCAAGACGCCTTTCAAAAACCCGCGCCGGGCCGGGTCTGGCAGTTCCCCGCGGACCACGGCTCCCACCCGGAGTATAAGACCGAGTGGTGGTATTGGGTCGGGCATCTAAAGTCCCGAGAGGGGGAGACCTTCGGGTATCAGCTCACCTTTTTCCGGGTAGCTCTAAACCGGCCCG
>JAMCQY010000385.1 GCA_023381945.1 Deltaproteobacteria bacterium
CTCTTTTATCGTCTGGTACAACAGGCCGTCAGTGTCCCTCCTGTTATGGGAGATAATTTCCGGGGAGGATATCCCCAAAAATGAAACACAAGATATAGTGGGTACGGGAGTCAACCGGATACCCCTATTTGATAATACCCGTCCGCTGCTCATCACGCCCCGGCGTATTCACCGGCTATGGAAAAGTAGGCCCTGGCAGTCTGTTCGGCTTGACTCCTGGCCTCCAGCGCCAGTTCCGGATCTCGCGCCGTGAAGGCGGCGACCTTGCCCAGCACGTAGGCCCGGTAGCACTTATAGAAATCCAGCAGCATCAGCAGTTCCGGGTCTTCGGAGGCCTGAGCCAGACGCTCTACAAAATAGCGGCTCAAATCTTTAAAGCCGTGATAGTCCAGGTCCATGGCCAGAAAATCGACATCCGCCGCCACATCACCATATCTGAATCGGGCATTAAATTCAATGCAGTCATAGATATATACCTCATCGGCCAAGCAAATGTTCTTCAGGTGCAGGTCGCCGTGGCAGTCTCGGATGCGGCCTTCCTGGATGCGCTTAAAGAACAGGGCGCGGTTTCGAGCCAGAAAGGATTTGGCAAAGTTCCGGATATGATCAAAAAGCTCCCGGGAGAGCAGATGTCCCACCAAATTCTCAGTTTGAAAAAAATTCTCTTCATGGTTATAGGCGATGACCGCCGGCTCGCCGAACTTATTGATCCGGGGGCCGGTGGCCGCATGCTTGTAAAAAGGAACCAGCCGCTCGATGATGCGGTCCAGGTGTTCCTGCCGCAACTCGCCCCGGGCCGCCACTTCGTCCATCATGCGCTCCTGGGGCAGGCGCACCATCTTCAAGGCATATTCCAGCGGATGGCCCGAATGGCTCAGATGCGCCCGGCCGTGATGAACCGTGACAGGCAGGACCTCCAGGTAGATATCGGGGCAGAGACGGCGATTGAGGATGAGCTCTTCGTGGAGGTAGTGGTGGCGCCGGCGCAGGGTGGTGAAATTGAGAAAGCCGAAATCCACCGGCTTCTTAACCTTATATGCGAAGAGGTCGGTGACGAAGACCCAGGAAATATGGGTCTGGATCAGCTGCACCGCGGAGGTGGGCTCTGGATATGCGGAGGGGTCCATTAACGCCGCAGGGAGGTTCATGCTTTGATTATAAACATTTTGAGGGAGGGGGCCATAAAGTGAGCAGTGAGCTGTGAGCAGTGAACAGTAAATACAAGGCTGCTTCTCTTAACTGCTCACTGCTGACTGTTTAGTGCTCACTCTCTTCAGGTTCCAGGATCTGCTTTATCTGGATAAAGCGCTGCAGGCTGTTTCTGGTGATCAGGCCGATCATCCGGTCCTGCTGCATCACCAGCAACCGGTCCTGTTCCGCCTGGGTCATGCGGCGCAGGGCCTCTGCCAGGGAGATATCCTCGGAGATGACCAATTGCTCACTCACCGGCTCCATGACCTCCGCCACCTTCCTGGAATCCTGCTCCTGGCGGGGGACCTGCCGGACGCCGGCGATGCTGACCACTCCCACCACCCGGCCGTCGTCCTTCACTGGAAAACCTCCGAAGGCGTAATGCAGGAAATAATCGTGCACCAACTGGGCGATGGGTATATCCGGAGAGACACTCACCACTTCCCGGGTCATGAGCTCCTTAACCTGCACTCCTTCCAGCGATTTCCGCATGACCACTTCCTCATAGCCCCGTTGGGACAGGCTCCTGAGGAACATGCCGATGAAGATGAACCAGAGGCCGCCGATGAGGTCGCCGAAAAAGATCTGTACGCCGCCCCAAAGCATCAAGGCCAAGGCGAACCCTCTGCCCAAGTCTGCAGCCAGCCGGGTGGCGTAGGTCAGCGAACCGGTCTTCCACCAATATACGGCTCGAAAAACCCGCCCGCCGTCCAGGGGAAAACCCGGGATCAGGTTGAAGATGCCCAGGGCCAGGTTGATCCAGGTGAGATAACTGAAAATTCCCGTGATCAAAGAAAGCTCGAACCCGGCGAAAAAGTCTTTGATCACCCAAAAAATGGCGGCCAAGGCAAAGGAGCTTAAGGGGCCGACGATGGCCACCTTCAGTTCGGTCACCGGGTCTTGCGGCTCCTCGGTGATCTTGGAGACGCCGCCAAAGATAAACAGGGTAATCTCTGAAATCTGAATGCCGGAGCGGATGGCTACCAGGGAGTGGGCCAGTTCGTGGGTCACCACTGAGGCAAAGAAAAGCGCGGTGGCGATCGTCCCGGCCATCCAGTAGGTCAATAAGGTGTGCCCAGGATAGTACCGGGGGAAATAGCCCAGGGACATGGAAAGCAGCACCAGTGCGAAGATGATGAGCCAGGAGTAATCGAAGCTGATCTGAATGCCGGCCACCTTGAAGAGCGCTATCCCGCCTCTCATGGCCTTCATTTCAAAAGTCTTCTCACTTTCGCCCTTCATAAAGATTCCCTCCGATCAATAATCGATGCCCGGCTGGGGTTCGATGCCTTGACGGTAGGCGTGCTTGATCTCTTGAATTTCGCTGACGGTGTCCGCCAGTTCGATCACTTTAGGGTGGGCGTCACGGCCGGTGAGCACCAGGTGCACCTGGGGCGGCTTTGAACGCAGGAGTTCCAGCACCTGCTCCAGGTCCACCAGTTTCAGATGCAGGGCATTTTGATCTCATCCAGAATCAACAGGTCCACCCGACCGGAGGCCAGCTTCTCCTTGGCCAGCCGCATGGCTTCCTGGGCATTGGCGCGGTGCTCGCGATAAGGGTAGGGATTGCCCTGGATGCCGCAGAAACCCTTGCCCGTGGCGATCAATTCGATGGGGCAGCTCATCTTCTTGATTCCGTCCCATTCGCCGGCGTAGAGGTCGCCCTTCATGAACTGGATGATGCAAGTGCGCAGATTGTGGCCACAGGCCCGCAGCGCCAGGCCCAGGGCGGTGGTGGTCTTGCCTTTGCCGTAGCCGGTGATCACCACGATGAGGCCCTTGGGCTCCTTGGTTTCCAGATGCGTCAGCGGCGCCTCGGCCCCTTCTACCCGGACAAATTTTCCTGCGTCTTGGCTTTCTGGCATTTTTAAACCCGCGCCGTTAAGCTGACCCGGCGGCGATTTCCTCTAACGAGCGGCCGCTGAGGACCGAGTCCGGCTGGGCCTGCAATACATCAACGGCCGAGTCGGCTTCTTCGTCGTCGGCCTTTATCAACAGCCAGGCCTCGTCCTTGCCGGTCTTGAAACGGGTCAGGGCGAAGCCGCCTTTGAGCTTTTGCCCGCTCAAATGGACCTTGAGGTGGCCGCGGGCCACCGCCTCGGCCAGGGGAACGGCCTCCCCCTTCTTTTCGGTGATATTCTGGAAGGGGCCGGTATCCCAGACCATGACAGTGCCGGCGCCGTACCCCTCGGGTATCACTCCTTCAAAATCGGCGTATTCCAAGGGATGGTCCTCAGTGGGCACCGCCAGGCGCTTCTCCTTGGGGTCGGTGGACGGCCCCTTGGGGATGGCCCAGGACTTGAGGACCCCGTCCACCTCCAGGCGAAAGTCATAGTGGAGGCGGCTGGCGTCATGCTTCTGGACCACGAAGATCGGGGCAGCCGACGGCCCCCGGCCGCCCCCCGAGGGCTCAGGGGTCCGCTGAAAATCGCGTTTTGCCTGGTAATCCTTCAGAGCCTTCTTAGGCATACTTTCCTCAGGTTCGAGCTTTCTTTTAAAGTAAACATCGCCTTAGGCGTGTCAATGTTCCCGAAAAGGCTCAGAATCAGGAAACTAAGGGCCTATCCCGGCGCCCCGGGAACAGCCGGTCAGTTCCTACCTGAAAGAAATTCCAAAAAAAATGGTTCGCAGCAAATAATTTTCTGGAAATTCTTGACAAGCTATTTAAATTTAGTATATAAATATAAGATTTTGTTTATATCAGAGGGGGGCTACGGCCATGCACTGCGAAAGCGTTAAACCAGGAGTAGATTGCACCTTTATGACTAAGAAAGGCTGTTCGTTCAACGGCGGCAAATGCAAGACCGTTGTGGAAGCCTGCACTGGCTGCGACCGGACTTTGTGCTATGAGGAATCAAACTTCTGCACCTCTTTTCCGGATCCCGAAGCCAAATGGCGCCGGGGTTCTTGTAATCTGGCCACTCACGTGAAAAACGGCAAGAAAGAGACGGTCCAGAAGATCAATCCCTTGAAGGCCTCCAAGCGCAAGGCGGCTGGACGCTAATCATCAACCGTTGAACGGACGGCGCGGCTCGACTCTTTAAGCCGGCCGCGCTATCCGGTTTCCAATTTCCTTCCTTGAGAGCCTCTTACAAGTATCACTTTCCGCTAATAATTGTCATTCTGAGGGAGCGACGCAACCAAAGAAAATAGACATGAATCAGTGGCCAGTAATCAGTTAAATTTAGTAGAGATTATCTTTTGCTTTGTATTGTCCTATGAATAAAGGATCCAAAATCATTTGGTCTTCTTCCTAGTATCCATGTCAAAACATTTGGATTACCAGTAAATCCATGTTCATTATAATGATGAAACATAGTTAATAATGTATTAACTTGATAGTCTCCTAATCCATGCTTTTTCAATTGTGCTGCCCACAGTTCATCTGGAGTTGTTTGAACTGTGACTCCATGTCCAAAATTCTGTTTAAAAGCGGCTAACATATCATCCAAAGCTAAATTTTCCGGTCCACATATTTCATAAGTGGCACCCGTATGACCTGGCTTGGTGAGGATTATAGAAACAGCCTCTGCCACATCTTCTAAGTCAACCATACAAATGCGTGTTTCTTTTGACGTATAAAATCTCTGTTCAAATATACCTTCTTCACTAAGCAACTTCCAACCTTCAAGTATATTCTGCATAAATATTGCAGGTTGAATAATGGTATATGGCATACCTGAATTCACCACTATTTCCTCTACTATAAGTTTTTTCTGATGATGTGGTAAATCCTGAAGTAAGGAATGAAGCACCGAATGGTAGACAAAATGCTCTATTCGGGCAGAACGAGCAGCGTTTATTGCTATTTGCCCTATCCGAACTTCATCAGGATTCACGGCAGAACAAATGTGATATGCGGCCCGAATCCCTATAAATGCTTCATTCATTACCTCTTCATTCATCATGTCTCCTGCAACCACTTCCCTAACACCCAAGGATTTAAGCTCGGGAATTTGTTCAGCTTTATGAACAAAAGCCCGAATTTCCTCTCCTTTAGATAATAAAGTCCGAATTATTGCTCGACCACTTTTCCCATTAGCTCCAGTTATAAGAATCATAATCCAACGCCCCCTTAATATTGTAAATGCCGATGGCCTGTCAGTAAAACGCCACTCCAATTTGGAGTGGCGTTGTTTGCATATATAGATCCCTTTGCTGCGCGCAGGATGACAAAAAGACTTTCCTGCTACAGCTTCTCCAAAGCTTCCTTTATGCGGCTCAGACCGGTGGCGATGCGCTCCCGGGAAGTGGCATAGGAAAACCTGAGGCAGTTGTCTTCCCCGAACTCGTTGCCCGGCACGGCCGCCAGGCGGGCCTCCGTCAGGAGATAGTCCGCCAGGGCCTGTGAATTGCTTTGCCCCGCGGCAGGCGTAAGCTTCCCGAAATAGGCCGAAAAATTCGGGAACAGATAAAAGGCCCCGCCCGGCTTGGCGCAGGTGACCCCGGGGATGTCCAGGGTCCGCTTCAGGATATCGTCCCGGCGCCAGGCGAACTCCGCCACCATGGCGGCCACCGCGTCCTGAGGACCGCGTAGGGCTTCCACTGCGGCCTTCTGGGCGATGGAGGTGGGATTGGAGGTGGACTGGCTCTGCAGATTGGTGGCCGCGGCAATGCCCTCCGCCGGGCCGGCCAGGTAGCCGATGCGCCAGCCGGTCATGGCATAAGTCTTGGAGACGCCGTTCAGGATAAAGGTGCGGGCCTTGAGCTCCGGGTCCAGCATGGCGAGGTTGACGAATTTGGCGCCGTCGAAGAGAATCTTGTCATAGATATCATCAGAAATGACATACAGGCCGTGCTCCAAGACCACCTGGCCCAGCGCCTCCAATTCTTTTTTGGTGTAGACCCCGCCGGTGGGGTTGGAAGGGCTGTTCAGGACCAATGCCTTGGTCTTGGGAGTAAGGCGGGCTTTCAGTTCCGCGGCGGTGAGCTTGAAGCCGTTGGCTTCCTGGGTGGGAACCACGACCGGCACGGCCTCGGCCAGCATGGCCATGGGCACGTACGACACCCAAAAAGGGGCCGGGATGATCACTTCGTCCCCCGGCTCGAACATGATCTGGAAGAGGTTGTAGAGGCCGTGTTTGCCGCCGCAGGACACCAGGATTTCGCCCGGCTTATAGGTCAGGCCGTAGTCGCCCTGGAATTTCTCAATAATGGCCTCTTTCAGGTCCGGGATGCCCCCCACCGGGGTGTAGCGGGTAAAACCCTCGTTGATGGCCCGGATGGCTGCTTCCCGAATGTTTACCGGGGTGTCGAAGTCCGGCTCTCCCACCCCGAAGTTGACTATGTCGACCCCCTGGGCCTTGAGCTGATTGGCCTTGGCGTTCAAGGCCAAGGTGGCGGAGGGGGGAATCTGGCGAATACGGCTGGCGACTTGCATAATGGCTCCTTCAATGGCCTGTATTTTGTAGGGGCACGGCGAGCCGTGCCCCAAAATCTATCCCATTTAAAAGAGGGCACGGCACGCCGTGCCCCTACGGATGATCTTTGAAAATTTATCAAGATTATGATAATTGTCAACCTGGGAGGCGCCTTGAAATCCATCGCTATTATCACCAAGAAGCATAAAGCCGATGCCCTTCTGGCCGGCCAGGACCTGACCGCCTGGTTCAAATCCAGGGGACTAACCGCCCAACACCTGATAAATGAACCGGAGCCGCATATCCTTCCCCTGCCCTCCGGGACCGACCTCATCGTGGTCATGGGAGGCGACGGCACCATCTTGAGCGTCGCCCGCCATTACGGCCGCCTCGGTCTTCCCATCCTGGGGGTTAACCTCGGGGGCCTGGGATTCCTCACTGAAATTTCCCGGGACGAGCTCTATCCCACCCTGGAAGAATACATCCTGCCCGGAAAATTTGAGGTCGAGGAGCGCATGATTCTTGCCGTCTCCCTGATTCGGGGCGGGGAAACCATTTGGCAGGAAAACGTCCTGAATGATGCGGTAATCAACAAAGGGGCCCTGGCCCGGATCGCGGAAATGGCCACCTGGATCGACAACGAACATCTCACCACCTATCGGGCTGACGGCCTGATCGTCTCCACCCCCACCGGCTCCACCGCCTATACCTTGTCCGCCGGCGGTCCCATCGCCTATCCGACCCTCAGGCATATCATCCTGTTGCCCATCTGCCCTCACACCCTGAGCAACCGGCCCATCATCCTGCCGGGCTGCGTCACCGTGGCGGTCACCCTGGATGAAAAGGTGCAAGACGTCTATCTCACCCTGGACGGCCAGGTGGGCCAGGAGCTTAAGCCGTTGGACCGCCTCGAGGTGCGCTGTGGTGATTATAACGTCAAGCTGGTGAAATCACCCCGCCGGAGCTACTTCGAGATTCTCCGCACCAAGCTCGGCTGGGGAGAATTAGGCGGTCCGTCCAGATAGGGGAAAGGGGTTGGTGCTGAGTACTGAGGATTGAGGACTGAGTTTAGGACTTTACTCCGTCCTCAGCACTCAGCACTCAGTCCTGCCTAATTATTAGGCATTGGAAATCAGATGCAGTTTGACAAAGTACCATCAATTTCAGCAGGGAGATCTATGGGTCATGAAGAGGAAAAGCGAATCGCCGCCGTGGCATAAGGCAACCCGGGCCATTCACTCGGGAGGTCTGGCGAACCCGGTTTATGGCGAAGTCTCAGTGCCGATTTTCCAGACTTCCACTTTTGCCTTTGCCAGTGCCGAGGAAGGCGCGGCCCTGTTTTCCGGAGAAAGGCAGGGATATGTCTACACCCGCATGGGTAATCCTACGGTGGACGCCCTGGAGAAAAACCTAGCGGCCCAGGAGAACGGCTTCGGTGGCTTAGCCACAGCCACCGGCATGGCCGCGATCGCTGCAACATTCTTCAGCCTGTTAAGCAGTGGGGATCACCTCGTAGCCGGCGAATGTCTCTATGGGCCTACGGAAGTGGTGATTGAACGCGAACTCCCCCGCTTCGGAATCCGGACCGACCTGGTGGATACCTCGGATTTAGCCAATATCGAAAGGACGTTGCGTCCAGAAACCCGGATGGTCTTCATCGAAACCCCCACCAATCCCACCATGAGGATTACCGACATCAGGGGGGCAGTCGCCCTGGCCCATCGCCAGGGGGCGCTGGTGGTGGTGGACAATACCTTTGCCAGCCCCTACTTGCAGCGGCCCATCGAGCTCGGCGCCGACCTGGTGATCCATAGTCTGACCAAATATCTCAACGGCCATAGCGATGTCGTGGGCGGGATGATAGTTCCCAAAGACGCCGGCCTCTATAAAAAAATCAAGCGGTTTCTCATACTTACCGGCGGGACTATGGACCCCCACCAGGCCTGGCTCATCCTGAGAGGGGTGCGCACCCTGCCCTTGCGGATGGAGAAAGCCCAGGAGAACGCCTTCAAACTTGCCAAATTCCTGAGCGTCCATCCCAAGGTTAATTGGGTATGGTATCCCGGCTTGCCTGAACACCCCCAGCACGCGCTGGCCCGGGAGCAGATGGATGGCTTCGGTGCCATGCTTTGCTTCGGAGTCCCAAATGGGCTTAAAGGTGCCAGAACGCTTCTGAATCACTTGCGGCTGATCACCCTGGCCGTGTCCCTGGGAGGGGTGGAATCCCTGATTGAACACCCTGCCACCATGACCCATGCCGGCGTCCCAGAGGCAAGGCGGGCCCAAGCCGGGATCACCGACGACCTGATACGGCTTTCAGTAGGCTGCGAAGATTTTGAAGACCTCCGGGCGGACCTTGACCAAGCCTTGAAACAGTTGTCAGTGGTCAGTGGTCAGTGATAAGTTAGCGGTTAGCAGAATGAGATTTGGTGGGGCAGGCCTCCGTGCCTGCCAAAAAAAAGTTTGGTAGCGCGGCTTCCAGCTTGTCTCTGGTGGGCTGTGCACACATGGCTTATAAGTAGCAAAAAAAGGAGTCAGAGGGGTAGAAGGAAAAATAACAAAAATAATTAAACCATTAAGAGAACGTTATGGTTTAACTGACGATAAAATTAATAATCTTTTTACAGAACTTAAATCACAAATTGTGGATTAACTTTTTAAACAAATTTTAGAAATAATGTCGAGCATATTAATTTTGAACTTATGGCTGAGCCAACTGTAACCTTCCCCGTCCGCCGCTATCTAAAAGGCCGGGTGGAAGACACCAATGACCTCGTGGCGGTGGAAGAGCCCCTGGAGATCCGCCTGGCGGGCGAGCCCTTCCAGGTATTGATGCGCCTGCCGGGGTTGGAGAAGGAACTGGCCCTGGGTTTCCTGTTCACCGAAGGCATCGTGCAGAGCCTCTCCGAAGTCATCACCGTGCATTTCTGCGGCACCGCCACCGACCCGCTGCTGCCCCCCAACGTGGTGGATGTTACCCTGACTGAGGCGGGAATGAATCGCCGGGGCCGGCGCCACCTGGAGGTGTCCTATTCCAGTTGCGGCCTGTGCGCCAAGGAAGCGGTGAGCGAAATCGCCAGCAAGGTTCCTCCCGTCAAAAGTAACTTGACCATTGCACCGAAGACACTGCTGGCCTTGATGGAGCGCTTGCAGGAGGCTCAGACCCTCTACCGGGACACCGGCGGCACCCACGGCGTCGCCCTGGCCGCTCCGGCCGGCGATTTTTTCTTTCACGCCGAAGACGTGGGCCGCCACAACGCCATGGATAAGGTCATCGGCCGGTGTCTGATGAATCGGGACATGACGCGGCTGGTGGCCCTGCTCAGCGGCCGCATCAGTTTCGAGATGGCCCTGAAGGCCATTCGGGCCCAAATTCCCATCCTGGCGGCGGTTTCGGCCCCCACCTCCATGGCCCTGGAACTGGCCGAGGAGTTGAACCTTACCCTTGTCGGCTTCGTCCGGGGGCAGCGTTTGAATATTTATACGCATCCGGAGCGGATTGTTTTGAGTTTTAAGTGAGTTTTGAGTTTCGAGAATTGGCCATGGCGGGATGCGCTTCGCTTTCCCGCCCTACATTAAAAATGCACAGGCGGGACGCCGGCGCTACCAAGAAAAAGGGCGACCTTGCGGCCGCCCTTCTGGTTTTTGCTTTTACTGATCACTGACCACTGGCCACTGATCACTTTTTTTGCTCTTACTGGCTACTGACTACTGACTACTGGCAACTGCCTTTATGCCGGGGCCTGCTGAATGGCTGACAGTTGCCAGGGGTTATTGCCCACCGGGCGGGTGAAGGTCCAGTACTCTTCGAACTTCACCGGGTCGGTCTTGCTGCCCTCAATCACCTGACCGCTGGTTTCATCCACATTATAATCCAGCAGATTGGCATAAATGCGAGCGGTGATATAATCCGCGCCGGACTCCTGCCAGGCCTCGGTAATATCCACCGACCGCACCGCGATATTCTCCAGGCGGTTGATCTTCTTCTCGGCCTTCATCTGATCCACGTCATTTTGAAGGATGCGGAACATTTCTTCGGTGAAGAGTTGGCGCACCGGAGACATATCCCGATTGGCCCAGGCACCCTGGGTTTTGAAAAACAGATCCATGGCCATGTCCTGGAACTTGGCCTCGTCGAAATAGGGATCGAATTGGCGGATATTAGCCAGTCCCTGTTCCACGTCCCCACCCCCCGGCTGCATCGGGGGCTGGTCATAAGACGGCGGATACTGGGTCTGGTAGGACCCGGGGCCGGTGGCGCTGCTCTGATAACCTCCCGCGGTCTGGGCCGCCAGCCGTTTCTTTTTGATATACCAGTAGATCAAATAGCCGATGCCGCACAAGAGCAGGATGTCGAATAGCCCGATACCGCCGCCGGCGCCGCCGCCCATGCCGCCATAAGCAGAGGGGCCGCCGAAAAGGCTGCGGAACAAGAAGCCGCCAGCCAGGCCGCCCAACATGCCGCCGCCAAAGCTGCGCCAAAAACTACTGGGCTGCGAAGTTGGCGGTGGGGTCGTGGGCCGGTAAGGGGTACTGTACCCGGGCGACGGCTGGCTCGGCCTAGGCGCGGTGTAAGGCGTGGGTGCGGCGCCCGACCGGGAGCCCCGGCTGCCGATAGAGCCGCCGCTTCGGCCGCCGCCGCCGGCCCGGGCCCAGGCCTCCATCTGCAAGGCCCAGGCGCTGAGAAATAACAGGGCAAAGAGAATTACGAAACCCTTTGTCCATCTATTTGCCAACATACTTTCCTCCAATTAGTTTCAAGTTTCGAGTTTTGAGTTGTTAATTACAGTCTTTTCGGTAACTCCGTGAACAGCCTGCAAATAATCTGCCTTGCCTAAAACCCAAATCCTTATTTGATAATAACCGCAAATTCATAAACTTAAAACTTAAAACTCGAAACTTAGAACTACTTCACCGTCATCTTTTTTAATTCCTGGCAGGATAGAGGGTGCCCCAGGGCACAACCTTCTTTATAGTCGGCGATGGCCTTATCCGGCTGGTTCAGGTGGAAGCGGTGCAGGTTGCCCCGGAAGAAATAAGCGTGGGGCGAATCCGGAGCCAGACGGATGGCTCTGGAAAAATCGGCCACCGCTTTCTGATATTCCCCCTGGCAGAACCAGACCATACCCCGTTTGTTGTACACCCAGGGGTCCTTCGGGGCTAGCTTGGCAGCCTGGTTCAAGTCTGCCATGGCTTCGGGAAAGCAGCCTTCCTGGGCCTGGCATTCACCCCGCGCCTTCAGGGCCTCGGCGTTTTTGGGGTCACACTTCAAGGCCTGGGTCAAAACCGCGATGGCGTCACGCCGGCGGTCCATACCGGTCAGCACATCCGCCTTAGTCAGAAGCAGTTGAACATCTCCCGGATTCCCAACCAGTCCCTGGTCAAGTTCTTTCAGGGCCTCATCCTGGCGCCCCAAAGCCGCTAAGGCCTTCGCCAGGTAGCGCCGGGCTTCGGGAATCTGCGGGTATTGGTGCAGGTATTGGCTGAGCAGGGTCACCGCCTGCTCATTCTTCCCGGACTTTTGGGCCTCGATACCTTTGACGAGGAGATTTTGATCGGCCCAGGCCGTCGAGGCCAGGATGACCAGACAAACCAAACTGAGGATTCCGCTGCGGCGCCACCCCATGGTTATTCTCCTGCATTGCACACGAGCTAATTTATTTGACTGCTTCTATCAAGTAACCTTGATCGAGGTGCAACGGGCTATTGGGTTTTTCGCCTTTCATTTGTTCGCCCGCATAGAATTCAGTTATTGCCTGCGGTCTTTTGAAGGGGCGAGAATATCGCTCCCAACTCTGAAATCCGGCCTCGGTCAATAGCTTTTCAACCCCCCATCGGGTGTATCTTAAATAATCCATGCCCCAGGGACCATGATGCGGATAAATAAAATGGAAGGAGACGAATAACGTTCCACCCGGCTTCAGGATTTTATATAAATTCTTTATGGCTTGAAAAGGATCATAAATATATTCGAAGACCTCCAGGCAAAAGACAATATCGTAAACCTCTGCTACTTCCCACCTTTGATTCAAATCATATTCAGGTAAATCGAGAATATCGTACCGGTTTGCTTTCCATGACTTAACCCGGTCTTTCACCGGCAATTTTTTTCCGCCTACATCGGCTACTGCATCTACGTCAATTTCCAACGTACTCAGCCAGTCTTCCAATGTTTTCCTTGATTGTGACCGTCTTTTTTTAAATCTCCATAGCATTTATTTCCATCCTTCTCTCCAACCCCTCATTAAGGCAAGGAGCTAAATAAAGGGTCAACCGCAAAGCGGCTGACCCTTTATACCATGACATCCTCTGCTGCTGCCAGCCTTAATAGCTGCGCATGGCCCTGAGGCGCGCGATCCGCTCTTCCATCGGCGGATGGGTGCTGAAAAGGTTCATCAAGCTGCCGCCGCTCAGCGGGTTGACGATGAACATGTGGGCTGTGGCCGGGCTGGCGTCCATGGGCACCTGCTGTGCTCCCATGGTGAGCTTTTCCAAGGCCCTGGCCAGGGATTCCGGATTATGCGCCAGGTGCGCCCCGGTTTCATCCGCCAGGTATTCCCGGGAACGGGAAATAGCCATCTGGATGAGCATGGCGGCGATGGGTGCGATGATGGACATAATCAGCACTCCCACGATACCCGGGCCTTCCTCGTCATCCCGGCCGAAACCCAGGATGGCCCCCCACTTGGCCATGTTGGCCAGGATCATAATAGCCCCGGCCAGGGTGGCGGCGATGGTGGAGATGAGAATGTCGCGGTTGAGCACGTGGCCCAGCTCATGGCCCAATACCCCTTTGAGTTCCACCGGCGTCAAAAGCCGCAGGATGCCCTGGGTGGCCGCCACCGCGGCATGCTGGGGGTTGCGGCCCGTGGCAAAAGCATTGGGAGACTCATCCGGAATAATGTAGATGCGCGGTTTGGGAATGCCGGCTTCCCGGGCCAGTTCCTCCACTATTTGGTGCATCTGGGGCGCCTCTGCCGGACTCACCTCCTGTGCCCTGTACATGCTGAGGACGATCTTGTCAGAGAACCAGTAGCCAAAGAAATTCATGCCCAGCGCCAGGATAAAGGCGATGTACATGCCCCGGCGGCCGCCCAGGATGTTCCCCATGAAGATGAGGAATACCGTCAGTCCGGCCAACAGCAGCACGGTCTTGATTCTGTTTTCCATGATCATTCTCCTGAGCCTGATCGGGTCTTTATGGGGTCAAGGCTTAGAGACCATGACTTTACCCCTAATTGGTTCAAATCCATCAGGATGTTTTTCTCCTTCGAGTTCCATGATTATCTTAAAAGTTAAAATTTCTCCGGGTGGTTGTCAACATGCTCAGCTATTCCAGGCAGCTTCTTTATGATCGACAAGATATAGAAAATATTCCTGATTACCCTTGGGGCCCTTTATGGGGTAAAGTCATGCCGGGCTCACTCGAAACCCCAGGGCCGCCGCGGCGGCCGCCACCCTGGCCACGGCTTCCTGTTGCAGTTTTGGGTCCCGGACCACCCCGCCTTTGCCGACTTTACCCTTGCCCACCTCAAACTGGGGTTTCACCATGGCCAAAACCTCCCCACCCGCCCGGAGAAAGTCCCGCACCTTTGGGAGCACCAGGGTGAGTGAAATGAAGGAGAGATCCAGCGTGATGAGGTCAATGGGCTCCGGGATGGCTTCCCGGGGTAAAAGGCGCAGGTTTTGGCGCTCCAGCGAGATCACTCGGGGATCGCGGCGCAAGGACTGATCGAGCTGGCCGTAACCCACATCCACAGCGTAGACTTTGACGGCGCCCCGGCTGAGAAGCACCTGCGTGAAGCCGCCGGTGGAAGCTCCGGCGTCCAGGGCCACCTTACCTGCCGGTGACACCAGGAAATGGTCCAGGGCTGCGGCCAGTTTCT
>JAMCQY010000348.1 GCA_023381945.1 Deltaproteobacteria bacterium
CGGGGTCAGGTCGGTGCTGAGATAGCGGCGGGAGCCGCCCCGGGTGAGGCGGCGCTCCAACTCCGGATGGTGCTTGAGATAATCTACCAGCTTGGCCGCGGTCACCTGGCCGGAGCAGATCAACTCCTGGCCATCATCGATCAGGGCGCGAACCTTGTCTTTTAGGATGGAATAATGGGTGCAACCCAGGATGAGCGTGTCCACCCGCTCATCTTGAAAGGGGGCCAGGTAGCGGCGCAAGATCAAATTAGTGCCTTCCCACTCCTGCTCGCCGGATTCGATGATGGGCACCAACAGCGGACAAGCCTGCTGGACCACCTCCACTCTGGGGTCCAGTTTCTTCAGTTCCAGCTCAAAAGACAACGAAGTCACCGTGCCTTCGGTGGCGATGACCCCGATGCGTTTGGCTCTGCTCCGGGCCAGGGCCTCCTCCACCGTGGGGATCAAGACCCCCAGGACCCGGCGGTCAGGGTAGCGCTCCGGCAGATAGACCTGCTGGATGCGGCGCAGGGCCCGGGCCGAGGCGGTGTGGCAGGCCAGCACGATGAGCTGGCATCCGTGGGCGAAGAGGTAATCCACCGCCTGCTCGGTGAAGCGCTGCACCACGCGGTCTGAACGGGTGCCGTAAGGAATCCGGGCGTTGTCGCCCAAATATAGATAATCATAATCCGGCAGGACCTGAAGAAACTCCCGCAGGACCATCAAGCCGCCGAAGCCTGAATCAAACACGCCGATCATGAGTCAGTTGCCAGTAGTCAGTATTCAGTGATCAGTAAAATAGTATATTAGCTGCAATGATGCTTACTTAAGTCCCATTTGATGAAGAAGAGTCATTTTTCATGTCATTCTGAGGGAGCCGAAGGCGACTGAAGAATCTCCTAATACGAGATGCTTCGCTTCGCTCAGCATGACAACAAAATAACAGACTTCTTGAGTTTCAAGTTTGGAATTTCTCGAAACTAAAAACTCATAACTCGAAACTCAATCATTCCGACAGCCGCAGCAGGATACCCCGGCGGTAGGCAGCTCTCAGGGTATAGAGAAGCAGCGCGTAGCTAGCCAAAATATATATCACACTCAAGGAGAAACCGTAAAGCAAGGGGCGGCTGTAGCGCAGCGGAAAGCCGTAGAAGTTGCGGAAATACTCCAGAAAATAAGTGAGCGGGATAATCCGGGCCAGCCACTGAAATTCCCACGGAAAGACGCTGACGGGATAGTAGAGGCCGCAAAGCAGGAGCATCAGGTAGGAAAAGGCCCAGGCGGCCACTTCAGCCCGCTGGCCGAAGCGCAGCACCAGGGCCAGGACCAGGGCGCCGATAATGGCGGCATTGATGATCATCCCCGCCAGGAAGGCGGCCAGCGGCCAGGGCCCGGGACGGGAAAGGTCCATGCCGAAGAGCCCGACGCTTAGGGCCGCCATGATCAGAAAAACCAGAAAGCCCCGAATCAGCCCCATAAAACCGGCCCCCAACAGAATATGCCCCAGGCTGATGGGGGCGATAAATTCATGCTTCAGGCTCTTGGACCAGACGGAATAGAGCAGGGCGTAGGACAGGTCCAACTGGCCAATCTGGATGGTGTTCATGGAGATGGCGCCGATGAGGATAAAGGTCACCGTCTCTTCCGAGAGATGAAGAAAGCGAGTAAGCAGCCCCACGGAGAAGATGCCGATCGCGGGCCAGAAGAGCATTTCGAAGACCGCGAAGACGTTGCGCCGGTTCACCAGGCTGCTGCGCACGGTAAAGGCCCAGATTTGGTGAAAGCTAATGGGTAATTTCACGGTAGATCTCTTCCAGGTCCACGGGTTTAACCTTTACCTTCGCCAGCTCAGTGCCGGCATGGTAGACGGCCTCCAGGACCGCGGCCAGCCGGGTTTCGGCCTTATCCAGCACCAGGTCCACCCGGGAATCCATGACCTGGTGCGTGAGCACTCCTGGCAAATTCCCAAACTCAAGCGGCGGAGGGCTATCCCGGAAGACGAGACTCAGGTGATCGCCCAGCCCCAGGCGCCGCTGCAGCTCCGCAATGCTGCCCCGGGCCGCCAGCCGGCCTTCCTTTAAGAAGGCCACTTCGCTGCACAGCATCTCCGCCTCCCGCAGGTTGTGGGTGGTCAGCAGGATGGTAAGGCCCGTGTCGCGATTGAGGCGCAATATCTCCTCCCGTATATGCCTCGCCATGTCCTGGTCCAGCCCCGAGGTGGGCTCATCCAGGAAGAGCAGCTCCGGCTCGTTAATCAGGGCTTTGGCCAGCATCAGGCGCTGCTTAAGGCCGGTGGAAAGGCGCTCAAAGACCACCCGCCGGTGCTCCCCTAACTCAAACAAGTCAATCAGGCTTTGCACCTTGGCGGTCAGGACCCGGCCGCCCAGGCCGTAGAGGCGCCCGTAAAAGCGCAGGTTCTCTTCGGCGGTCAGGCACCACAGGAAATGGGCCCCCGCGGCCGCCAGATTAATGCGGTGGCGGAGCCGTCCCGCCTCCTTGACCACGTCCAGACCCAGCACCTGCGCCCGTCCTGCATCCGGATGCAGCAGGGTGGCCAGGATGGAGATGAGGGTGGTCTTACCGGCGCCGTTAGGACCCAGCACGCCGAAGATAGACCCTGGCATCACCTCCAAGTCCACCTCGCGCAGCACTACTTTCCGGGGTCCGAATATGTGCTCCCGGAAAGACTTGCCGATGCCCTCAGCAAAAATGGCTGCTTGCATAATTTAAGGTTAGTGAACCGAGTGAATCATGTAAAATGAAAGAAAAATCCCAATAACCAGGATCACCATCGCTACAAGCGTATCAAGTATTATGGAAGGTCTATAAGTATTATCGATTATTTCTCT
>JAMCQY010000431.1 GCA_023381945.1 Deltaproteobacteria bacterium
CCCGGCCCGGAGTAACTTGGAGCGCGGCTTGCCGTCTACATAGCGCCGGTAATCCTTATCGGGATCAAAGGGTTGGAAATCTTTGCCCTCACGCTTTTTTAAAAACTGATCGAAAAGCTTTTTCCAGGCGGCGGCGTGGAGCGCCGCGGTTTTGGTGATGACGCCGTCCAGGTCGAAAATAACTGCATCGTAAGAGCATTTCGAAATGATGAAATGGGGATTTTTTTCAGACAAAGCCGACCTCGCAAGCCTTTGGTAGGAGCCGAATTGGAAACGGCAATTTTCTCATAATCAATTAATCATTGACAGACTTTTTGTCTATCTGCCCCGGCCCGGAGTAACTTGAAATTAGCCTTTCCCGTCACTAAATTGAGATAAATCTTCGCTGCCTGGAGGTAGTCATGCGAATGCTTCTGAAGGTCAAGTTTCCTCATGAGAAGTTCAACGAAGCAGTCAGAGACGGGACTGTTGGTCCGAAAATGAGCCGTATCCTGGAAAGCGTCAAACCCGAGGCTGTTTATTTTACCGAGCATAATGGCCAGCGCGGTGCGATTCTGATTGTTGATTTGAGCGACCCGTCTAAGGTTCCAGCCTTGGCTGAACCCTGGTTTCTTACCTTTAATGCTGATGTGGAATTTCACCCGGTAATGACGCCGGAGGATCTTCAAAAGTCCGGCCTGGAGGAGTTAGGAAAAACCTGGAGATAAACGGAGGTATTCCAGGCAGAGTGCGTGGATTATTACGGAGAAGATTTATAGAGCTTAAAGAAGGCGGCCCAATGGCCGCCTTCTTGGTTCTCGGGTATCGAGGAGATACTATAGTGTTTGCCAAAAGTTTCTTCTGGTGGCTGGCTTTTCAAATCCCCCTAAATCCCCCTTTTTCAAAGGGGGACTTTTAAAGGAATTCCACTGAGTTCCCCCCTTTGAAAAAGGGGGAATAGGGGGGATTTTGAGAAGTTGCGTACACAATATTTAGGAAAAACCTTTTGGCAATTGCTATAAATTGTTGAATTAGAGCACAGGCTGGAAAGCCTGTGCCACCTGAAAACTCGGAACTGCCTTTAACTTGCGGTTTCCTCCGGGCGTAGGCACTTCAGACTGTAGTCTTCCTTTTTGAAGGCCTGGAGGCAGCGGTCCAGGATATTATCAGAGGACAAAGCCAGGTCGAGTTGGCGGCAAAAGGCCATCAGCAGGCCCGCCAACTCCAGGGTCTGCTCGGTTTCGAGCAGCGACAGTTTCACCAGGCGGCCCTGCACCAGGTCGCCCTTGGCCTGGGCCTTGAAGCCCAATTCATCCAGGATCTGCTTGAGCAGGCGGGCCCGGCGCTCCCGACGCTCGATGGCGGCGGCCCCGCCCTTGAATTGAAAGCTGATGTAGTTGTCGTTGCGCTCTTCGGAGATATAGGCGTCCATCATGCCGAAGTGGTAGCCCAGCCGCGAGTTGAAATTGAGATAATTGCCGGTGATGATGGCGAAGCTCTTGCCGCCCAGCCCGCGTTCGCCCTTGTTCATGTCGTACATGGTGTTGGCGAAGACGGAGATGAAGCCCTTGAGGTCCGGAGCCACCTGGCCGGCCCAGCTTACTCCGGGGTGATGAAAGCCGCGCAGCAGGGCCTTAAAGGGCCGGGAGGTGATGTCGTCTTCGGTCACCTGTTCCTGGCCGCTGACCCTGAGTCCGCCCCCAAGGTCGAGCACATAGAGATTCAGGGGCAAATCGGTGACCAGGCGGGCCACGCGGCTGGACTCCACCGCCCTCTCCACGTCCCGGCTGAACATGGCGTCCATGGCCTTTTCGTGGCAGAAGCGGGTGATGTCGTGCAGCGTCTGGCAGTTGCCGGCCTGGAAATCCGGGTCCTCGGGTTCGAGCAGGCTCAGGGGAGAGGCCAGCCTGAGAACTCGCCGCAGTTTTTGAAAGACCGGGGAATTGCGCAAATCACCATCGGTTTCAGGCTGGCGGTCCAGGAGTTCGGTGACGATGCCCGGATAGACCCGGGCGGCGTCGGCGTCCACCGTGACGATCTGGCCGGGATGCAGCACCCGGGTGGCGCCGCCCACGTCCACCAGGGTGGGAATACGGAATTCCCGGGCCAGGATGGTCATGTGATCCGTAGGGCTGCCCACTTCGGTGAGGATGGCGGCGATCCGGTCCATGGCCAGGACCAGACGGGCCGAGGGCTGGCGGGCCACCACCACGGCGCCGGGAGGGATGCCGTCCACGTCTTCGTCATAAAGAAAATGATGGACCCGCCCGGCCACGGCGCCGCCCACCGCCCGGACGCCGAAGGTCAAGAGCGGCGGCACGGTCGGTTCCGCCGGACGCTCCCGAGTGGCCGGGGCAGCAAAATTGGGGGTGCAAACCCGGAGAGGCCGGGACTGGAGGATGACGATATTGCCGGCCTCGCCCACGGTCCATTCGATATCCTGGGGCCCGCCGAAGTGTTCTTCCAGCATCAGGGCGATTTCCGCCAGGGTGCGCGCCTGGACGTCGGTGAGGGAGGGAGCCGAGGCCTTTTTGGCCTGGAGTTTCACCGAAGCTACGCCGCCGTCGGGACGGCAGGCCAGGGCCACGGTTTTTTCCAGCACCCGCCGCTGCTTGATGGCATGGCCCTTATCGCGGGAAATGACGTAGAGATCCGGGGAGATGGTGCCGTCGACGGCGTACTTCCCCAGGCCCCAGACGGAGCTGATTAAGACGCTGTCGGCTTCGGGGGCGTGGGGGTCGATGGAGAACATGACGCCGCTGGCCTTGGCCGGGACCATGGTGAGGACGCCCACCGCCATGGGGAGCTGGTCGATGGAAAATTCCTGATATTTCCAATAGAAGATGGCCCGGGAAGTAAATTTGCTGGCGACGATTTCCTTATAGTGGTCCGGGAGCCGCGCGGCGTCGACGTTGAGCAGGGTGGCGAATTGACCGGCAAAGGAAAATTCAGTGTCTTCGCCCACCGCACTGGAGCGCACCGCCAGCCAGGGGGTGGGCAGGGATTTGGCCGCCTGCGTGATGGCCTGCTCCAACTCCGCGGGCAAAGGCGCCCGGCGGATCAAGTCCTGGATCTCCTGGCTCTCCAATTCCAGGCTCTCCAGGTCGTGAATAGGGGCCTGGGCCAGTCTTTCTTCCAGTTCGCCGGAGAGTCCGGCCTCTTCCAAAAAGAATTTATAGGCCGCGGCAGTGACGGCAAAACCCTGGGGCACCGGCAGGCCCACACGATTGCCGATCTCCCCCAGGTTGGCCATCTTGCTGCCCACGGCCGGAGCCAGATCCTGGTTTAAGGCCGACAAGGGCAGAATGAAAGGAGTTTCCGGGATAGTGGGGACTGCGGCCAATTCCTGGCGGATGTCTTCACCCAGGCGCCGGCAGATGGGAGCCAGTTCCGGGTAGCGGCCCCCGGTGAGCAGATTGAGTTCGGCGACCATCCCCGAAACGCTGGCCAGCAGGCGGTCCGACTGGGTTTCCAAATAGCCGGTGTCAAAGAGGAAGTCGCCGGAGAGCTTCTCCTCCATGTCGGCCATGGTTTCCAGAGCCTGGTTGTTTTCGGTCAACAGGCGGCGAAAATGGTCGAACTGCTCCTGCAGGCGGGTCGCCTCGTCTACTTCCTCTTTAAGGAACCGTCGCAGGAATTTAAACACCAAAGTCTCCGATAGTCCTTTAGCAGTCTATAGGGCGCGCCGTGCATGCCGAACCGGCGGCCACAGGCTGCCCGTCTATAGTTGATCACTGATCACTGCTTTCTCAAGGCTGCCAGTTCCCCTTGCATCCTTTTCCATTCCAGAGCCCGGCGGATGGTGATCAGAATGGTCTCCTTGCGAAAGGGCTTGGTAATGAAATCATAGGCTCCCTTCTGGATGGCTTCCTCAGCGGTTTCGATGGTGCCGTAGGCGGTGATGATGATGATGGGCAGGTTCTGATTGATCTTTTTCACAATGTCGATCAGATCCATGCCGTCCACCAGGGGCATCTTCAGATCGGTGATCACCAGGTCGTAATGGTCCTCTTGGAGCATTTTGCCCACTTCGAGGGGATTGTTAGTGGTGTTCACTTCATACCCCGTCTTATCCATCAGGATGGTCCTCAGCAACCTGAGCATATTGGGTTCGTCGTCCACCACTAAAATACGTTCCGGCATAACTTCCTCCTGGAAGGATAAAAAAGTTCAAGGTTCAAGGTTCAAGGTATTTAGTGAATTAGTGGGCAGCGCCCGCCTACACTAATTACTGCTCACTGCTTGCTGCTCACTGCTTGCCGTCTCCGCGGTCTCCGAATCTGCGGCGATGGGCAGATAAACGGTGAAGGTGGTCCCGTGTTTTTCGGGATATTCGTCAGCCGGAAAGGTGGTGAAGATGATGTTGCCGCCGAACTTGGTGATGATGCCGTAGCTCGTGGACAGGCCCAGGCCGGTGCCTTCGCCGGTCTTCTTGGTGGTGAAGAAGGGATCGAAGATCTTGGTCTGGGCCTCCCGGGGAATGCCGTTGCCGGTATCGCTGAACTCGATGGCCAGGCGGTTGCCGTCGGGGACCTTTTGGGTCGCCACCTTGAGGACGCCGCCGCCCTTCATGGCATCCCGGGCATTATTAATCAGGTTGATGAAAACCTGCTGCAGTTCCGAGGGGTCGCAAGCAGCCATGGGAAGGCCGGGGGCGAGGCTGCTGTCCAGGCGAATCTTTTTGGTCAACAGGGTATTTTTCACCACCGCCAGAGTCTTTTCCAGGAGATGGTTGATGTCAGCCCGGGTTTCGGTGCGTTCCGGGGCCCGGGCGAAGGTCAGGAGATTTTCCACGATCTTTTTGCAGCGCAGGCCCTCTTCCTCGATGACCTTCAGGGTGGCGTTGATTTCGGGCAAATCTTCAGTCTGCCCCAACAGGTGCTCGGTGAACCCCAGGATCACGGTCATGGGATTGTTGATTTCGTGGGCCACGCCGGCGGCCAAGGTGCCGATGGAGGCCAGCTTCTCCATATTGATCAAGCGGTCTTCAATGGACTTGCGGCCGGTGATATTGCGGGAAATGATCTCAAAAGCAAAGATCTGCCCCTGCTCGTCCTTGATGCCCACTATGCTGGTGGAGAACCAGAAATCCTGGTCACCGATAGACACTTGGTGGCGCATGGAGCGGACTTTGCCGGCGGCCTGCATCTCCCGTAGCCAGTCCATGTGGAACTCGGCGGATTTTTTGGTAAAAATGTCGTAAAGCGTACGGCCGATAAAATCTTCGGGGTGTCCTCCCAGCAGGGCCTCGGCAGGCTGGCTCTGGGGCAGGCCTGCCAGAGCCCGGGAGAAGAGGTCGGCGGCAAAACGGTTGATTGAGAGAATGCGGCCTTGATTGTCAACGGTGTAGATGAGGTCGGCGGCATTTTCCACCAGGCCTTGATACCGGGCCTCGGACTTCTGCAATTTCACCTTCTGACGGTTGACCTCCTCCTCCAACTGTTCGGAGAACTGGCGCTCATAACGAAAATTCAACATAAAGATGGTGCCGGAGAGGACCACCAGGCCGATGATCACCTGCATGAAAAACTGGCGCATATAGAGGGAGTGAATTACCCCTTCAACTTCGCTGGCCGGGGCCGCCACCGCCACCGACCAGGAGGGCTCGGGGTTGTCGCTCTTCACGTAAGCGGGGTCCCCCAGCTTCACCGGGGAGTAGGCGATGAGTTTTTGAATCTCGCCGGCCATACCGCGGTGCCAGCCGGAGATATAGGTGCCCCAGCCCTCTTTACCGGTCAGCATCTTTTCACGTTGGATCTGGTTAATGGCGTCGAAAGAGATGGCCGGCATGCGCGCCTTGCGCACGGTGAAGGCATTTTTGCCGATAAAATCCCGTTCCGGGTGGGCTAGAAAGACGCCCTGATTGTCCATGATCCAGGCATAGCCAGTCTTGCCGCTGCGTATATCCTGGGTAAATTTGCTGGCCAGATGATGAGCGTCGATATAAAAGGCCAGGACGCCGGCAAACTTACCCGAAGGATGGGGATGGCTCTCATCCACCGAAACCTCATAAGTAGGTACGGCCATCACCGTGATCAGGCGGCCTGGGAAATTGGGAACCCGGGTTGACACCGGGCTGACATAGACCTGACCTTTGTTTTCAGGTTTAGCAGCCCATTCCAGAAAGGGGGCATCTTTGAAATTGCCGGTGGTAATGTGTTCCAGACCCCGGCTGTCCACCAGATAGGCTCGCCGGCCATCGGCGTCCATGCGAAGGATCTCGACCAGGCCTTCCTCCCGGACGCTGGCCAGGGTGGCCCGCATGCGGTTGGCCCAGGTGAGGGGCTCCAGGTATTGGATCGACGGGGAGAAATTGAGAGTGCTTAGCTCCCGCTTTAAGAAATTGATGTCCTGCTCCAGAAGACCGGCGGTGTGCTTGGCCAACACCAATTGCTGCTGATTGAAATCTTCCTTAACGATCTCCCGCATCTGGCCGGCGGATTTCAACCCCAAATAGATGCTGGTGCCCAGGAGGGCAAGGTTCACCGCCAGGAGAATTGCCAGGACGTAGTGGGAAACCAGAAAAGGGAAGCGCCGCATGGGACGGTCAACCTCAAATTTTAAACTTTATACTTTAATTAAAGCACAACCGCGCCTGATAATCCAGTCAACTGCCATTTTTAGCAAGATACTGTTTACGTTTATTATTTTCGCGACTTGGCGACTTGGATTAGATGATTCTCCTTTCCAGGCTTCCGCCGATACCTTAGGGAAAAGTCACATCGATGAGCATATTTCGTTTCACATTAGTGCAAGCTGACCTCTTTGAAAAAGAGCGGCTCCCCTTGGAGGAGAGCCGCCGGGTTAGGGGGAATGAACAGTACGGCAAATCAGCTTTTGACCACCAGCACCGAACAAGGGGAGTAAGTCACCACTTTGGAGGCGGTGCTGCCCAGAAAAGACGAGGTCTTGCCGGCCAGGCCGCGACTGCCTATAACGATGAGGTCGATCTTTTCATCTTTGGCGACCCGGACGATCTCCTCGGCCGGCGAAGGCCCGGTGGCCAACAGGACCTGGGCGATAGTGCCGCATTTCTGCGCCACATCTTTGGCTTTCTTCAGGGCGGAATCCGCCTGAGCCTTCATCTTGTCGGCAATGTACCTGCCCTCTTCCAGCTCCGGCAGTTCGATACCAACCGACATCAGGGTCAGGGCTGAGGAAGGTTGAGACTTAGCCAAGTCGCAGGCGTATTCCACGGCCTTCATGGAGTATTCTGAGCCATCCACAGGCACCAGCATCTTCATGGCTGCACCTCTTTCACGGAATAGGCGGCCTTCTCAGCCTGCTCCTTCTTGAAGCCGTTCCACAGCTTGACCATGATGACTACGCACATTCCCAGGGCAGCGCTCATCACCAGCCAAGCAGCGGCGGTGTTCATTTGGAATTGTTTCAGGGCAACCGAAGAACCTGCCAGGATGATCATGATGGCGAAGAGCAGGCGGATGCCGTAGCCCCGGATGTATTTGACTGCGGTGACGCCGACCTGGGCCCCGATGGCCGCGCCGATTAACATCAAGACAGCGGCGACGATTTCGACGCGAGCCTTAACCCCATAAGTGAAGCAGCCATAAGCCCCGGAAAAGAGGACCGAGAACAGATCGGTGCCCACCGCAATGGCCGTGGGGCAGCCGATGAGGTAAATCAAGGCGGGCATGCGGATGAAGCCGCCGCCGACGCCCAGGAGACCGGAGAGCCAACCCGTAAAGAGAAATACCCCGCACACCGTCCACAGGGAAATGGTGATCCCCGAGGCCGGAAAATGGATCATGGGCGGAATGTTCCAGGACTTTTTAGCAGGTGGAGTCACCCCGGACCGCGCCGCCGCTGCTACTTTGGCGGCCTGGGCTGCCGCCCGCTTATCTTTGGTCATGTAGTCATAAAGCATATAAATGCCCAGACCGAAAAGCAGGAACATGTATAAATAACGCACCACCGGTCCGGCTATGCCCAACTTGGTCAGCCACATGACATTCTGGGCGCCGATCTCCACCCCGACGACCGAACCGGCGATGGACAGCAGTCCCAACTTCATGTCCACGTTGCCCATTTTGCGATGTTTGGCGGTGGCCACGATGGATTTGCCGAAGATATGAGCCAGATCGGTGCCGATGGCATAGGCCATGGGGAATCCGAATATGTTTAGGGCCGGGGTCACCACCCAGGCGCCGCCGACTCCGAAGAAGCCTCCCAGGACGCCCACAGAAAAACCGATGGCAATAAGAATGAGGGCGTTGAATTGCATGTCGGCGATGGGCAGATAAATATCAAACATGGCGCTGTTCTCCTATCCCGTTTTATTCGTGGTGCTCGATCTTGTGGACTTCCATGCCGATCATCTTCAAGATGACGTCGGTGACCAGGGCGATGGCGAAACCCAAAAGTCCCATCAGCACCGTGACGATGGTAGCATAAACCCAGAGGTTGTCGTTGTACCACTGGGCGAAGAAATAGTTGAAGCCACTCAGTTTCGACAGGTCGACTTTCTTTTCCAGCAGCTCTGCCTTTTCTGAGGCGGCCCAGACCAGGGCTGGCACGCCCAGCAACAATAAGTTAAGGATGATTGCCGAAATCTTCTTCACTGTTGTTCACCTCCCTCGGAAATTTCACTGTTTCAAAAACCCGGGAAGGCGCACTTCCAGGGTTGGGTTCTTACCTATATTGGCAATGCCCGTGCCAAGGCCGCGGCGAAACTGGCGGTGGGATAACTATCTGTAACTTCGAGGTATCTATCTGGCATGGGAATTTCTGTCCCGCCCGGGTAAGAATTTCTCTGTCAGGATTTTTTACAAGTTGTAAAACCGACACTGAGATATTTTTGGCAGCAGCAACTCGGGAAAAGATCAAGATTCAACCCAAAAACTGGGTGAGATGGCCGTGGTTCGGGGTTTTTCGGAGAGAATGTCCTGGAGGTGGAAAATCTGACAGGAAACCCTTTTATTTATGCTGGCATGGCTCCAGGGTTTCGTTGGATGAGACTGCCGCCTCGGGTTCAGACATGGTAAAGAGGAGTTCATCCTGCTCGTTTATACCGGCACATGAACTCAAAGTCCTCCCCTTTTCAGAAGGGTGATTGGGCAATCAGCTTCTTGCCGGTGTATTCGGCCACGTCGGCCAGGCCGTCCAGGGGCATAAAAAGGCTGGCGTTCGCGGCAAAGAGGCAGGTTACGGAAGCGGGAAAATCCTCGTCCGCCAGATTGAAGATATAGTAAAGGGGAATCCGGGGCAGGGGCCACAGTGTGAAGGAAAAATCACCGCTCAGGGCGTCATGGTTAATCTGCCCGGAGAACATCGAGACGAGCAGGTCCCGGTGGGCCTGTATGGCGTTGACGTGGGGAACCAGTATCTGCTCGGCATTGGCGGCAAAGGCCGCCTGGTAAGGCATGCTGTTCGGCAGATCCTTAAAGGCTTTGAGGGGCTGCAATTGGACCGGCAAATCGGGCACGCGGCTGGCATACATGGCGATGAGCAGGCCTTCCGGGCCGGAGGCTGATTTCCCCGAAAGCAAAATATCGGCCGGGGTCAAAGTGCAGTCCTCACCAAAGGCTTGGAAGCGGAGGCCGTCGCGGCCGGATTGGGCTGGCAGACAGGCGGCCAGGTCTTCTTCGGACCTGGCCCAGGCCTGCGCTAAATATTCGTTTCTGATCTGGAGATAGGCTTGGCTCATCATAGTCCCCATCTTGGAGAATACACCTCGAATTGAGATGGCAGCATATCACAATTTTAGCGGGAAATCGGCGAAGAACTTATAATTGATTTCGGATGCAGAAAACCGTGGGAAAGACGTATCTGTTGCATGTAATACCTTTCTAGATTACTTTGCTTCCGGCATCAGCAGGCCTTGCAGCTCTGCGGTCTCATACACCACTTCTGCGCCGACCAGCCTCACCTGTTCCTGCACGACGTAGTTTAGCACCCGGGACTGCCATTCGTGTTCGACACGGTTGACCCTGGCCGCCAAGGTTTCCGGGGTATCCTCCGGCTCAATTGGCACGGGCAGCGCGAAAAATACCGGACCCCGGTCGTATTTCTCGTCGACAAAGTGCATGGTGACCGCGCTGTGGGTAATCTCCCCGCGGTGATAGGCTGCCATCACCGTTTCGTGAACATGGTGTCCGTAAAGTTTCGGCCCGCCAAACCGGGGCAAAGGACCGGGATGGATATTAATCGTCCGCGCCGGGTCAAGGCCTGCCACCAGTTTCAGCCAGCCGGAGAGCATGACATAATCAGCGTTGAAATACTTGACAAAGTTTTGATAGCCCCGGGCCAGGTAAGGACCAACCCAATATTGGGCGGGTATTCCGAGAGCTTTGGCCTTCTGCCAAACACCGCCGCCAAAATGGTTGGTGATGACTGCACAAATCCAGGCACCTAAAATTGGCGGCCCGGTCCGCGCCGCCCTTGCCATGGTCTCAAATCCAGAGCCGCCGCCGGTTTTGGTCCCGGAAGCAAAAACCAGAATATTTGGCTTAGTCTTTGCCATAACCCCATCCCTTTTCGGCTTATTCATAAGCCATCGCCCTGATAAGAGCAAGGCCTCCGGTTCATAATTTTTTTTAGGGATTGAGGGGCATTCGCCCTTCAAGCCGTCCAAGTCCGGAGGCCGTCGCAATGCCATCTAATTATAAAAGATGGCAATTTGATGGCTTTTTATACCTAAGCACACAATGGCTAAATTTGTTAAGGACGATTGACCGGGATTATTCGAGTTTGGACATGGGGTTTAAACCGGTTTCAGGGACCTGACTGGGGGGACTCCTAATAATTCTTATTACGGAAGCCTAATCCTTTTGTCAACTTCCTGATAGCAAAGATTTTCCTGCAGATAGTCCCCCTAAAAATTTGGAAAGGTCAATCTACTTTTTTTTTGTACATTTCAGGTCCTTAAGGGCGGAAATACTTTTTGCAACCTGCGCCAATCGAAGTTGAAGTTATGGCCGGCAAAAGAGCCTTCCGGATAATGCACTTCTGGGAACCACCACTATCTAACCTCACGTCCTCAGGCACATTTCAGGACTTCATGCCTCGAATTTTTAAAGATACAGCATAGATCGCACTAGGCAAAATTGCTAGTCTATGCTTATCAAAAATATCAATGCAGTTGATATATTTCGTTAATAACGAATCATTATTTTATTGGAAATATCAACCTTTTTCATTAGCCATAAAGAAACATCCGTTATCATTAATTAGGTACAAAAGCCCAATTGCACCTTTATAACGTTGTATTATTTTATGATTGAAATGAAATTTGGGCCTCAATTGATTAGCGAGAAAGAGATCGCTTTACATTTTTTGTGTGAAAGAAAGGATGTCTTTTTGCTCGGAGAAAGGATGCGAATTCTAGAAAAAATAGGAGGTTTTACCATCATGCAACTCAGGTTCTTCTTCAAAATCATGGTACTTTTCGTCTTGTTTGCCGCGTTTTCCACCACGGCGCAAAGCGCTCAACCATGGCCAGGAGTAACTATTGTCTTTGATGATGGCTATTCATCGTTGAATAGCCTCGCGCGCCCGTTGTTCAAGAGCAATAATATAGTAGCCACGACGTGTCCTGTCGTAGGTTCGATCGGCGCCTCTGGGATGGTCACCTGGGACGGCCTGCGGGATCTGAAGTCAGATGGCTGGGAAATTGGCAGTCATAGCTTGACGCATCCCGACCTCACCACCCTCACCCCCTCCCAGTTGGACAACGAATTGAGCCAGTCTAAGTCTCTTCTGGAAACCAACCTGAGTATCCAAGTTCATACTTTTGCTATTCCCTTAGGGGCCTACGACCAAAAAGTGCTAAGCGCCATCGCTCAATATTACAACTTCGCGCGCAATGTCAATGTCCCTTTTAGTAACAACCCTCTGCCACCCATCCCTTATACGGTAAACTGCCTTGAAATTCTCGGCTCTACCACTCCGCAGCAAGTAGAAGATTGGATCGAGGCCGCCCGGATTAAGGGAGACTGGGTTGTACTCACTTTCCACGAAATTATCCAGGGCGATTCCGATCCCCAACTTGATTATTCTTATGGAACTAATCAACTTACAACGATCCTGCAGTATATCCAGACTAAGGGTTATCCCACCCCGACCTTTACCAGCGTCTTCAAACAATTTCCTCCCACGGCCAATGCCGGAGCGAACCAGACGGTGAATCTCGGAGCTACAGCGACTCTGAATGGGGATGCCAGTTCTGATCCCTGCGCCCAATCTCCCCTGACCTTTGCCTGGAATTTTAAATCCAAGCCGGCCGAAAGCGGCGTCACTCTCAGCGGCGCCAATACCGTCAACCCTTCTTTTACCCCGGACAAGGAGGGAGATTATGTAGTGCAATTACAGGTTACCAACAGCCTGGGAGTTATGAGCCAGGCGGCCACGGTCACCGTTAGCACCAGCGCGCCGAGCAATTCTCCGCCGGTGGCCAATGCCGGCTCCGCCCAAACCGTGGCACTGGGTGCCCTGGTCACCCTGGACGGCTCCCTCAGTTCCGACCCCGACGGGAATCCCATAACCTATGCCTGGAGTATCACCTCCAAACCGGATGGCAGCACTGCCGTTCTTTCAGACGCCACCCTGGTGAAACCCTCTTTTACCGCTGACAAGGACGGCAATTATGTGCTGCAATTGATGGTCACTGACTCTAATGCCGCGGCCAGCACTCCGGCCACCGTCATCATCAGCACCCGCAATTCCGCCCCGGTGGCCAATGCCGGTCCCGACCAAACGTCGCGTCACGGCGCTACCATCACCCTGGATGGCTCCCGCAGTTTCGACCCCGACGCTGATTCCATAAACGCTATCTGGAGCTTTACTTACAAACCGGCGGGAAGCACTGCGGTTCTCAATAACATAACCTACGGGAACCCTAGCTTTACGGTTGATAAGGCTGGAATCTATGTGGTGCAGTTAATCGCCACTGATCCAAAAGGTGCGGTCAGCACCCCGGACACCGTCACCATCGTCTCCCAAAATTCTCCCCCGGTGGCCAATGCCGGTCCCCCACAAACAGTGACTAAGGGGGCTGTTGTCACCCTGGACGGCTCCGGCAGTTCCGACCCCGATGGTGACTCCTTAACCTATGCCTGGACGTTCACCTCCAAACCGACGGGGAGCACGGCAACCCTCTCGGACCCCACCGCCGCGAAACCCACTTTTGCAGCCGATAAAACCGGAAATTATGTGGCGCAGCTGATCGTCACTGATTCTCTTGGCGCCGTCAGCGGTCAGGCCAATGTCACCATCACCTCCAACCTCAGCGGCAATTACCGGCTCTTCTGGCGGAACGGCGCGACGGGCCAAAATGCCTTCTGGAACATGAATGGCGTGACTCTGACCGGGACTGCCATGCTGCCCAGCGTCGACGCCGCTTCGGGCTGGCAGGTTTTGGGGGTTGGCGACTTCAACGGTGACGGTGAGCGCGACCTTCTCTGGCGGAACGGCTTGTCGGGCCAAAATGCCGTCTGGTACATGAACGGGGGGACTCTGACCGGTTCTGCGCTCCTGCCTAGCCTGCCCCCCAATTCGGGCTGGCAAATTGTGGGAGTTGCTGACTTCAATGGGGACAACAAGCCTGACATCCTTTGGCGGCACGCTTCGGGCCAAAACGCCGTCTGGTATATGAATGGAGTGACTCTGACGGGAACTGCATCCCTGCCCAGTGTCGACCCCGCCTCGGGCTGGCAGATTGTAGGAGTCGCCGACTTCAACGCTGACGGTAAGCCCGACCTCTTGTGGCGGAACGGCTTGACGGGCCAAAATGCCCTCTGGTACATGAACGGGGTGACTCTGACCGGGACCGCCTTCCTGCCTAGCCTACCCCCCAATTCGGGCTGGCAGATTGTCGGAGTCGCCGATTTCAATGGTGACGGTAAGCCCGACCTCTTGTGGCGGAACAGCCTGTCGGGCCAAAATGGCTTCTGGTACATGGATGGCGTGACTCTTTCCGGGTCTGCCTTCATAACCAGCCTCGACGCCGCCTCCGGTTGGGTGATCCAGGGACGAACCACTGAGTGAGGAAAACCGGATTTGCGTGTTCTGGGCAGCGACTCCGTTGGATTCTCAATGGAGTCGCTGCTTTGTGCAGTCATATCGAATGCCTGGGCAACTTCCAATTGCGGAAAGTCACACTCTGATTCATACTCACCCAAAAAAAAGGGCTTAAGCCGGATGACCTAAACCCTGTCTAAGTATTTCAACTTAATTGGTGCCTGGGGCAGGGCAATCGCATGTATATTTGGCATGGAATATGATCCGATCGAAATTGCCGGGATTATAACGAATTGACTTGATAAAAGTAACTGTCTGGAATAGTTAAATAATTCTAGACTTTTACTAGATTTT
>JAMCQY010000037.1:0-7966 GCA_023381945.1 Deltaproteobacteria bacterium
TCAGCCTCCAGGGCTGGGACTGGCTGTTCCTCGGCCTGCTGGCGCTAATCCTGCTCTATGCCCTCCTCCGGGCTGTCTTGTACCCGATGTGGGCCTGGGACGCTATCGCCACCTGGGGCTGCAAGGCCAAAATCTTCTACGCCACCCGGGGCATGGATCTCACCTGCATCGACGCCCACAACTATTATCCCAACCTGCTGCCCCTGCTCCTGAGCTATCTCTATTTCTGTCTGGGCCGGATTAATGATCACCTGGTGCAGGGGCTCTTCCCGATTTGGGGCGCCGTGCTCCTGGGGCTGCTCTACTCCCTGGCCCGCCGCGTCGGTCTGAGCCGCACCCAGGCCCTGGGGCTGACCGCCTTCCTGGCCCTGAACGGCACAGTCTTTATCGTCCATCTTTACATTGCTTACGCCGACCTGCCCTTGGCCTTTTTCACCCTTTCGGCCGCAGGCCTGCTCTACCTGTGGCTGGCGGATCAGGCGCCCCCGGGCAGCCTGGTTTTGGCCTCGCTCTCCCTGGCCGGCATGGCCTGGTGCAAGTATGAAGGTCCGCCCCTGGCGGCCACCATCATCTTCGCCGCAGTCCTGACCATCGCCTGGCTTCGCCCCCCTGGATTGTGGCGTCGTCTGCTCCTCCTGGGCCTGCCGGTGGCAGGACTCATCTTGGGTTACCTCCCCTGGCGGCTCTTCGCCAGCCACCAGAACCTCCAGATTGGCGCTGATCACATCCAGGGCTTTTATCCGCAGCAATTCGTCCTGGCCGTCTCGTATCTGGCCGCGGCCTTGATTCAGCCTTTCTATTTTGGCCTCCTCTGGCCCGCCGTACTCCTGGCGGCCATCTGTTCCGGCCGGCGCCTCTGGACCTCCCCTGCCCTCTTCCTGGCCCTGTTTCTCGGCGGCAACCTTTTGGCCGTCATCCTGGCCTACGGCGTCGCCCCCACCTCCGCCACCGAATTTCCTAGCTATGTTCGGGCCACCCTGGACCGCCTTCTCCTCCACCTCACCCCCTCCGCCGCCCTGCTCCTGGCCCTGGGCCTAAAAACCTTGAGGGGAGAGCCGGCGGATTCTTGATCCCCTCCCTCCCCTCAAACAACTCTCCAAATATGAATATCGACCGGGCCGTGCCCGCCAGATTTTTAGGGGACACAGACTTTCCGGCCTGTGCCCTCAACTCCTGTCTTCTCCTAGCTAACCTGTAGGGGCGGACCCAGGTGTCTGCCCTGAATGAGGGCGCACACGCGGGTGCGCCCCTACAACAGACCTTTCTTGTTCATCGGCTGCAACTTGGTATTAGAAAGTCCGTACCGGGAAAGCACCGCGCCTCCCGCGCTTAGGGTTTGATGGTGAAAAAATCGGCCGCCCGGAACCAGGGCCTAAAGACATCCCCTGCTTTTCGGGGGCACAGGACGTTATTGCTGTTTACTCTACATTGCCTTAGGAAGTGGAGGTGCAGGCTCCTGGTTCTCGAGCCCGTCTTCATCCTCTTCCTTCGCCGCCATATGAGGAGGGGTGGCTTTGCGAGGTTTGGTCTTTTTAACTTTTTTCCTGGCGAGTCGTGCAACTTGCACCGGGTTCGGGGAGAGATAGCGGGAGCTTACATAACCAATTGTTCCACTCTTTTTTACCTTGACCTGAGTCCAGTTTTTGGTTTCCCCCATGTTTTCCACTTCGGCATTTAATTCCAGAGTGGTGATTCTTTGGCAATCTGTGCCCGGACAAGTCCGCAAACTAAGCTGGTTAATGTTCACATAAAAAGTGGGGCGCACCGGAGGGGCTATGGGCGCCGCCGCCGCCGGCGGCAATGGCGGCGGCAGCGGAGGCGCTTTATTAACCCGTGGCTGACAGCCCATTAAGCAGATGACCAGCCCTAAGGCACAGATCAGGGATCCAGTTCGCCCAATGCCGGTTATGGTATCCACCTTGAGAAATTCCTCCGGCCTCTTCTGTGCCAATGGCCGCGCCGCTAAATATGAGCTGCTAAACACAGGACTTGCAGAATCATAAGAAAGGGCAGGATTATAGTCAATAATCGCAAACAACCATTCCACCATGGTCAAAATAATCATTAATAGTGATTCTGGCGGACTGGGGGCTTGGATTACCGGCCCTGGCAAAAAACTTCCCCCCGCTCCCCCAGGTTCCCCCGTACCACAAAGAGTGGACCCAGGAACTGTTCGATGACCCAAAGGTTGGTGAGGAGATGCAGGGTAATCTCGGAGGTGACCAGGACCGACGGCCCCTGGGCCTGGGACAGGTAAAGGACGATCTGGTCGGCCAGGTGCGGGTCCACCGCGGCCCGGCGCATCCGGAAGATAAAGCAGTTGTAAGCCGCTTCATCCGCCACTTGCTCCGCCGGTTTGCCCCGGGCTCCCAGGGCGCTGAAACCGGCCCGGGGACCCCAAATGAACACCAGGCTGCCCGGGTCCCGGCCGCGGGCATCGACCAGTTCCACCGGCAGTTCCGGACCAAGGCGTTCTTTGAGGCGGGCCGCCTGGCGCCGGGTCACATGCTCCGGCAGGTGGGAGATCGCGGAAAGCGCCTGGAAATCGTGGGGTTCGGGGGCAGTGCGCCACTCCACTCCCTTGAAGCCGGGGCAGGGCTGCACGGATAGACGCATTTCCCCGCCTCCCCGGGGGTACCAGCCCCAGCGCGGAAGGTCCAGGCTTACCCGCGCCCCCAACTCGGCCAGGGCCGGAAGGAAAACCTCCTTCAGATAGTGAGCCGTAGGGCTCCAGGGCACGTGGGTGCCGCCCCGGAGGATCACGCTGGAAGGCCCGGCGCTCTTGAGGAGCGGCGGCAGCAGGGCCTGGGCGATGAGGGTGACGGAGCCGGCGCTGCCGGTCTTTTCCGCCACGTCAAACAGGTAATTTCCAGGTTTGGGCGTCCGGGGCTTGAAGGTGAGTTCCCGGCTGTTAAGCTCGGCGCCTTCGACTTCGGCCCCGCTAATCCGGGCCAGGGCCTTGACTGCGGTGAGATGCTGGGGCCTCAGGCCAGGCTTGGGGCGGCCCGCCCGGATCCTCTCTATCCGGACCGGCGCCCTAAGCCAGGCCGATAACGACAGGGAAGTGCGGAGAATCTGGCCGCCGCCTTCCCCATACGAGCCATCTAAATGCAGCATCAATCCAGGATGAAAATGACTTCCATCTTCACCCGGTAGGTGTTGATTTTGTTGTCCTTGACGGAGACCCGTTGCTCTACAATGCGCAGACCGGTGATGCCTCGCAGGGTGCTGGCGGCTCGGGCGAAGCCGACCTGCACGGCGTCCTCAAAACTTTTGGGAGATTCCGCGATGATGTGAGTTACTCTGGCGACATTTGTGCCTGCTGACATAATCTTTCCTCCCTATGAGATGGTCCGGCCAGGTGCCCGCCGGTTCAGATTCGGGCCAAGCCGCGAGGCCCGACTTTTTACAAGTTAATTTCGATTAGCGGCAATTCAAGGGAGGCAGTTTTTTAGTTTTTATTTTTTGGGCCTTTTGCAAAAGCATCCGCGGGTTTCAACCTGTGCTTGCACAGGCTGGAAAGCCTGTGCCACCAGGGAATTACCCGGTAATCCAGAAAAGTCTTCATTACTCTAAATGAATTTTGCCTGATGCTCTTTCGGTTTTCAGTTTCCACTTCAGACTTGCCCTCCCCGGGCAGTCGTTTTGGTCAATAACTCAAAACTTGAAACTTAAAACTCGAAACTATCTTTTATAGGGGATGGGATCAGGCAGGCCCGTGGCCGCGAAGCCTTTGAGGCGCAACAAACAGGAGGAGCACTGGCCGCAGGCCGCTTCCTCAGCCTGGTAGCAAGACCAGGTAAGTTCCAGGGGAGCCCCCAGCGAAAGCCCCAGGCGAATGATGCCGGCCTTGTCCAGCCTGATTAGCGGGGTGTGAATGCGGATATGGGTTTCCGGGCGGGCGCCCAATTCGATAAGCCGGTTAAAAGCTTCGAAATATTCCGGCCGGCAGTCAGGATAGCCGGGATTATCCAGAACGTTGGCGCCAATAAAAATCGCTTCGGCCTCCAGCACCTCGGCCCAGGCCACCGCCGCGGCCAGGAGATTGGTGTTGCGGAAAGGCACGTAAGTTGAGGGAATTCCCGGCCCATCCTCACCTACAGGCACCGGCCGGCTCAGGTCGGTAAGGCTGGAGCCGCCGATGGTCCCCAGAAAATCGAGATTAACTTCCAGGGTATGGACCGCCCCGTAAAACGCGGCTTGCTCCCGGAAGGCCGCCAGTTCCCGCGCCATCGTGCGCTGGCCGTAATTGCCATGAAAACAGGCCAGTTCGAAATGCTGTCGGGCCGCCGCCGCGGCCACGCAGCTATCGAGGCCGCCGCTCATCAGCACTACGGCCAGAGGAACGGTTTTTGATTTTCGGTTTGGGGTTTTCGAAAAACGGTCGGAAACCATTTTTACTCCAGAGGTATTTTACCCACATTGTCTTTACTGACAACCGGCTACTGACTACTGATCATTTCCCCCTGGCCTCCGGCCCCCATAGATACTTATGTAGCTGCAGGTTCAGCCGCAATGGCGGGCGGCTCTCCAGGATCCAGGCTGCCGCCTCTTGGGCCGGCACCAGTCCGAAGACCGGGGATATCAGCAGCGGCAGGCGCCCGCTCAAATCATATTTTTCAATAACTTCCAAGGCCCATAAAAAATCATTGTGGTCTGAAACGACAAACTTGACCTCATCCCGTGGAGTCAGCAACGAAAGGTTTGGCCAGTAATTCTCACCAGCCATGCCGCTCCCCGGACACTTCAGGTCAACGATGCGATGGACCCTGGCATCCACCCCTTTAATGGGCCGGGAGCCGTTAGTCTCCAGGCAGACCTCAAACCCGGCCTCCGCCAGACCCGAGAGCAGCCCCGGCGTCTCCTCCTGGAGCAAAGGTTCCCCGCCCGTCACCAGCACCAGCCGGGTGGGCAAGTCCGAGGCTTTCTCTATCAGGTCGGCCACTGCCACTTCTCCTCCCTCTTCATAGGCATAGGCGGTGTCGCAGTAACGGCAACGCAGGTTGCAGCCGCTCAGGCGAATGAACCAAGCCGGCAGACCGGCCCAGGTGGACTCACCCATGAGGCTGTAAAAAGTTTCGCAGACCTTGAGAGTCATGAACTCGCCAAAAATAATTTATATATCTGTTTTATTATCCGCTCTGGAAGCAATTCGCGCAATATGGAAACCAGCCGCATGGATCTCCCCGCCTATTCCGTCAACCTGATGATTTTGCCCTTCTCCTGGTTGGGGTCTACCTAAACCTCCCGGACCTAAGTTTCTTCTATCCTTATTAGGGCCGGTTTTTGTGCATATTTTCACATCACTTTTCCATTGCCTTCTGATAAACCCTGGCATAGAATTAACTCCGTTTCAAGGGGAGGGGGGCATGAGCCAGCCGGGCCCAATACTGCCGGTCAAACCGGTGGTCAGCATGCTTTTGGCCCGGCAGGATTTAATTCCGGCGGTAGTGGACCGTCTTAGCGTCCACTACGGGTCGCCGGACCTGGTGGGGCCCTGGTGGCCTTTCACCTACACTGATTATTATACCCCGGAGATGGGCCCAAACTTGGGTCGTCTCCTGGTATCTTTCCTCCATCTGGCCGATCCGGCCCAATTGGCGAATTGGAAGGTCTTTACTAACGAAATCGAAGCCAGGCTTAGCCTGGGCAGCCGCCGGGTAGTCAACCTGGATCCGGGCTACGTGGCCAAAGAGCGGCTGGTCTTGGCCACCGGGAAAAATTTTTCCCACCGGATCTATCTTGACCACGGTATTTTTGGCGACCTCACCCTGATTTATAGCCGGGGGGCTTTTCAAACCCAGCCCTGGACTTTCCCGGATTACGCCCAGGGACCGCTTCCCGATTTGCTTCTCCGGGTGCGGCAAAAATACCTGTGGCAGCTTAAGGCCATGGCAGAAATTCATGGGCCTACGTCCTAGCCGTGACCTATCGTTTTTTTGCCTTTACTGACTACTGACTACTTTCTCATGATCAAGAGCATGACCGCATACGGCCGCGGCGAGTTCGAGGCCCCGAACCAGAAGTGGGTGGTGGAACTGAGAAGCCTCAACCACCGTTTTCTGGAGCTTTCGCTCAATCTGCCCAAGCGCCTCTGGGGTCTGGAGGACCGCCTGCGGAAGCTCATCAAAAGCCGGATTTCCCGCGGCCGGGTCGAGATGCAGCTCACCTGGGAGACCTTGGGGGAAAAGGCCCTGACCCTGAAGGCAGACCCGGACCTGGCCCGGCAAACTGCAGCCATGCTGCGGGAAATCGCGGCCGCGGGCGAACTCACTGAAAATTTGCGCCTGGAGAATCTCCTGCACTTCTCCGACCTGTTTATCAGTAAAGAGAACAATGAACTGGATCTGGAGGAGACCTGGGAGGCCATCTCCCGGGCGGTGAATCAGGCCATAGACGTGCTTGATCAGATGCGCCTCACCGAAGGCGCCGCCCTGGCTGCGGACCTGGCCTCGAGCCTGGCGGGGATCCGCCGGGAGGCCGCCGGCATCCAGGCTCAGGCCCCGCAGCTGCCGCAGCTGTGGCGGGAGAAGGTCTCTGCCCGCCTGGCCGAACTGATGGGCGAGGCCGGCGTGGATGAAACCCGCCTGGCCCAGGAGGTGGCCTTCCTGGCCGAACGCCGGGACCTGTCCGAGGAACTGGCTCGCCTCGACAGCCACCTGGCGCAATTTGACGAGACCCTTACGGCTGAAGCGCCGGTGGGTCGCAAACAGGAATTTTTGCTGCAGGAGATGCTGCGGGAGGCCAACACCATCGGCTCCAAGGCCGGCGATCTCCTCATTTCGCAGGCAGTGCTGGAAATCAAGGGCTACCTGGAGCGGCTCCGGGAGCAGGTGCAAAATATTGAGTAACCGCCAAGGGGGGAAGGTTATGGAAGGCAGGTTGATCAATATCGGTTTTGGCAATACCGTAGTTTCCCAGCGCGTGGTGGCGGTGGTGATGCCGGGTTCGGCGCCCATGAAGCGCCTGCGGGAGAAGGCCACCCAGGCCGACCGCCTCGTCGACGCCACCCACGGCCGCAAGACCCGCTCCATCATTATTACTGACAGCAACCACATCATTCTATCGGCGGTCCACGCCGACACGCTGTCCTTGCGCATGAACGGCAACCATAACAGCAACGTCCGCCAGGACCTGGAGAAGGACGACTGAGTGGCCGGTGACGTCTTCGTCATCACCGCCCCCTCCGGGACGGGGAAGACTACCCTGCTGAAGCAGCTCATGGCCGCGGATACGCGGCTGCGCTTCTCCATTTCCTACACCACCCGGGCTCCCCGCCCCGGTGAAGTGAACGGCCGGGACTACTTCTTCGTCAGCCCGGAGGAATTCGCCCGCCTCCGCGACCAGGGCAAACTGGCCGAATGGGTGGAGCAGTTCGGCTACGCCTACGGCACCTCCCGCCAATGGGTAGAAGACACCCTGGCCGAAAGCCGCGACGTGGTCTTCGATATTGAGCCCCGGGGCGCCAAGGCCCTCAAGCAAGTCTTCCCCCAAGGCACCTTCATTTTTATCCTGCCCCCCAGTTGGGACCAACTGGAACGCCGCCTCCAGGTCCGGGGCAAGATGGCTGAGGCGGAAATGCACCGGCGCCTGGAGCAGGGCCGCCGCGAAGTCCAGGAAGCTCACTGGTACGATTTCCTGGTGGTCAACGACGACCTCGACATTGCGGTGGCCCAACTCCGGGCCATCGTCGTCGCCTCCCGCTGCCGCACGGGCAAACTCTGGCCCACCCTGGCCCCGCAATTCCTTTCGGTTGAAAAAAATTGAAACCACAGATGAACGCCGATTTATGCAGATATTTCCTATGGATCATCTCCCCATTCGACATTTTTAGTTATTTGAACCCATTTATAGTGTTTGCCAAAAGTCTTCTGGTGGCTGGCTTTTCAAATCCCCCTAAATCCCCCTTTTTCAAAGGGGGACTTTTAAAGGAATTCCACTGAGTTCCCCCCTTTGAAAAAGGGGG
>JAMCQY010000037.1:8027-14282 GCA_023381945.1 Deltaproteobacteria bacterium
TCCTAAGCGATACATCCGCCGCAAATTGTGCCGCGGATGTATCGCTTAGGAGCGGGGTTGTTTGGGCAGCAAGCCTTTTTATTTTCAGCATAATCCGATGAGTGACCGCGGCTGTAGCGGAACAAGGATAGGGGTCAGGGGCCAGGGGCCAGTTTTTGGTTCCCAATAAGGACGTTGTGGACGTTGAAAATTGGAGTTCAAGTTATGCCTTTTTACCCCCGTTGACAAAGGGGGCAGGGGGGATTTGAATATAACCTTCTGAAAATCCCCCTAAATCCCCCTTTGGCAAAGGGGGACTTTAGATTCCCAGTTCCGAGTTTCAAGTTTCGAGTTTAAGACTTCGGCGAAAGACATGGAGAACAGCCGCCCTCGGCTGTATTTTGCAGGCGAGGGCGCCTGCTCTCCATCATATAGTAGTTAATGAAACCTTCTGGCAGGTGGGAAGGGACTTTCGCAGAGGTCTCAGTTTCGAGTTTCGAGCTATTTCCCATAATGAGTGATTCCCGTAGGGGCGGACCCAGGTGTCCGCCCTTCTTATGATGGCTGGGTGGGGCCGCGGTGGCGGCAGCGCTCCTGGAGAGAGAGGAGGCGGAGGGATTCGCGGATGCAGCCGAGGGCGACGTGGAGGGAGTGGTAATCGGCGGCGGAGTTGAAGAGGCGGTCCAGGCGGGTGGTGAGCAGGTCCAGGCGGTCCAGCAGGGCGGCCTGGTGGACCTCGTCCCGGCGGCGGCGCTGATTATCCAGGGCGCGGAGGAGATGTTTGCTGTGGCGGCAGAGGGCCGAGGGGCTGAGGTTGTATTGCCCGGCCAGGGTGCGGTAGGGCGTTGCTGCCATCAGGCCCTGGTCGGTCTTGCCAATCTAAACACCTATCCCCCACCGTAGAAAATCCAGATTGTTAAATGGCCATAGCATCACCTTCCTATGACATCAATAATAGCGCCTCTGAACGCTATGAAGGAAAGGAAATTTTGTTTTTTGGACCAATGATTACCCCGCAACATTTCAAAGACCCATTAAGCGTCAAACATTATGCTTAAGGGCCTCCCAATCTTGGTCTTCAATTTGGCCGCTGGCTTGGGATTACAGATGCCGAAGGCGCATTATCCCCCCTTTATTTGGTTGATGGAATTCTGATATAGTGAAACCGCAGATGGACGCGGATTGACGCAGATGGTGGTGCGTGGGACGCACCCGACATGGCAGGCACGGAGGCCTGCCCCACCAAGACTGATAGGGGTCACGGGCCGGAGGCCTGTGCCACTAATAAAAAATTATCTGCGTTTATCGGCGGTTATCGGCGTTTTATCTGCGGTAAAAAAATTCTTCACCCCCACCCTACCCTCCCCCCTCAAGGGGGAGGAGAAAAGAATCAAGAGAAAATGGTGCGTAGGACGCACAAGGCTAATGGCGGGCACGGAGGCCCGCCCCACCAAGACCAATAAAATGCACAGGCGAGACGCCTGCGCTACCAGGGACAATTTTTAGGAGTCGGGAGTATGCCGGAGCAGGCGGCGGCGGAGTTGGCGGAAGAGCGGGAGCAGATCAGAGAGAAGGAGCACAAGCGCGAGTTCCACCTGATCAACAAGATTGCGTTGATCACTGCCCACGGGCTGGATTTGCAGGACATCATCAACAAAGTCCTGGTGGCGGTGCTGGAGTTCTTCGAGATCGAGGCCGGGCTGCTGCTGTTATGGAACCGCAAACGGCAGCGCCTGAGTTATGCAGCGTCCCGGGGCTATCCGGGCGAGTACCTGGTCAATATCGCCCGGAGCGGTCTCGAGACCGTGGTGAAGTCCAACATCTCCCGGGCCAATCAGCCGCTGATCATTCGAGATGTGCGCAAGGACCCGCGGCTGCACAGCTCCACGTTCACCGACTTTATCCGTCAGGACCCGCGTTTCCGGGCGCTGGTGAGCATCCCGCTGAAATACCGGGACGAAGTCACCGGCTTTCTCAACCTGGCGGCGGGGTCGGCCGCGCCTTTTAGGGCGTCCCGGCGCAAGAAATATTTCCTCAGCATCCTGGGCAACCAGATCGGCCTGGCCATTGAGAACGCCCGGCTGTACCACGAGCTGCACCGTTCGGAGCACCGCTACCGGAGAATCTTCGAAGGCTCCAAGGACATGATCTTCGTCACCAACCGGGAGGGACTGCTGCTCGACCTCAACCCGGCAGGGGTGGAACTGCTGAAATTCGCCTCCAAGCAGGAGGCCCTGAATCTTACGCACGTGCGGGAGATCTTTCAGGATCCCCGGGATTGGGAGCGCTTTCAGTTGCAGGTGGAGGTGGAGGGTTTTATCCGGGACATGGAATTGACCCTGAAGACCCAGGGGCGGCGGCAGGTGCATACCCTGCTCACCGGCATCGTGCGGCGGAACCAGGATGGGCGCATCACCGGCTACGAGGGGATTTTCAAGGACATCACCGAGCGCAAGCGGGCGGAATGGGAGCTGCTGCGGGAGAAGAAGACCACCGAAGGCATTCTGGAGGGCATGCCGGTCCCGACCTTCGTCATCGACCGGGACCACCGGATCATCTACTGGAACCGGGCCTGCGCGGAGCTGACCGGATTTTCGAGCCACGAGATGGTGGGCACCTACCGCTATTGGCTGCCCTTTTACACGCACGAGCGGCCCAGCATGGCGTCTTTGGTGGTGGAACAGAACATCAAGGCGCTGGAGAAGTTTTTCGGCGACAAGAATCTGAAGCCGTCGCCCAACCTGCCGGGGGCCTATGAGGCGTACGAGTATCTGCCAAACTTCCGGGGCCGGGAGCGCTACCTGTACCACACGGCCTCGCCGATTTTCGACGAGGAGGGCCGTATCCGGGGGGCGGTGCAGGCGATCCTGGACATAACCGAAAGAGAACAGTTGTCCCGGGAACTGACGGATTCGGAGGAAAAATTCCGGCGCCTGGTGGAAACTTCGCTGGACGGCATCGTGCTGCACCGGGATATGAAGCTGCTCTATGTCAACCGGGCGGCACTCGAGATGTTCGACTACCGGGAGGCCGGGGAGATGCTGGGGCGCTCGCTGCTCGATCTTCTTGACCCCAAGTACCGCCAGGCCGTGTCCCGCTGGCTGGGGCAGATGGAGCGGGGGGTGCCGCGACCGCGGATTTTTGAGATGAAGGGCCTGAAAAGGGACGGCAGCAAGTTTGACCTGGAAGGGGTGTCTTTTCCTACAAGCTACGGCGGCGCGGCCGCCATCCAGACGCATATCCGGGACATAACCCATAAGAAACAGTTGGAGGAGCACCTGAGCCGCACCGAGAAGCTGGCGGCCTTGGGGCAGTTGGCCGCGGGGGTGGCCCATGAAATCAACAATCCCCTGGGGGGCATCCTGGTATATGCCTACCTGCTGCTGGAGGACCTGGAAGAGGGGCGGCCGGAGCGGGCCCAGGCGAAGAAGATCGTCCGGGAGGCTACCCGCTGCAAGGAAATCATCCAGGGCCTGCTGGAGTTCTCCCGGCACATGCCGTCGAAAATGTCGCCGCTGAACGTCAACGGCGTGCTGGAGGAGGTCTTTTCCCTGGTGGGCGATCACCTCTTGTTCCAGAACATCGATCTGGTACAGGAACTGGACCCGCATTTGCCCCTGATCCTGGGGGACAAAAACCGGCTGGAGCAGGTCTTCATCAACCTGTTGATGAACAGCGGCGAGGCTATGGGCGGCGAGGGCCGGCTGACCGTACGCACCGCGGCGCTGCCGGATAAGGGCCAGGTAAGGCTCAGTTTCGAGGACAGCGGGCCCGGCATCCCGGCCAATTATCTCAATCGCCTGTTCGATCCCTTCTTCACCAGCAAAGAGGTGGGCCAGGGGACGGGATTGGGGCTGTCCATCAGCTACGGCATCATTCAGAAGCACCTGGGCCGGATCTTTGTGGAGCGCACCGGCCCGGCAGGCACCACCTTTGTCGTCGAACTGCCGGTTTGCCAAGGCGGCGGTCAGGAAACCGGCGCGTCCCAGACTTAAAGCAAAAATGCACAAGTTCGGGGGCTGACCCAGGTCCCGGACGCCGGTGGGGCTGGCGGCGGCCAGAGTAACTAGCAAATATTCCAATGATATTAAGGGGTGATTTTTCTCCCGAGAATAGGGCAAAAATTATTGACTAACTTCCGGCGGTATGATAGGTAGGCACATGTGAAAAGATTCATTTTCTCCCGGCAGCGGATCGGGCAGGGGAGCCATTGAGAGAAGACACCAAAAAGTTTTTGAAGGATCTCTTTCAAGGAGGCTGGCGGGCCAGCACCATCGGCCTGACTCTGGTGTTCTGCATCTTGATCGGCTTCGGGGTTGGTTATTGGCTGTCCACGGTGTTTAACAGCAGCATATTTATTATCCTTGGACTCATTGTGGGGATAATCGCCGGCTTCCGGCAGGTCTATCTCATGGGACAAAAGTTTAAATAAGTTCCCATGGAGATCCTGACCCCGCGAGGGCTGAAGATAGCCAATTGGCTGGTTTTGGCTGTCTTGACAGTGGGCGGCTTCATCTTCCAAGGACAAAAGTTCGCCCTGGGAGTCCTGGTGGGGGGCCTGGTGGTGGTGATCAACTTCCACCTCCTGCATCAGGCGCTAAAAGGCATGTTGGAAAGGACGGTGACCGGCAGCCCCGAGGAGGCCAAGGGGCGGGCCAAGGCCTTTTTTGCGGCCAGGCAGTTGTTAAGATTTTTCGCGCTGTTGTTCGTGATTTATCTATTAGTCGGTCAGGGCTGGGTGAACATCTTCGGGTTGGTGGTGGGCCTGTCCACCGTGGTGGTGACCCTGATTTTGGCCGCCGTGATTGAGGTGATCAAGCTTAAGAAATAAGGAGGCAGCTGCGTCCCATGGAACATCCGATTTTGTTTCTTGATTTGCTGTTTGGGAAGTTCGGTTTACATATTCCCCCGCACTTGAGCTATGCCGTGTTGGTGTCCCTGATCCTGGTGGGATTGGGGTGGCTGGCGGGCCGTCAGGTGAGCCTGGTGCCCAAGGGCGCTCAAAATGTGTTCGAGGTTGTCGTCAGCGGCCTGGAAGAGTTCATGGTGGACGTCACCGGCGAAGAAGGCCGGGCGTTTTTCCCTTATATCGCCACTTGTTTTCTTTTCATCATGTCCTGTAATCTTATTGGTTTGATTCCGGGATTTTATTCCTCCACGGCCAATATCAATGTGCCCCTGGCCATGGCGCTTTGCACCTTCGTCTATACCCACTACCTTGGGGTCAAATATCACGGGGCCAAATATATCAAGCATTTTTTGGGACCGATTCCGGCTTTGGCGCCGCTGTTTTTCATTATCGAGATTGTCGGGCACTGCGCCCGGGTGCTCTCCCTGACTTTGCGTCTCTTCGGCAATATCATGGGTGAGGATCTGGTGCTGGCTATCCTGCTGTTCCTGGCCGGCATGTTCATGGCGCCGCTGCCCATGATGTTTCTGGCAGTCTTCACCAGCGTGGTGCAGGCCTTTGTCTTCACGCTGCTGTCCATGATGTATTTTGCCGGAGCGATGGAGCACGCACATTAAAGGCAGTTGTCAGTGGTCGGCAGCCAGTTGTCGGTTAAAGACAAAACTGAAAAAACTGCCACCACAGCGCCTGCGCTACTAAATCTTGGAAGAAGGCCAATCTTCATATATACCCAAATTTTTTAGGAGGTTTTAAGTAATGAAGAAATCCCTGGTAATTGGCTTAACCGTGCTGGTTTGCGTTCTATGGGCCTCTTTGGCCATGGCGGCTGAGGCCGCTGGCGCTCCCACCGCTGGTCTGGGCGGCTTTTTTAGCTCCGCGGTTATGGCGGCAGGCTTTGCTATCGGCATCGCCGCTTTGGGTACCGGCATCGGCCAGGGCCTCGCAGTGAAGAGCTCGGTGGAAGGCATTGCCCGCAACCCCGAAGCTTCCGGTAAAATCACCGTCACCATGCTGATCGGTCTGGCTATGATCGAGTCTCTTTGTATTTACGCCCTGGTCGTGGCCCTGATCATCCTGTACGCTTACCCGATGGCCAAGCCTCTGGCTGCGGCTCTGGGAATCAAGATCTAAATTAATCTTTCCTCAGGGGGGGCCTATTGGCCCCCCCTTTACCGCGCCATATTTGTGCATTTATACACAAGAACTGTAGGACCCAAAATCTAAGGAAATGATGCGTTCGGCGATGAAATTCTCGAAGATTCCCACTGCGACCATTACCCGGTTATCTATATATTCCAGGTATCTTGAGTCCTTGTCCCAGGAAGGGGTGAAGATCATCGCTTCGGACAAGCTGGCCCAAAAGTGCG
>JAMCQY010000381.1 GCA_023381945.1 Deltaproteobacteria bacterium
GCCGCCTGGCCCAAACCATGCTCCTGGAACGTATGAATTTGTGGGCCTTGCTTGGCCTTCGTCCACCAGACCACCGACAACCTTTGCTATTCAATTAGCGTGCCGGACAGCAGTGAGCAAAGATATAGACTCAGCGTCGAAAGAACCCGACTATGCACACCAATGCGCATGGTCGGCCCCCCTCGAGCCATGTAAGGCCTAATATTTCGATTTTAGCTTCGATGCGTTGTAAAGGAGTAGCAAGATGAAGAGAAAATTATTCACTGTTCTGCTTACGGGCATGCTGACCATATTGGCACACGGGTATGCGCCGGCTAAGGAGCCGGTTGATACAAAAGATACGGCGCTGAAATATCTATCTGATTTTAAAGGAGGGAAGCTTTACCGCGCCGGAAAGATAAAGGTTGTGGAACTGAGAGGCGACTACCGCCAGATGGGCAGGCAGTATGGAACTCTTCTGAAAGAGGATTTGGAGGCGATGCACCATGCAATCGGAGAAGTCTTTGTTGAAAAGCGTAAGATGTCTCCTGATCAATTGGCCACAATCGCCCAGGCAATATTCGACCGTTATCCGCAGCGCTACAAAGAGATCCTCTATGGAATCGCAGATACCTCCGGACTGGGACGGGACAAGGTTATTCTGATTAATGCCGTCGAATGGTTTCCGAAGATCAGTCACCTCTCTTTTGGGCATTGCTCCGGTATAGCCGCCTGGGGTCCTTACACAAAGCAGGGCCCGCTTGTATTCGGTAGAAATGATGATGACGATCCGCTCTATCTTGATCTTGCCAGGATAGTGGTAGCCGTTTTCAAGCCGAACGACGGGAGCATTCCGACCGCGTTGATCAACTATGCCGGCACAATTTACAATGCCACGGGAATGAATGCCGACGGCCTGTTCATCGAACTGAATGCCGGCCCTTGGCAAGGGTTTTCCCTGGAGCGGGTTTCCATTTTCACGACGCTGTTTTCCTATCTGCAGGAATACCATAACTTAGCAGAATTCGACCGGGCGATGCGCTCTACCCTAGTTGACATCAGTTCTATTATCAATGTGGCCGATCCAAGCCGGGCGTACTCCTACGAGTGCTCGCTCTGGGATACGAGACGCAGGGACCAGGATGAGGAGGGAATTATCGCGGCGGCTAATGCTTTCTCGCTTCCGGGCTGGAACATCTCGCCTATCGACCCGAAGCGGGATCCAGAACTGAACCAAGTGCGGAAGGATAATCTGCTTGCCCTCGGTGCAAAGCACAAAGGGGCCATAAGTCCCGATGTCATGATGGCGATTTTGGATGTTTCTATCCCTGACGGCGGTGCCACCCAAAAGGGGACCATTCTACAGGTGGTCGCTGTTCCTGAGCAGCTTAAGATATGGCTCAAAGTGCCCGGTCTACAGAACTGGACCGAAATTCAATTAAAACCGCTCTTCAGGTCATAACAAGAGTGAATTTATTCATATCATTAAAAAATACTCCCCCTTAAAATTTGTTAATGTGAATTAATTGGGAAGGCATGAAGAGTCGTCCCTTTGACCTAATTAAAAAGGGGGTATGGCTGGCAAACCAAAGTTCAAATCTAAGAAGTTGTCAGCTATCTGCTATATATCAACCAAGTCCCGTTATCTCGAGCTAAGTCCCCTTTCCAAGATCACCAAAAAATCCTGGGCATTGGTCAGAATCCCCCGGGCCGCCAGGGAGCCGCGGTTGGTGAGTTTGTCGGCGGCAAATTCGCTCATATCGACCACATAGAAATAGACCGGCCGGACCAGGCCAGTGGGTTCGACATGATAACCGGGAATCATATTCCCCGCGGCAATGCTGTGCAACTGGGTGGCCACGGCAATCACCGTGGTGGCTTTGGCGGTCAAGGCCCGCATGGCATCCTGGGCCTGCATGGCATCGGTGATGACCTCGGGCAACGGCCCGTCATCCCGGATGGACCCGGCCAGGACGTATGGCGCCTGCCGCCGCCACAGGGCATGCATCACCCCATCTTTGATCAGGCCGTCTGCCATGGCCCGAGCGATGGAACCCGCCCGGCGAACCAGGTTGAGAGTGTCCAGATGATGATAATGTCCCAGGTGCACCGGTCGCTTGCCGTAGATCTCCTGGCCCAGGGCGGTCTGAAACTGCGCGGCCTCCAGGTCATGCACCGCCAGGGCGTTGCCGGCGAGCAAGCCGTGAACATAACCCTCTCGGATCAGCGCTGCCAGGGCGTTCCTGGAATCCCGGTCAAAAACCGCGGCCGGCCCCGCCACCCACAAAATAAAGCCGTGTTCCCGTTCATAGGACAGTAGTTCATAAAGCTCATCGTAATCTATGGAAAAGGAGGTCTCCCGTGACAACTGAGTGCGGAAGGCGAATTTTTCCGGAACCGCGGGGGCGGCGGCAAAGGCCCCGGTATGGACATAGATGCCCTCTTCCCCATTTTCGCCGCGGCCTAAGGCCACCTGTTCCCCGGCCTGCAGATGGCGAAACTCCTTGACTGCCAGCGAGCCATCCGCGGCCTGAACCACCACGCCATCCATGCGGGAATTTTGCAGCAAAACCCATCTTCCCGGGTTGAGCTGGAAATATTCGGGAAAGATCGTGGTGACATGATAATTTTCCGGGGCGATCCCTGGCCTTTCCACCGGGGCGAAGACCGCCAGCGGGGCGCCTTGGCAGGGGGGCCGGGTGAAATCCGGAGGATGATAGGCGGGAAGGGTGAAGGGCATGGCGGAGACCTCCAGAGTAATTTACCTTTTCCAGCGGCACGGGTTTTTGAGCTCTTGCCGGCGTAGAAAAAAAATCCCCCCAGCCCCGCAAAGGGAGGGTTAAAAGTCCCCCTTTAACAAAGGGGGATTTAGGGGGATTTGAATTTTTCACAGTGAAGGCCGCGGCTATAATTTAAGGAAAAATATGCGTGCCGGTGCGGCCTTGCAGGGCTGCGGCCAGGCTTTCCGGCTGGGTAATCAGCACCCTGTGGCCGCCCCGGGATAAGAAGTCGATGGCCGACTCGATTTTAGGGGCCATGCTGCCGGGGGCAAAATGACCCTCTCGTAAATATTTTTCGGCTTCAGAGCAGGTCAGCGTGGTCAAAGGGCGCTGCTGGTCCTGCCGATAATTCAAATAAACTTGTTCCACCGCGGTCAAGAAGATCAGCAGGTCGGCGGCGATTTCCTTTGCCAGCACCGCGGAGGCCCGATCTTTGTCAATGACCGCTTCCACCCCCGTCAGGTCGCCGCCCGGCAGGCGGATTACCGGCACTCCGCCGCCTCCGGCGGCAATGACGATGAAACCGCCGCGCAGCAGATAGTTGATAATGTCCTGCTCAATGATGGTCAAGGGCTGGGGGGAAGGCACCACCCGACGCCAGCCGCGGCCGGCGTCCTCCATCAACTGCCAGTGGCGCTCCTTTTTGAGGTTCTCGGCCTCCGCGGCGGTATAATAAGGCCCGATGGGTTTGTCAGGGACTCTGAAGGCCGGATCAGCTGTGGCCACTTCCACCTGGGTCACCACCGTGGCTACGCTCCGCATTTGTCCGCGGCGATGCAGTTCATTCACCAGGCATTGTTGGATCAGGTAACCCAGACTGCCTTCGGTGTCGGCGTCGGAAATGAATAGGGGCATGGGTGGGACCAGACCGCGGGCACACTCCATCTGGAGCAGCAGATGTCCCACCATGGGACCGTTGCCGTGGGTGATTGCCAACGCGAAGCCGGCCGCGACCAGGCCGGCGGCTTGGGCCATGGCCTCACCGATACGGCGGCGCTGCTCCTCCACCGTACCCGGCTCACCCGGGCGGATCAGGGCATTGCCTCCCAGGGCAAGCACCACCTTAGGGTAACGGGCCGGATCAATGGGCAGCATGGGCAGAAACGAAGCTCCGCTGGGAATTTCACTCAAATTCTTGCATTGATTTGAATATAATCACGCTTAAATTATTTGGTAGTAGCTGATAATATACGCTTGGTCAGGGTCAAACGGCCCGGGTCCGTTAATCAAAACCACAGAGGTGCAATGGCATGTACAAGGTAACCCTGGAAGGCGATGACACGGTGGTTCGCATCAAGAGAGACCTGATGGACCAGGCCACCGTAGCCAGACTCCTGGACCTGGTGAATCTTTCGGAGGTTCTGGAGAACAGCAGATTAGCCAACGAGAAAGAAAAGATCCTGACCAGGATGCTGGGGTTCCCGACCGGGGTTGCTTTGCTCCGGGATCCTGCTCTCAACAAAGGCACCGCCTTCACGGAGGAAGAGCGGGAAATTCTGGGTATCCGCGGGATGTTGCCACCCGTTGTGCAAACCATGGAAGTGCAGCTTATGCGGGTTTTGGAGAATTTTCGCCGCAAATCGAATGATATCGAAAAGTATCTCTTTATGATCGGCCTTCAGGACCGCAACAAGACTCTGTTCTACCGCGTGGTCATTGACTATATCGAAGAAATGATGCCAATCATCTACACGCCCACCGTGGGCCAGGCCTGTCAGGAATATGGCCATATCTTTCGGCGGCCGCGGGGGGTCTTCATTTCGGCGAAAGATCGCGGCCGCATGCCGGAGCTCTTGAGAAACTGGCCTTATCGGGACATCCGCATCATTGTGGTCACCGACGGGGAGCGCATCCTGGGCCTGGGAGACCTGGGCGCCGACGGCATGGGGATTCCGGTGGGCAAACTGGCCCTTTATACTGCCTGCGCCGGCATCCATCCCTCCCTCAGCCTGCCGGTGACCATAGACGTGGGCACCGAAAACGAGGACCTGCTCAACGATCCTCTATATATCGGACTGAAACAGCGGCGGCTGCGGGGCGCCGCCTACGACGAGTTCATCGAAGAGTTTATCGTCGCGGTGGAAGAGGTCTTTCCCCGCGTCCTGATTCAGTTTGAAGACTTTGGGAACATCAACGCCTTCCGGCTCCTGGAGCGGTATCGGGACAAGATCTGCGCCTTCAACGACGACATTCAAGGGACCGCCGCGGTGACCCTGGCCGGGCTCTATTCAGCCCTACGAATTAAAGGGAAAAGGCTCGGCGAGCAAAAATTCCTGTTGGTGGGGGCCGGCGAAGCCGGGCAGGGCGCCGCGGCGCTGACGGTGGCGGCCCTGGCGGCTGAAGGCTTATCCGTGGAGGAGGCCCGGCAGCTCTGCTGGTTTGTGGACTCCAAAGGCCTGGTGGTCAAAAGCCGCAGTGACCTGGCCGGCCGCAAACTCCATTATGCCCATGACCACGCGTTTATCCAGGACTTGGCCGAAGTGGTGGAGGACCTGAAACCCACCGCGCTCATCGGAGTTTCGGGAAAGCATGGGTTATTTACGCGCCCGGTCCTGGAAGCCATGGCCAGGCACAACGAACGGCCCATAATCTTCTCCCTGTCAAATCCGACCTCCAAGAGCGAATGCACCGCCGAAGAAGCCTATACCGCCACCGAGGGCCGCGCCATTTTTGCCAGCGGCAGTCCCTTTGATCCGGTTATTTTCAATGGCAAGAAATTGGTGCCGGCCCAGGGGAACAATGTCTATATCTTCCCGGGGGTGGGCTTGGGGGTGATCGCTTCCGGGGCCCAACACGTCATTGATGAAATGTTTTTTGTGGCGGCCAAGACCCTGGCGCATGAGGTATCGGCAGACGATCTCGAACAGGGGAGTGTCTATCCGCCGCTATCCCGCATCCGGGAAGTCTCGGCCACCGTGGCCGCGGCAGTAGCCGAAGTGGCCTATGAACGAGGCCTGGCCACCGCGCCGAGGCCTGATGATATGGCGGCTCACATCAAGTCCCTGATGTACGAGCCCAAATACCAAAGTTACATTTAAAAATCGGGACACTTCCCATTTTGAAAAAGTGGCGACAAAGGAAGTGTCCCGATTTTTTTTTACGCCAGCATCTCCTTAGCCCGGCGCATGAGGTAGGCGATGGCCAGTCCGCGCGGGCAGGCCAGCTCCGCCTGGGAGTAATCCACCTCCGTCAACCGCTGCTTCACCTCTTCGCCCAGACCCTCGAAGGTCAACCGGGCCAGTTCCGGCTCGCCGTAATACTGCCGGTACATCAGGCAACGCATGACTTCGTTGACGGGTATGGCTCCGCCCACCGCGTCCTGGCAAATCTTGCCGCAGCCGGCGCAATAGTCGGCCTTGGTTTCCTGGGCATAGCGCTGCAGGGAATCGATCTCTGCCTTAGCCAGCTTGGTCTGGTCCAGGGCGGCGGCCACATTGGAGGAGAGGATGGTCAGATTGGGCATCTGGGAGCAAATACTGGCGATCTGCGGGGTCTCCCAGACGACCTTGAGCCTGGCCTGCTTGTCCGTAAAACCCCGGCTCAAAAATTGGTCCAGCAAATGGGCCTTGGCCTTGCTGGCGACCTTGACCGGGCCCGGTTTGCCGGCCTGGGTCTTCATGGCCACCAAACCGATCCCGGCGGTTGAGGCGGCTTTAATGGCTGCCTTCATCTTATGGGTGTTCATGACCTGAAAGTTGTAGGTGAACATTACCGCATCGATAAAACCCATTTTGGAGGCACCCTGCAGGCAGTCTTCCATATTGGTGTGGGTGCTGAAGCCGAAGAATTTGATCTTGCCGGCCTGCTTCATCTGCGCGGCCCAATCTTTAAGGTCCTGCGTCATTTGTTCGGGGTCGGTGACGCTATGAATGAAAAACAGATCCACATTCGGCGTTTGCAGGCGCTTCAGGGCCTTATCCAGGCGCTCCGTCAGGTTGCCGCCCTTGGTCTGGAGCTTGGTGACCAGGAAGACCTCTTTGCGGGCCTCGGGATTGCGGGAGAAGAAGCGGCCCATTCCCTGCTCGCTCATGCCGTTGCCGTAGGATTCGGCGGTGTCCCAGTAGTTGACGCCCCATTTCAAGGCCTGTTTCAAGAGCAGTTGGTTGTTGAGGGTGTCGAACATGCCGCCCAGGCAGAGGCTGGACACCTCCACCCCGGTCTTGCCCAGGGGGCGTTTGGGCACGGTCTTGCTCTTGGGCGGGGCCGCCGGCGTCTCCGGGGCGGCGATGGCCCCGGTCACCCCGGTCCCAGCCAAGGCGATCCCCGCGAGTCCGACAGTCTTCATGAACTCCCGGCGAGTCAGATCACTTTCTTTGGTCTTTCGGCTCATAGCTCCTCCTATGGGAAATAGTTTCCGGCCCTAAATGAGCAGACGCCCCGGGCGGGAACGGGATTCGTTTTCACTGTAGACGCGAATGGCGCGTTGGCCCGAGACCGGGCATTCGTGCTCGCACATGCCGCAGCCGGTACATTTGGCAGCGTCCACAAAAGGACGCGACAGCCGCACTACAATATCCACTTTGCCCCCCTTAACCCGCAGGCTGCCGGCCAGGGGACTCTCCAGGGTCAGGCTGCTTCCGGCCAGGCCGGTGATGCGCCGGAGTGCGGTCTCGGGCGCGCCGGCAGGACGCAGATAGTAGTCGCCACTGGCCAGATTGGCGGTGGTGGGGAAGGCCGCGTCCAAAACCACTCCTGGTCCCTGGGCCGTGGCGGCCAGCATTTGTCCGTCCCGAACCGTCTCGAACACGGTACGGACGAAGATGGCCTTGGGGCTCACGGGACATAATTCATGGCAGACCAGGCAGGGCCGGTCCATGGCCCAGGGCAGACAACGGCCCCGGTCCACGAAGGCCGTGCCCAAGCGGATCGGCCCCTGAGCCTTGAAGTCTCCCTGACCCAGTTTTTCTTCCAGGCTCAAGGGCCGGATGGCTGCGGTGGGGCAGACCTGGCCGCAGGCGATGCAATTGGGCAGGCAGCCGCTGCGGCTGATGCGGTAGTTGATGGCCGGGGTCCAGAGACCTTGAACACCGGCCTCCGTTAATGCGGGCTGAATGATGTTGGCCGGGCAGATGCGCATGCACTGGCCGCAGCGGATGCAGCGAGCCAGGAAGCGCTCTTCGTCCAGGGCCCCGGGGGGCCGGATTAAATGGGCATTGCGGCTGGGTCCGTAGAGTCCGCCAACCTGCCACATGGAGGCCAGGAGCAGGCCGCCGCCGGCGACGATCAGGCCGCGCCGGGAGAGATCGGGCAGGCCGGCTTCACCGGCCGCCGAGGGCTGGCCGGCAAAGGTGACCCGGCCGGCGGGACAGCGGTCAAGGCAGTTCATACACATGACGCATTCGCTGTTGAGGAAGGTTCCCGAAGGCCGGCAGGCCCCTTCGCAGTATTCCTCGCAAATGCGGCAGTCGCCGCAGCGGTCCGAGGTCTTGCCGATGCGCCAGGGGGCAAAACGGCTCGTTAGTCCGAACAGCGCTCCCAGGGGACAGATGAACCGGCAGAAAAACCGGGGCAAGACCAGGTTCAGGCCCAGCACCCCCAGAAACACCACTCCAATTAACCAAACGGAGGCGTAACCGCGGGGCTCATCGCTGAGCAGGCCCAGGCGGTTGTCGGCCAGCGGGGCCAGGGCCAGGTTGACGCTGCGGTGGATCAGGGGCAGGGGATCAAAAATCCCGGTCTGTACCGAGCCCATGAGGGCCAGGGCCAGCAGGACGGCCAGGAGATAGTACTTCAGGTTTTGGGCGCGGCGATGGCGATTGGCCTCCACGCGGCTCGGCATAGTTTGACCCCGGCGTCCCAGCCAGCCGGTGAACTGGTTGAGCGTGCCCAGGGGGCAGGCAAAGCCGCAGAAGAACCGGCCCACGAACAGAGTCAAGCCAATGGCGGCTAAGGCCCAGGCGAGGACGGCAAAGAGCGTACCGGTGGCCAAAACGGTGGCCAGGGCGGAGAGGGGGTCCAGGTAGAGGATCCAGTTGATGGGCCAGCCGCGCAGTTGATACCAGGCCGCCCCCAGGGTGGCGGTAATGCAGAACCACAGGAAAAGGACCAGAAAAAAGATTTGACTGACGCGGCGGACAGTGACAATGCGCATAAGGTGCAGCCTGTAGCTTAATTAAACAAATCCCCCTAAATCCCCTTTGCCAAAGGGGGACTTCTTAAAGCAGGTCGCCGAGTTCCCCCCTTTGACAAAGGGGGGGATGGGGGGGATTTAGCTTTTATGGTTGTGCTTAAGAAAGTAATCCAAATAAATTCTTAAGTCTTAATTAACACTGGTTTAAGCCGTTGATAATCGGCCACCCCTGCCCCGGCTTTTTCGGCCATCCGGATGTAGGGAATATCGGCCAGGGTGCGCCCCAACAATTCCACCCCCACGGCGTCAGCGGCCACCGGGTCGGTGGAAATGATCATGGTGCCGGTCTCCTTCAGATCGGACAGGGAACCACCGGTGGGGCCGTTGGTCATCATACTCACCGTGCCGTCCAGGACACACAGCGTGGGCCTGAGCAACTGCGACAACTCGGTGATGATGCCGTTGATATCCTGGTGAAAGACATTGCGCCGCCCCCCCAGGAAGCCGTAAAAATTTTTGAGGATCATGCTGGCCCCGGCGCGTTGATGGTCCTTAACCGGGGAAACCACGATAACCTTGGTCACGCCGCTGAAGGCCCCATACATCACCGGCCAATTCTGGAGGAGCTTGCCGCCGGCCAGACTGACGGGGGCAAACAGGTCGGTCCGGGGCGCGATGATCCGGGCCCCGCTGGTCCGGGCCGCCGCGGCCAGGCCGGTGATCTCAAAACAACTGTCGGGATTGTTGATGGGGTTGTCGGTGATCAGCACCTGGGCGGCCCCGGCCTTGGCACAGAGGCCGGCCACGGCGGTGAGCAACTCCGGGTGGGTGGTGGCGCCGAGGGTGGGCGGGGTGGCAAAGGCGGCGTTGACTTTGATGAGGACACGGTCGCCTTTTTGAATGAAGGATTCCATGCCGCCCAGGGCCTTGACGCCCTGCTCAAACATGATCATGCGGTCCGCGCCCCGGATGATGGCCATTTTCGCCTGGCCATCGGGCCGGCCGCGGGCGCTAAAATCTCCCAACCCGGTCAGGGCCTTTTGGCCTTCGGACGGGGCCGGGCCTCTGGCGTCATACAGGGCCAGCCCAAGGCCCCCCGCGGCCAGGGTCAGCACCGAGGCGTACCCCACCCGCTTCAAGAAATCCCGGCGGTTTAACTCACCGGGTTGGGGCTTTTCTTCATCCGCGGTTTTACTCACGGTGCATCCTTCAGTTGGCGTTTCAATTTAGCGGCCAGCTCCACCGCGGCCTGGGGCGTGGTGGCGTCATGCACCCCCGCCATGGTTCTGCCCTGGACAAAGACGATTTCATAGGAGTTATCCAGGGCCAGCACCTGGAAATCTGCCGGCGGGGCGGGCTCGGTTTTTTGGTAGCCGTTGGCCGTCAAGAAATCCACATAGCGCTTGGCGTCCGATTGGGCCAAATCCGGCGTCTCACGCCGGGCGATAAAGCCGGTGGCCTTGCCGCTCTTCAGGCTGTACTCCCCGGTAAGCACGTTATTCAGGCCCTCCAGACAGAAGGTGTCAGTGGCGCATAACCGTACCGTATCCGCCGCCAGCCCCTCTTTTGGAAAAAATTCCTTGGCGTCTGTCGTTTGGGCGCCGCCCTCGGCGGGCAGCTTGGCCAGGAGCGCCTGGGCATAAGTTTCCAGGGATTTTTGCATGGCCTCCGAGGCCCGGTCCGCCACGATCTCCACGTAGTAGCGCCCCTGGGTGAAAAACAGGGCATTTGAAGCGGTATAAGCGTTGGCGGTCAAGGGACTGTCGGGCGAACCTGGCCGGCGCTGGCTGCTGAAGACCGCAAAGGCATTTTGGCCCGATCCCATATCGTAAAGAAACACTTCTACGTAAGCCTTCCCGGCGGCGTCTACCCCGAATTTTCGGCAGGACATTTCTTTAAAGCCCGCGGGCAGGTAAAGTTCCGCCTTGCCGTCGATCTTGTCGGAGAGGTTGTCCGGACCGAAGCTCTCAACCGGGGCCAGGGGCGTGAAGCCCCCGACTTCGGGAAGCAGCGCCGCGGTGGCCGCGGGCGCCTGGCTGGAGGCAGTTTGAATTTTGCCCGAGATGGGGGTGCGTAAGGCCGCCTTCACAGCCGGATTGAAGTGGGCCTGCCGGAACAGCATCCCGATGATAATCAGGCCCAGCAGGGCCAATATGGCATAACCGGTCAACTTTTGGGCGGGACCTACCTTTGCCTTTCGACGTACCATAAATCTTCCGACGCACTAGCCTATTTGCTGAGCTTCTGGCGCTTATTCAGGTCATAAATCGGCTTAAATTTGAGGCCCTGGAGCAGGAAGGCCTCCGGTGATTTGGTAATGAGGTCGCCGTTTATCTGGATGAAGCGCAGTTCGGCCCCGACCCCGCAACCTTCCGCGCAGGCCTGCTCCAGTTTCGATTTAGTCGGCCCATATTGCGGCTCGGCCTTACTCTTGTGGAATTTTTCGCGCCACTCGATCCATTGCTGCGGAGTCAGGCCGCTCTGGTCGATGAAGACATAATAGACCACCTTATCCGGGCAGTCCTCCTCCAGGTAGAGGGTATATTCAGCCGGCTGGTCCGGATTGCCTGGCTCGGCGGGGCGACCCTTTTCGCCCTTCTCGATGAGCCAGGTAGTGGGACATTTGCGGGAGGCGGCAAAGGCCTTCACCGTCCCGAAAATGAAGGCGGGGTTCATCTCGTCGGCCGCGAAATTCCCGTCCAGGAACTTCTCGGTCGGAGTGAAGGCAGTCAAGCCATTGGCTTGCCGCAGGGCCGCGGCCCGCTGGCTCGCCGCCGCAGCGTGGGCAGCAGCGCTCACCAAAAGCAGCAGCCCCAGGAATATTGGCCATAAACGCTGCATATCTCCTCCCTTTGGAAATCAGGGTCGATTAGCTAGCTAACGAGATAGTTTCTTAAGTTATCTACATTTTGCTGGAATAATTCAAGTGACCTGGCTAAATCTTTAGAAAATCCGATGAGTTAATGAAACTGACAGTAGGGAAGCAACTAAGATGGAGATCGCCGCGGCGGGCCAGTGCCCGCCAGATAATTACCAGGCCGGCCAGAAGCTGGCTGAGGGCGCCTTCGCGGGAAACTGATAACACGAATCGCTGCAAGCGCAGGTGCAATGCAGGGCAGATTTTCGAGAGATTGTAATCGCCGCGGCAAAACGGTAGAATATTAAGCAGTTATTCCAGATCACCCAGATCTCTGTCTTTATCACCTCCGACGGCGCCTGTGGAGACCTTAATTTTTGTCGGATAAATCGACCCGACCACGCAGTGCCGCATTTATAGGAATTCCGGCGTGCGACTTCGCCTGATCTTATTGATTCTGTCGCTACTGGCCTTTTTATCGGCCTCCATCGGCGGCTTTCTCTACTATTCTTCCCTGAAGCAGGCGGTCTTCAGGGAGGCGGAGCGCCAGGCGCAAACCCGCCTGGTGATGATCAAAAAAAACCTTTCCTCGTTTCTCTCGGAGAATATCAAGCCGGTGAAGGCCCTGGCCGGCATGCAGGGCCTGCAACAGGCCCTGGCCAAAAGAGACGCGGCCTCCCTGCAAAGGGCTAATGCCGTCCTGGATCATTTTAAGGATACCCTGGAGGTGGACGTCTGCTACCTGATGGACCGCGGGGGCGACACCATTGCCTCCTCCAACCGCCACGCCGCCGATAGCTTTGTGGGCCAGAATTTCAGCTTCCGTCCCTACTTTAGGCAGGCTATCCGCGGCCAACCTGCCACCTATCTGGCCTTGGGAACCACTTCCGGCCGCCGCGGGGCATATTACAGTCATCCGGTCTACAGCGGGCAGGGCCAGCCCCTCGGCGTGGCAGTCATCAAGATCTCCATTGAGCATATCGAAGAACTGGTGGTCAATGACGATGAACGAGTTTCGGTCATCGATCCCCAGGGGGTCTTCTTTGTCTCCAGCCGTCCGGAATGGCTTTACCATACCCTCAGGCAGCTTACCCGTGAGCAGGCCTCGCGGCTGGCCGGGACCCGGCAATTCGGCCCCGGCCCCTGGAAGTGGACCGGCCTGACCCTTAAGGAAGACAACACTGCGGTGGACCTGCAAGGCAACCATTATCTGGTGGGCCAACTGGCCCTGGATCATTACCCCGGCTGGAAGGTCGTGCAGTTGCGCGGTCCGCATACTATGGCCAAGATTTTTGCCGACCCCGCCCTCAAGATCACCGGTTATATCATCATCTTCTTAGCCATGCTGGTCGGGCTGTCGGTGGGATTTCTTTATTGGCGGGCGTCCGGTGACATCGTGCGCCGCAGGAGTGCTGAAATCGCCCTGCAAAACAGCGAACAGCGCTACCGCACCATCTTTAACAGCGCTCCGGCCATGCTCCATTCCATCGACACGGCAGGGCGTCTGGTCATGGTCAGCGACCATTGGCTGAAGACCCTGGGATATGAGCGCGGCGAAGTGATCGGCCGCCAGGTCACCGACTTTTTCAGCGAGGCCTCCCGGCATTATGCTGGCGAGGCGGTCTTTCCCGATTTCTTCCGCCAAGGTTTTTGTAAGGATATTTCCTATCAATACCTCAGAAAGAACGGCGAACCCATGGAAGTGCTGCTCTCTGCCCTTGCCGAACGGGATGAGGCCGGCAAGATCGTCCGCTCCCTGGCGGTCTCCATTGACGTCACCGAACGCAAGAAGGCGGAAGAGGCCCTCAAGCACGCCCAGGAAGAACTGAGCCGCTACGCCCAGGACCTGGAACGCCAAGTGGCTAAAAGGACCCGGGAGATTACCAGCATCTTCAAATATACGCCGGCCGTAGTCTTCCTCAAGGATGCCGGGGGCCATTATCTCCTGGTCAACCCTCGCTTTGAAGAATTGTTCGAGGTTAAACTGGAGGACGTCAAGGGCAAGACCGATCACGAGCTGTTCCCCCAGGAAGTCGCCGACCGGCTGCTGGCCCATGATCAGCAGGTTTTACGAGAGGAACACCCCTGTCAGGCAGAGGAGCAGGTCTATCATCAAGACGGCGTTCGCACCTATCTGTCGGTAAAATTTCCCCTTTACGATGAATTCGGGCAGGTCAGCGGCCTCTGCGGCATCTCGGCCGACATCACCACCATCAAGAAGGCCCAGGAGCAGTTAAAGCGCCTCTCCGGCAGCATCATGGCCAATCAGGAAAATGAGCGGACCCTGCTGGCTCGAGAACTGCACGATGAACTGGGCCAGCTGCTGACGGCTTTGCAGATGGACTGCACCTGGATGCAGGACCGTCTCGCAGGGTCCGACCCCAAAGCGGCGGAACGGGCCTCGACCATGGGCAAGCTCATCGACCGGACCATTGAGGAGGTGCGGGGCCTGGCGGTGCGGCTGCGCCCCGGCGTCCTGGACCGATTGGGTCTGGTGGATGCCCTGGAATGGTTCACCAGTGACTTCGAACGGCGCACCGGCATCACCTGCATCTTTGAACATAATCAGGTCCCCGGCATTAAGGGGAAGGTGGCCACCGCGGCGTATCGCATCGCCCAGGAGGCGCTGACCAACGTGATTCGCCACGCCCAGGCAAGCTGTGTCAATGTTGTCCTGCAAGGCGATAATGGCTCCCTTAGTTTGGCGGTGACCGATAACGGCCGGGGCTTTAATCCGGCGGAGCTCTCGGAACGCGAGGGCCTGGGGCTTCTCGGCATGCGGGAGCGGGCCTCGCTGGCGGGCGGCAGTTTTTCAGTCAACTCCAGCACCGGGCAGGGCACCTGGGTCTACTTCAAGGTGCCCATTTAAAACAAGGGCCAGGGGTACAGGACCAGGGTTAGTAATGAAAACCCAGTAGTGTCCGGCGGAGATTTATGGAGAGTTGGCAATTAAAACCGAAAAATACGGGCGCAGATTTGTTTTCAGAGCGGTCGCAGGCTCAGGCTGGCAGCAGAAAAACCCCCTCTCCCCTGCGAGGGGAGAGGGTTGGGGTGAGGGGTGGCTTCTTCGCCTGATTACTTCCCCCTCACCCTGCCCTCTCCCCCATTGGGGGAGAGGGGAAAAGCTAAAGAATTCTGCATGTTATTGGATTCGCCGGCGGTATCCTTGCGAGCCTATTATCAAAAACCCTGCCGGACATTCCTGAACCACAGGGGATTACATGATTAAGGTTTTGTTAGCCGACGACCACGACATTGTGCGAGCCGGCTTGCGGCATATCGTGGAAGACAGCGGCGACATGGAGGTGGTGGCCGAAGCGGCTGATGGCCGGGAGGCTATTAGGCAGGCCCTGCAAAAAAACCCGGACGTGGCGGTGATCGACCTTTCCATGCCGGGCATGGACGGCCTGGAGGTGATCAGCCAGCTCAAGGTCCAGCATCCCAAGCTCCCTATCCTGATCCTGACCATGCACACCGAGGAGCAATTCGTGGTGCGGGCGGTGGAGGCCGGCGCCATGGGCTATCTCACCAAACGCGCCGCCCCGGGGCAACTGGTCAACGCCATTCGCAAACTGCACGCCGGCGGCCGTTACCTCACCGATACCGCAGCCGAGGCCCTGGCCTTGCGCCTGCTGCGAGGGGCGCCGGGCCAGTCCCTGCTCGACTCGCTAAGCAATCGGGAACTCCAGGTCCTGAGGGGCCTGGCCCTGGGGCAGACCAACCGGGAGATCGCCGAGGCCTACGGCATCAGCATCAAAACGGTCAATACTTACCGCGACCGCCTGCTTAAAAAGCTCAACCTCCGCAACAATACCGAACTGGCCCGCTTCGCCATCCAAAATCGCCTGGTGGAACCGTGATGCCGAAATCCAAGGGAACGGGAACAAGCCCATATCGGTTCTGTCCGATATGCGGTGGTAATCATGATCCGGATACACTATGTTCTGATCGTTCAAAACAAATGGGCATTCCGACAGCACGGCGCAGATCGCGCCGATTCAGGACCACACTCCGGCAAGCAAATAGAAGCCTTGTTATCGTCCTGATAATTTTTTTGGCCATGCTTCTCATTCCATTCTTTATTTTGAGAATGAGATAATCCAAAACGCTCCTCAAAAGAAAATTTAGGGTTTTCAGCAAGGAAAATCAGGGGTTCCCTTATTTCAATTTATGGAGAGATGGATTTACATGGCAGATAATTCCGGAATAAAAAGGAGGATTTACTAAAAAACCTAGTGCTGACAAACCGATGAGGACATCTGCCTACCGGATAGGGGCCGCGAACCCTCCAATTGAATTCCCTCTGAGCAAAAGGATGCGTTATGTTCTGGATTTTTGAACACCTCTGGCTCGTTTTGGCGGTATTGGTCGCATGCTACCTAATTCTGAAATCTGTTATTGTCGTCGGCGGCACGGAAATCGCAGTCTTGGAAAGGAAGTACTTCGGCAGGAAGATGCCCCAAGGCCGGGTCATTGCTCTCGCGCACGAAATCGGTATCCGCGCCAAAACCCTGGGACCCGGCCTCCATTTTCTTATTCCTTTTTTGTACGTACCCACCAAGTTTCCCTTCACCAACATCCTGGAGGATGAAATCGGGCTGGCGGAATCCATCGATGGCGAGGCGATTCCGCCGGGAAAAATCTTCGCCACGGTGGTTGAGGGCCACAACTCCTTTCAGGACGGCGAGCACTTCCTGATCAACGGCGGCGAGAAAGGCCCCCAGATTCAGATCCTGCCTCCCGGCATGTACCGCATCAATCCCATCCTCTTCAAGGTGCGCAAGGTGCCGGTCACCATCATCGATAAAGGCAAGATCGGTATCATCACCTCCATGGACGGCCAATCGATCCCGGCCGGCCGGCTCCTGGCCAAAAAGGTGGAAGGCCATTCCAATTTTGAAAACGGCCAGGCCTTTTTAAACAACGGCGGACAGAAGGGGCCTCAGATCGACATCCTGCTGCCGGGCACTTACCGCATCAACACCGACCTCTTTCATGTGGAGGTGCATGACGCCACGGTCATCCCGGCCAACCAGGTGGGGCTGGTCACCGCCCTGGACGGCGAACCTTTGCCGGACAAAGAATACGTGGCCAAGCCGGTGACCGGGCATAGCGATTTTCAGAACGCCTCGCAATTTCTCGAAGCCGGCGGCCAACGCGGCCCCCAGTTTGACGTGCTGAAGCCCGGCACCTACTATATCAACCCGCTCATCTTCAAGGTGGAACTCGATAAAGTCGCCATAGTGGAGCGGGGCCAGGTGGCCGTGGTGGTCTCCAATGTCGGCGAAGAGCCCAAACAGATCAAAAAGATCATCGAAGAAATCGCCAAAGATGAAAATATTCAAGAAGGCACTGAAGCGTATAAAGAAATCGAGAAGCGCTTTGACGTCGGCATCGAACGCTACGTGGTGCCCAAAGGCTACCGGGGCATCCAGCAGGAGGTGGCTGGGCCGGGTATTTATTATCTAAACCTCCGTGCCTATATCGCTTATATCGTGGACACCACCAACATCACCATCGATTGGGACGACGCCAAGGAAACCCGCTTCGACCCCCTCAAGGTCATCTCCCGGGACGGCTTTGAGCTGGGGGTCTCCGTCAAGGTGGTGATCCGCATCAGGCCGGATCAGGCCCCCTACATGGTGGCCAAGATCGGCTCCATCGATAATCTTATCAGCCACGTGATCCACCCGATGATCGACTCTTCCTTCCGCAACCAGGCTTCCTCGACCTCGGCCATGAACTTCCTCCAGGACCGGCAGGACGAGCAGCGCAAGGCGGAAGAGCGCGCCCGTCTGGAACTGGAAAAATACCATGTGGAATGCGTCTCGGTGCTCATCTGCCAGATCACCCTGCCGCAGGATCTGATGGATACCCAGACCAAGAAGATTATCGCCCAGCAGCAGAAGGCCATGTATGAAGACCAGCAGAAGGCCGAGCAGTCCCGGATCGCCACCGAGAAGACCAGGGCCGAAGCCGACCAGCAGAAAAACCTGGTGGAGGCCGAGATCGGCGTGAAAATCGCCGAGCAGAACAAGATGAAGGCGATCCGCTTTGCCGAAGGTGAGGCCGAAAGCATCCGGCTGAAGGCCGAGGGGCAGGCCAAGGGCATCCGGGCCACCGGCGAGGCTGAAGGCAGCAAGATTCTCGCCATGGGGGAAGCGACCGCCAAGGCCTATATGATGCAAATCAAGGCGATGGGTCAAAAGGGCGTCACCTCCATCGAGATTGCCAAGCAGATTGCCTCCGGCAACATTAAGGTGACCCCCGACTTCCTGGTGCAGGGCGGCGACAACCTGGGTGGCCTGCTGTCCGCCTTTCTGACCAATATCATTTCCGGCCGGGGCCAGGCCGAGGAGATGGCCGCACCCGAGGAGGAAGCGGCGCAATCTTAGCCAGCTTGGGCGGAGATTAGCGCAAGTACAATAAAAAGGCAGGGCCATAGGCCCTGCCTTGCTAGTTTTCATCAGTAATTTAACGAGAACGCCTGCTCTAAGATCCTATGCCTAAAAAAACCAAAATGACCTGGTTCGTCCCTTACGTCAGGTTAAATCCTGCAGCCAGGCGGACATCAACTAGAGAAACGGCTTGATCAACTTGATAAAACCCTCCTTGCTTTGCGCCTCGGTCACCTTCTTGGCAATATTGCCCTGGCGGTCAATGATGAAGGTGGTCGGCACAAACTCCACGTTGCCATACGCCTTGGCAATGTCATAGTTCCCCACCAGCACCGGGTAACTGGTGCCCAACTGTTGGGCCAAAGAGCGCAACTGTTCCGCGGTGGAGTCCAGGCCGATGCCGATGACCTGCAATCCCTGGCCCTTGAACTCCTGGTTGAGCTGATTGAGGGCCGGCATCTCCTCTTTGCAGGGTTTGCAAAGATAGGTATAGAAATTCAGCACCACCACCTTGCCCCGGAACTGCTTGAGGGAATAATTCTTTCCGCTGACCGCATCTTTCAAAGTGAAGTCCGGCGCGCTTTGCGCCCCGGCCGGCACCGCCAGGCAGAAAAGGGCCAGGATGGCCATCAGCAAGCAGGTCCATGCCTGACTCCAAGACGATTTCCAGTCCATAAAGACCTCCTAGTTTAACTGTAGATTCCCGATTATTAAATAATTAGGCCTGGATTCGATAAATCAAGGTGCCGCTTTATTAGGAAAATTTCCTACAGAATAATCGGAAATCATCCGATTCCTATCTAGTCCCTCTTTGGATATTCAATAACTTAGGAATTTTTTCAGAAAAATTTTCCGTCCGGGCCGGTGATCCTCCCTGGCAGGTCTTGACTTTGTCCGGACCGGAATAGAACGTTAGACAAGATTTTTTTTTAATAACAATAAACTAAGTAACCATTTAATTCCCGAGCCGCCACCAAAGGAGGTTAGTCATGCCGGTACAAGATTATATGAGCAAAGATCTGATCACCATTAATGAAGATACATCCATCATGAAGGCCTCCAAGCTTATGAAGCAAAAAGGCATTAAACATCTGCCGATTATGCGCAAGGGGCGGCTGATGGGCATCGTCTCGGACCGGGTGCTGAAGGAGGCTACGCCCTCCAAAGCCACCACCCTGGATATCCACGAAATGTACTATCTCCTGGACCAGATCAAAGTGAAAAGCCTGATGCCCAAGCGCCTGTATACCATCGGTCCCGAGCAGACCGTGGAAAAAGCCGCTGCGGTCATGCTGAAACATGATATTTCAGCCCTGCCGGTAGTGGATCAAGAAGGAAATTTGGAAGGCATCATTTCCAAAGGCGACATCTTCAGGGCTTTTGTTTCCATTTCGGGCATCAACAACGCCGCCCTGGCCATGGGCTTTTTACTGAAAGACGAGCCTGGCTCCATTAAGGAAATTACCGACGTTATCCGGGCATACGGCGGCCGGCTCGGCAGCATCTTAACCGCATATGAGGGCGCGCCCGAGGGTTTCCGGAAGGTGTTCATCCGGGCCCGGGAGATTAAGGACGAAAAGGCCCTTCAGAAGGAATTGGAGAGTAAAGCCAAGATGCTTTATTTTCTTCACGAAAAGGTGAATCAGTAGTCAGTTGCCATTGCGAGTGAAATCGGCGAGGCCTTTGCCTATTTTCTTTTTTGGTGGCGCAGACGTCCCCGCCTGCGCAGGGGTCAATGCAAAATGGGTTTAAGTAGCTAAAAAACAAGGCAGGCACGGAGGCCTGACCCACCAACCACCCACTAATTTCAACTCAATTCTACCGATTGTCTTCCCGCAGCGGCATTTGATATAATATTTTCATAAAGTTATGGTGTCTGCCTGCCGCCGCTGCGGTCGAACTGACCGCCTCATTTCCGCCCGCCTGGGATACTGCGCCGCCTGCATCCGCGGCCACTTTCGAGAAGTCTGGCCCGAGATCGAGGCCGTGCATCGGGAAAGCCGCCGGGCTTTTAAGCTGCCCCTGAGTCCGCCCCGGGACCCCGAAGGGAAAGAGTGCACCCTCTGTTTCCATGCCTGCCGCATCCCCGAAGGCGGCCACGGCTACTGCGGGGCCCGCCGCGTAACCCAGGGACGCATCAATGGCGGCACGGCCTCCGGGTCAGGCCTCAGTTTCTATTACGATCCCCTGCCCACCAACTGCGTGGCCGACTGGTTCTGTCCGGGGGGCGCCGGCGCCGGCTACCCCAAATATGCCTGCCGGGATGGTCCGGAGCAAGGCTGCACCAACCTGGCGGTCTTTTATCACGCCTGCAATTTCAACTGCCTCTACTGCCAGAACTGGACCTTTAAAAAGGCCACTTTCCAGGGGGAGCGGGTTACAGCGGCGAAATTGTCCGCCGTGGTGCGGCCCAACACTGCCTGTATCTGCTACTTTGGGGGCGACCCGACCCCACAGTTGCCTCACGCCCTGGCCGCCTCCCGCCTGGCGAGGGCCGCGGCCCGCCACGCCGGCCGCCGCCTGCGGATTTGCTGGGAAACCAACGGCGCCATGCAGGAGCGCTGGCTAAAACCTTTGGCTGCCAGTTCTCTGGACAACGGCGGGATCATCAAATTCGACCTCAAGGCCTTCAGCGAGGAGATGCACCTGGCCCTGACCGGGGTGTCCAATTCCCAGACACTGGAGAATTTTGCCAACCTGGCCCAGCGCCTGGGCGAGCGTCCTGAAGTTCCTTTGCTATGCGCCAGCACCCTGCTGGTCCCCGGCTATGTGGACCTGGAGGAGATTTACGGCCTGGCCCGTTTCACCGCCACTCTTAATCCGGAAATTCCCTATAGCCTTTTGGGCTTTTATCCCCAATTCGTTCTTAATGACCTGCCGGTCACCAGCCGGGATTTGGCCTTTCAAGCCCGTGACGCGGCCCAGGCCGCGGGGGTGAAACGGGTCCATCTGGGCAACCTGCATCTGTTAGGTTAACGGTCTTCTGCCAATCTCCCGGCAGATTTATAGCATTTGCCAAAAGTTCTTTCGATTGCAGGTTTTTTAAATCCCCCTAAATCCCCCTTTTTCAAAGGGGGACTTTCTAAAGAAATTCCGCTAAGTTCCCCAATTTAGAAAAAGGGGGGTAGGGGGGATTTTAGTTCTGAACAATGCACCATAAAGGGAAGAACTTTTGACAACCCAATAACTCTGGCACAGAAGAATCCACTTACCCCTGGCGCCTTGTTCTTGATCCAGCTACGGGCATTTTTATCGTTTTTTTTATTAAATTTTTTTCAATATCATTTACAAATAAAGTATCAGGTATTATATTTAAATCCACTTAGAGGATTATATTCCTATACATATTCTGATCTTATAGGCCGAGGTCGGCCAGATCCCTGCCATGGATGGCTATTTGGATAGCGCTATGGCAGGACATGCTTCCTTAAACCCCCGCCTTCCTGGTAAAAGAGGCTTGCCTTCTTCTCTTCCAATTGTCGAGCCTTATAACCCCCTATCTGTATATCACCCAAAGAACCGGAAGGTCGGGATAGACAAGATTCCGTTATTCGGAATCCAATCCACTGCGAAACCTAGATATTTTGCATTTCTATTCCCGCGAGGCGACTCAGATGAAAGAATATCCATATATCCATCCGGATTATAGGGAAATAAAACAAGCGGATGAAATATTGGCCCTTCAGTTGGGAACTTGTATGCGATTATGCCTAAATATCGCGGTAGTATTGGCTAGCGGATTCTATTTATTATTTTTATGGAAGATGGAAGCTTTTACAGTTTGGCAGTGGTTGATAGCAATAACCCCTGTTGCCATTGCGTTGCTATTCTTTTTATTGTTTTATCGGTTGATCAAACGGGTGGACCGATATGCCTCAGAAAGACATAATATTAATCTTGCCAGCAGGGTGATTTGGGAATTTAATAAAAGTTCCGTCATACGCTTCGCTGTGGGCAAAATCGCGACGTTTATTGAGGATGAATGGGTGTAAATCTGCTCGTATTTTTGGCACCGTTTTAGGCTTCAGGCATTAATATCCTTCCACCTTCTGGCGAAGCGATTGAAGGCCCAAAGAGCTACTGCGGCCGCGATGCCGGCCAGGGCAAAGGGCGTCCAGACCTGGTTGGGATCGTAGCGCTCCCAGAGGAGCTGGGTCACCTGGGCCGGGGTCTGACCCAGCCGTTCGGTCAGGACGGCGAAGGCCCGGGAGCGCTCCGGCAGCTCGTGAACCCCCAGCACTTCCGAGAGATAGCGCAACGCCAGTCCCGCCTTTTCCCCCACCCTTGCATAGATCTGCCCGCCGAAATAGGAGCCGTAGCCCCAGCCCACCGCGATGGGGATATTGGCGTAGCCCATGAACAGGGCCTTCTTGTCCGGCGGGGCGATCACTCCCAAATATTCGCTCATCTTCGGCGAGCAGAGCATCTCTCCCACTGTGAAGCAGGCGATGCCGGCCAGGCAGATATAAATGGAGCGGCTGGCTCCGGCCACATAAACCCCCAGGCTGGCGATGATAAAGCCGCAGAGCATGGAGGTGAGCCGCCGCATCTTGAGGTTGACGAACCAGGAGAGCGGCGCCACAAACAGAATAATCAGCAGCGGGTTGAGATCGATTACCCACTCCTGGGCGATCTGCGGACCCCGGGATAGGTCCCGGGACAGCATGAACTGCGGCAGGTATATGGCCAGGCCAGCGCTGTCCACCCAATCAACGATGAAATTGGGCAGCATGTCCCAGAGCTGCATGAGCACGGCCCAAAATACCGAGGCGATGAGCATGAAGGTCAGCAGCCGGATGTTCCACAGGTGCCGGGCCGTGGTGGCCGCGACCTCCCAGACCCCGGTCTCCATTTTGGCCCCGGGATGCACATCCCTATAAGTGAGCAGCCACAACAGGTTTAAGCTGACCAAGGCGGCGCAGCCGTAAAAGACCGCGGGCCAGGTGAAGCCGTAAAGAAAGTGGGCCAGCGGCGGGCCGAGGAAGCCGCCGATGTTGACCACCTGATAGAAAAAGCCCCAGCCCACTCCGGAGGTCTTCTCCGTCAGCGTCTGGACAAATGTCCCCTGGACCGGCGGCTTGAAGATGGCGGTGCCGGCGGCCAACACCAGACAACCGGCCAGGAACGGCCCAAACTCGCGCTGGCTGGCCATCATCAGGTAGCCCAAGACCTTTAGAAAGACCGCCAGCACGATCTGCCTTTTATAGCCATAGCGGTCGGCAAAGCCGCCGGTGAACACCGGCAGGGCCGACTGCACCAGGGCCCACCACATGAAGATAACGCCCTTGTCGCCCTGGCTGAAGTGCAGGCCGCCGATTTCGTCGGCCTGGGCGATGTAGATGGGGATGACCACCCGCACCCCATAGTAGGCCAGGCGCTCGATCATCTCCATGAGGTTGGCCACCCAGAAAGGCCAGGTCAAGCCGCGGGTCTGGCGCCAGAATGAGGCTGATTTATCGGCCTGGCTCATAATCTCTCCGAATACCGGGACAGCTCTTGCCCATAGGGTCATTATAATGGAAAGACGGCCAAGCCTCTGCAAAAATTGACAAATTTTTCTCTGCTTATCCCTGCCTTGACGGCGGTTAAATCAATTCTTATAAAAAGCCTGGACAATTAATTAATTGAGGGGCGCCGGAATGAATGAATGTGATGTTAAGCTGTATTCGCTGAGTACCTGCATCTATTGTAAGGATACTCAGAAATTTTTGGATCAATGCGGAGTTAAATATAACTGTATAGAAGTGGACAAATTGGATCCGGAACAAAGAAAAAAAGTTGTAGAAGAGCTAAAAGCGATAAAACCGGAATGTGCTTTCCCAACCGTTATTGTCGGTGATAAAGTTATCGTCGGCTTTCAAAAAGAAGAACTCAAGGAGGTCCTCGGAATCAAATGAATGTTGAACAACTCTATGAAATTCTGAAGAAAAATCAAGAGCCCAAAGGCTACTATTTTAATAAAGATAAAAAAAGGGTTTTTGAACTCTTGGAAGGATTGCTGGTCAATAAAGAACGCTATGGCTATATGTGCTGCCCCTGCCGCCTGGCCGCGGAAGACCGGGACTGGGATAAAGACATCATTTGCCCATGTGTCTACCGGGGGCCGGATGTGGCCGAATACGGCAGCTGCTACTGCAATCTGTATGTCTCGATGGCTTGGAACGAAGAAACTATCCCGCACCGCTACGTGCCGGAGAGGCGACCTCTGGAAAAGAGATTTAAGCTGTAACCTTTGCAGCACAGTTTCACCTTGGCCTCCTGCCAATTCTGCCTTTCCAGCCGGTCAATTTTGCCTGATTTTCTCCCGAAAATTTAGCAAGTTGGCGCAAGTCCTTCTATCACCATATCTTTCCTGGTCGGCTGCGGGTCTGCGGCCCGGAGGGCTGCTTGAAAAATCTCCCGGAGCTTTTCTTTAAAAGTACCGCTTTTCTCGGGTTTTTCTCTGGATAGCAAATCCAACCCCTTTATCACCTCAGTACTTTCACTGCCGGTAACAGCACAGCATAGAATTCCCTGGCGGTGGCGGCAACGGCTTTTTTCTGATGGCTTATTCTTGCCCGGTTTGATTGGCCCCGAAGAGCAACCGGCGCAGCGACCGGAGCATTCCGAGGAAAGTAAGGAGCCAGGCGGCCAAGGCCACATAGAGGCCTCGATTGGCTTACCCAACTAAGGGTTTCTGTAAGCATCCGGGCCCGGTCTTACAAGGCGAACCGCCCTTCCTACTTGAAAGCAGTCGCTGAGGACTTATTTTTATGAAAGCACCCCGGATAAATCCTTTCCGTATGGGGAATTCCAGTGACCAAGAACCAATTTTTGTCTTCCTTGCGGTTTCTGCGCCCCCTTTGGGATGCCGAAGGATCGCGGCGGCTACGCCCAGCTAAGTTACGCTTTCAGCTATTACGGCCCCACCGGCTCGCAGCGGGATACTATGGTCGTAGTGCGGAAGGCCGAGGAAGTAACATACGAAGAGGATTAAATTAAAAATATCCTTTAACCAGATTTTCGGAGTTATAACATGATAGTAATGATTCGGATTGTTCTTGGCGTAATCTTGCTCTTTATTGGCATTTCGGGTCTGATACTGCCGATAATCCCTGGAATTTTATTTATTTTCCTAGGGATTTTAGTTCTTTCCATTGATTTGCCGGTTATCGGAAAATTGTTAAACAAAATTGAACAACAATATCCCGGAGTCGGGAAAAAATTAAAAGAGTTACGCGCAATTTTAGGAGCACGTGGTGATGACCAAGGCGCAAAATCTCCATAAAGAATCTCCCGCCGACTCTTTAAGGTTATTTTTCCATGAAAATCCTGATCTACCGCAGATCGACGACTATTACGAACCCTGGACTTATGATTATGAGCGCCTCTACCCTCTTGGCCTTCTACCCTTTCAGCCGCCTGGCGCACATCACCAGCGCTCCTCTGACTTACGCCTACCGGGTTTATCTCCCGTTTCGCCGACGCTGTGAGGGCTTTTGAAAGTACATCTCGATCCCCTTATCTTTGCTAAATTTTCCGCCCAAGCGGCTGAATTACAGCCAATATTGGACGCCATGCCGGCCTATATCTTCCTGGCTCATGACCCGGGCTGCCTCCAGATTACCGGCAATTCCATGACCTATGACCTGCTGGGTGTACCTTCCGGCAGCAATCTTTCCGGGGTTGGCTCCGCAGGCGAGCCCGGAAAATTTCGCATCATGAGGGACGACCGGGAACTACCGTTCCAAGAGTTTCCACTCCACCGAGCCGCCAAAGGCCAGATAGTGAGAGAGGCCGAAGTCGATCTGGTTCTGGACGACGGCAGCGTGCGCTCTCTGTTGGGCAATGCCCAGCCCTTATTGGGAGAAGACGGCCTCCCCCGGGGGGCGATGGCGGTCTTCGTCGATATCTCTGCGCCACGGCGTCTGGAAGAAACGCTCAGGCGGGCTCAGGAGGAAAATGAGCAGCGCCTTGTGCAAAGCACCACCGAATTAAATCGGGCCGTGGACTTGCTGGAGGAGGAAATAAAATTACGGCGGCAGGTGGAAGAAAAAGTCCGGGGGCTGAATGAAGAGTTGGAAGCCCGGGTGCAGGAGCGCACCAGCCAACTGCAGGCAGCGAACCGGGAGCTGGAAGCCTTTTCTTATTCAGTGTCCCATGACCTCAAAGCTCCCATCCGGGCCATTGACGGCTTCTCCAGAATACTGCTGTCGGAGCATGCCGCCCAACTCGACGCCGAGGGCCGCAGGTTGCTTAAAGTCATTTGCACCAATACCAGGATTATGGGGCAACTCATCGACGACCTCCTTGGCCTTTCCCATCTGGGGCGGAAGCCGATGAGAAAAACCCTGTTCAACCTGGCCGCCTTGAGCCGGCAGGTTTTCAAATCCCTTAAAGTCATGGCCCGGAAAAGACGTATCCAGTTAATCATCAAAGACCTGCCTCCGGCTTATGGCGATCTCTCTTTGATCACCCAGGTCCTGGTAAATCTCCTGACCAATGCCATCAAGTTTACCAGGCCTAAGAAGAATGCCATCATCGAGGTGGGCGGCTGGATCAAAGGGATGGAAAAGGTTTACTACGTTAAAGACAATGGCATCGGTTTTGACGAGCGTTATGCCCACCAACTATTTGGAGCCTTCCAACGCCTGCATGGCAGCGAGGAATACGAAGGGACCGGCATCGGCCTGGCTATTGTTCACCGGATTATCCAACGCCATGGCGGCCGCGTCTGGGCCGAAGGGAAGGTGAACCAGGGGGCGGGCTTTTACTTTACTCTTCCCAAACATACCGAAGAGAGTTCATCGGAACGCGGGGAGCCGGCTAAAGAACCACCTCCGGAATAATCAGCCATTCCACCACCCATTCGCCAGGCGCCAGGCGCCTCAGGCAGACCACCCCGGCCATCTTAAAGTTGACGACCGCTTTCTCTGGATCACCGCTGACGAGTAAGGCCGCCAACTTTCCCAGATGAGGGAGATGCCCGACCAGCATCAGATCTTCAGGCATTTCCGCCAGGCGGGCCGCCCAAATCCCGGCATCGTCCAGGGGCGCCAGCCCATCAGACGCCGCGATACCCTGCGGGGGCTGCAGGGCTTCGGCCAATACCCGCGCGGTGCTCAAGGCCCTGGTCTTGCCGCTATGCAGGATCTGGCGGACCGGGAGCTTCAATTTGCCCAGATAGGCCGCGGTCTTTTGAATATCCCGGAGGCCCTTGGCCGCGAGGTCCCGCTGCGGGTCTTCGGCTTCGCTTTTGGCTTCGGCATGCTGTACCAAGTAAAGCAGCATGGCAAACCTCCTCAGTTAGAGATAAGGCCAAGACCATTTTTGCAATAAGTCTAATCGCCGCGGGTTACTCGTCCTCAGGGGCTTCCTTGTCACGGATGATCTGTCCCCCCATTTTTTTAGTCCCGGAGGCCTCCGGCAGCGGCCTGGGGGCCGCCATCCCCTTCTTTTTGAAGGTCCTTTCCTCCATTTTCTCCGAATTAGTCGCCGGCGTTACTGATTTGACTGGTCCGGGTGCTGTTTTAGGGACAGCCTGGCTGGGCGCCTTTTCAGCTTTGGGCTCAGAGTTTTGGGCCAGGAGAAGCGGTCCCGGAGCCGCCGGCGCATTAGTGGCCCGGGCCGGTAGGGGCGCCGTCAGGACCACGCCGGCAATTAGACTTGGGACCAGTTTGCCAAGAATACCTGCGAATTTAGGCATGTTTCCTCCTTGAAGAATCTTAAAAAAACCTGATCTCTTAACCAAATCCGACTTCATTTCATTCCAGGCCCAGGATCTCGAAGACTTGCAGAGGTTCCTTGCGGCCTTTGACCGTGCGAACATCATGGCGGCCGGTCTTCACTCCCCCGGCGGCCTCGATAGTACTACGGCTGGCCACGATGGTCCAGCCCAATTCCTTGGTCAAAGATTCCAGCCGTGAGGCGGCATTTACCGTGTCGCCGATGGCGGTGTACTCCAGGCGCTTGGTGGAGCCGATATTGCCGATAATGGCCTCGCCGGTGTGCAGGCCGATGCCGACGGCAAATTCGGGCAATTCCCGGTCACCGAAATGCTCTAGCATCCAGGTGCGAAATTCCCTGGCCTGTTGGGCCAGCCCCATGGCGGCCGCGAGAGCGCGGCGGGCGTGGTCCGGGTACGCGACCGGGGCCCCGAAGACCGCCATCACCGCATCGCCGATGAATTTGTCCACAGTGCCCCCCTGGGCCAAAATCGGCTCACAGGCCCGGCTGAAATAGGTATTGAGCATCTCCACCACCTGGTGGGGTCTCAGATTCTCGGAGATCGTGGTGAAATTGCGGATATCGGAAAAGAGCACGGTCACCTGGAAGGCTTCACCGCCCAGGTCCGGAAATTTACCGGAAGCCAGCAGTTTCTCTACTACTTCATCGGTCACATAACGCGAGAAAATTTGGCGCAGGCGGGTCCGTTCCCGCTCCTCTCCGGTAAGCTTGATCCCCAGGATGCCGACGTAGCTTAACCCCACCGCTAATTGCAGGTTGGCCACCGGCAGCAGCAGGTAGTGGCGAAACAGCAGGTAAGAAAAGACGCCTGCCAGGACTATCAAGGCCACGGCCGCGGCCAACCCCCGCCAGGGAGTCAGGTGATAAATCAGGATGCTGCCGAACACCAAGACACCGAACAGGTAGATAATCCGGCGATAACCGGGGACCGGCCGGGGAAACAGGCCGGTGAGCAGGGTTTCGATGATATTGGCGTGAATCTCCGGGCCGCTCATATCGATGCCCGGATGAAACCACAGGCTCAGAGAATAAGGGGTGACTTGGCTATCCTGGGGGTTGGGGTCGGTGGCGATGATAATGATTTTGTCTTTGAGAGCCCGGATGTTTTCGTCCTGTTCGGCCCCGGGGGTGAGGAAGCGCTGCATGGATATTCGTGGAAAGGTTTCCGGCGGTCCGGCGAACCCTATCAGGGGCAGCGCCTGAAGATCCACCGCCGCCGGGTCCGCGGCGGACCAGCTTTGCAACCGGGGTTCCTGCCGGCAACGCTCTAATTCCTTGACCGGGTCCTCCCCTGACCCCCGGAGAGCCAGCAGCTTGGCGAAAGTGAGATTGATCTGGCCGTGACCATCGGCCAGGGCTGGCCCAAAGCGCCGGATCGCCCCGTCGTTGTCATTGAAAAGATTGATCAAACCGATTTCCTGCTGCGGCCGGGGCAAGACCGACAGGTAGCTCTCGATGGGCAGGATGAGGCATTTTTGTTGATGATCCAGGTAGCCGGCCATGACCACCTGGCCGGAAGCCAACTGCTGTTTGAAAGGCCGGTCATAATTGAGAGCGCGGTGATCGGCGGGCAGATCGAAGGTTTTCAGCCAGGATTCGATACTGATCTGGAAGAGATAATCCAGGCCGATGGCGCGCACCCCCACCCGGCGCAGGACCTGGATGACCCGGGCAAAGTTAGGCGTCCAGCAGACCAAGGGCTCAGCCGGATGGGCCTTCAGGGTCGCCTCATCCAGGGCGACGATCACCACATGCTGCGGATGCACGCGGACGCCGGCCAATTGATGCCAAAAATCGTAATAGAAGGCTTCCGGCCGCTCCAGCCAACCGGCCCAGGTGATCCCGGCCACCACGAAGCCGACCGCCAGCAGCAGAGCAAGCAAGAGTGGGGCATCCTTACGACGGAAAATTGTGACCATCTGCTTCCGCAGCAAAATATTTTTTAATGCCATCGGGAAATTTTATTTTAAAATTTAACCGATTGAATCTGGCCCGGTCTAATCAAGACAAAGGTGGAAATTATTTCCCCCGAAGCAACTATACCACACTTGATGACAAAGGAGTTATCGATGTTCCGGTTTAGGCCCCTTCGCGCCATGTTGATCATTCTCGCATTGTTCTCCGGCTGCCTGGCAACTATGGGATTACGTAGTGCAGAATCCGGCAAGCCGGCGGACAAAACCCTGGCCCCTTACTTTATGGTGCTCAGCGACGAACCGGACAAGGATGTCATGCCGTTGAAGAGCAGCCAGGCCGATGTCAAGATCGCCGGCCTGGCAACGGAAGTCAAAGTCACCCAGGTCTACAAAAACACTGGCAAAAAGACTCTTGAAGCCATTTACGTCTTCCCCGCGTCCAGCCGGGCGGCGGTGCATGCCATGCGCATGACCATCGGCGAGCGGGTCATCGATGCCGAGATCATGGAGCGGCAAAAGGCCCGGGAAACTTATGAGGCGGCTAAAAAGGAGGGCAAGACTACTTCGCTCCTGGAGCAGCAGCGGCCCAACGTCTTCCAGATGAATGTGGCCAACATCCTGCCGGGCGATGAGATCAAGGTGGAGCTCAACTATATGGAGCTCCTCCAGGCCGAAGATAATATCTATGAATTCGTCTATCCTACGGTCGTCGGGCCGCGCTACACCACCAAAACCGCATCCGGTGCCCCGGATACCGACAAATGGGTGCAGAATCCTTATTTGCACGAAGGTGAGGCGCCGCCTTATACCTTCGGCCTGAACGTGGAGTTGAGCAGCGGCCTGCCCATCACCAAGCTGGCCAGCCCCAGCCACGAAGTGGAGATCAAATACTCGGGGCAAAACGCCGCGCAGGTCAAAATCAAAGATGAGAAGACCGCGGGCAACCGGGACTTTGTCCTGCGCTACGCCCTGGCGGGCGACAAGATCGACAGCGGTCTGCTGCTCTATCCCGGCAAGGATGAAAACTTCTTCCTGTTGATGATGGAGCCCCCGGCCAAGGTCGCCGCAAAGGCAGTCCTGCCCCGGGAATACGTGTTCATCGTAGATATTTCCGGCTCCATGTACGGCTTTCCCCTGGAAACCTCCAAGACCCTGATGCAGGAGGTTATTCAAGGGCTCAGGCCCCAGGATTTTCTGAACGTTGTGCTATTCGCCAGCGGCCAGTCCATCCTGGCGCCCGGCGGCTCTCTGCCGGCCAGCGCCGAGAACAAACAAAAGGCCCTGGATTTTATCAAGTCTCAGCCCGGCGGCGGCGGCACCAACATCGTGCCGGCCATGAGCCAGGCCCTGGGCCTGCCTCATACGGAAGGGGTATCCCGCATTGTGGCGGTGGCCACCGACGGTTATGTGGACGTGGAGCCCCAGGTCTTTCAATTAATTCGCGACAATTTGAAATCGGCCAACCTGTTCGCCTTCGGCATCGGCACCGCGGTCAACCGCCACCTGATCGAAGGCATGGCCCGGGCCGGCCAGGGGGAGTCTTTCGTGGTGCTCAACCCTGGAGAGGCGGCGAAACAGGCGGCCAGGTTCCGCAATTATATCGCCAGTCCGGTGCTCACGGACATCAAGGTGTCCTATGAAGGCTTTCAGGCCTACGACGTGGAGCCGGCAGCGGCGCCGGACCTGTTTGCCCTGCGGCCTCTTGCCATCCTGGGCAAATACCGGGGCAATCCCACCGGAACTGTGGTGGTCAAGGGCAAGACGGCCCAAGGGCCGTTTGAGCGCCGGATCGATTTGTCCGAGGCCAAGTCCAGCCCGGATAATGCCGCCCTGCGCTTCCTCTGGGCCCGGCAGCGGATCATGGGCCTGGTGGACTTCAGCAATTTCGACCCGAGCAATAAGGACCTGGAGAAGCAGGTGGTCGCCCTCGGTCTCAAATACAGCCTGATGAGCCCCTTTACGTCCTTCGTGGCAGTGGATAAGGTCAAGCGGGCCGATGGCACCTTGGTCACCGTGAAGCAGCCCCTGCCGCTGCCGCAAGGCGTTTCCGACCTGGCCCTCGGAGAAGGCGGAGCCGCCGCGCCCATGGCCTTGATGCCGGGCTCCCGTGGATATGGGGCCAAGTATATGCCCGAGACGGCGTGGGTTAGAAAGAAGTCCGGCCCGCACGGCTATAATGTCGCTTCCGCAGGTCCGGGCGGCGCCGCTCCAGGAGAAACGGGAACCGCCGCCGGACCGGCGGTCACGGTGACGGTCAAAAATGTCCAGATTGACGGGGCGCTTCCCGCCGCCGAGGTCCGCCAGGTCCTGAATAACGCGGCGGCCCAGTTGTCCCGCTGCTGCCAGGATGCCGTCAAAACTGGCTATCAACTGCCGGCGGAGATTACCCTGGTGTTCACCGTGGGACCGGATGGCAAAATCGTGGGCGAGCCAGCGGGCAAGCCGCCACTGGCCAATCAGGGATTCGAAAGCTGTCTGTCCCAAACCTTGAAGGCCCTGGAATTTCCCAAGGCCCAGAAGGCCCCGGCTCAAGTGACCGTAAAACTGGCCCTGTCAGTTAAATAAAGGCCGACTTCCAAAACAGGACCGGAGGATGTATATCTTCCGGTCCTGCTTCACGCCTTCGTTTAAAACGTCAGGCAAGCCCGATTATCATTAAACGAGAGATGCGGGATGATTATCAAGATTTCAGCAAATTTTAATTCTTACAGATCAATTATGCCAGAAACGCGGTTTGACAAAAAACGACCTGAGATGCCCAGCTCCAGCAAATCTTTAGCCAGCTTTGGCGCTTCCCTTTGCCAAAGTCCGGTCCTTTCGCCCTGCCTCCGGGCTTGCATTTTCACCTATTAATGCGTAAATTGCCCTAAAATCCCTAATGCCATGCTGGCATTCGCCATAATCTCCTACCCCTGAGGGAAACAGATGGAAGCCACACGCAAATACCAATTCTATTGGGAACTATTAGGGAACCTGGACGCGGGCCGGCCCAATCTCGGGCCCAAGGCACGCCTCGAAGTCTACCGCCTCATGCAGTTCTGCTTCCGCGACATCATGGAACAGCAGTTGGGGACCGAAAAGACCGACCAGATTTTCTATGAGGCCGGCAAGCTGGCGGGCACCCAGTTTTATCAACACCTGCTCACCGGCTGCACCGATTTCGCCCAGTTTGTCAAAAAGCTTCAAGAGGTCCTCAAAGACATGGGCATCGGTATCCTAAGGGTGGAAAAGGCGGATTTGCAAGCCAATGACTTCGTCCTCACCGTCTCCGAAGACCTGGACTGCTCCGGCCTGCCGGAACTGGATTATGAAATCTGCGTTTACGATGAGGGCTTCATCGCCGGTTTGCTGGAGAACTTCTCCGGCAAAAACTTTGTGGTCAAAGAGATTGACTGCTGGTGCACCGGCGACCGCACCTGCCGTTTTACTGCTAAAGCCGTGGACTGATAGTGTCGAAAGATTCTCCCAGCGACGACCTGGAGCGCGCCCTTCAGGCCATTGAATCAACCTGGTTTCGAGGCGCACCTCCGCCCCCTGAACTACCCGGGACTCCGGACCAGCAGGCCCGGCTGGCCCGGCTGCTTACCGAGGTGCGGGCGGCCCAAGGCTTTGCCCTGGCCGTATCCAAGGGAGACTTGTCCTCGCCGACGCTCAAGGCCGGGGGCCTGATGGCCGGCGCCCTCAAGTCCCTGCAGGCCAGTCTGCGCCATCTCACCTGGCAGACCCAGATGATCGCCTCGGGCGATTTCACTCAGCGGGTCGACTTCATGGGGGAGTTCTCCGAGTCTTTCAACTCCATGGTGGACAAATTGGCCGCGGCCCGGGGTCAACTCCTGGAGGCCAACCAGGACCTGGAGGCCTTCTCTTATTCCGTCTCTCATGACCTGCGGGCGCCGCTTCGGGCCATCGAGGGTTTCTCCAACATCCTTCTGGAGGACCACGCCCAACAACTCGATGCTGAGGGTCAACGGCTGCTCGACGTTATCATTGACCGAGGCCGCCAGATGGACAGGCTCATTAATGACATTCTGGCCTTCTCGCGTTTGGGGCACGGGAAGGTGAATAAATCCGAGATTGACATGACCAAGCTGGTTAAAAGTGCCGTCAGTGAAATCAAAGCCTACGCCCCAACCCCTAATATTCAATTGACCATTAATCCTCTGCCTCCGGCCCAGGGCGACTACAACCTGATCAAACAGGTGTGGCTCAATCTTTTGGCCAATGCCGTCAAATTTACTGCCCCCAGGGAAACCGGCCACATCGAACTGGGAGGCTCACTTGAATGCGGTGAAACTGTCTATTTTGTCAAGGATAACGGGATAGGGTTCGACCCGGCGCAGGCGGATAAATTATTCGGAGCCTTTCAAAGATTGCACTCCGCCTCCAAGTTTGAAGGCACGGGGCTCGGACTGGCCATCGTCCAAAAGATCATTCAACGGCATGGAGGCCGGGTTTGGGCCGAAGGAGAGGTCAATGCAGGGGCGACCTTCTATTTTACGCTGCCCGAACCGGACAAATAACTTGCGGTGGCTTGCAGTTATAGCATTTGCCAAAAATTTTTGCTGATTATAGATCTTAAAATCCCCCTGAATCCCCCTTTAAAAAAGGGGGACTTTATAAGCAATTCCTTATAGTTCCCCCCTTTTCTAAAGGGGGGTTAGGGGGGATTTTAGGAAACCTGCTTTCGGAAAAAACTTTCGGCGATCGCTATAAGGACAAACCGGAGGACTCAGGTGGCCCAAGAAAGCATTCTGGCGGTGGACGATGAAGAGGATATCCTGGAATTGCTCCGGTACAATCTGGCCCGTGAAGGCTACCGCGTAACCGGCGCAGCCACCGGCGAAGAGGCGGTGGCCACTGCCCGGGCTATCCTGCCCGATCTCATTCTCCTGGATTTACTGCTTCCCGGCGTAGACGGCCTGGAGGTCTGCCGGAGGCTCAAGAGCGACGCCCGGACCCGGCCTATCCCGATCATCATGCTTTCTGCCAAGGGGGAAGAAGCGGATATCGTCGCCGGCCTGGAGTTGGGAGCGGACGATTACGTCACCAAGCCTTTCAGTCCCCGGGTGCTGCTGGCCCGCATCCGGACGGCGCTCCGGCGAAGGAAGGCCGAAGTTCCGAGTGATACCGCGCCCCTGAAATTTAAGGAATTAGTGATCAATCCGGGCCGCCATGAAGTCCTGCTGGCCGGGCAAAAGCTGGATCTCACCGTGACGGAATTTCACCTCCTCCATCTCCTGGCGCGGCGTCCCGGCTGGGTCTTCACCCGCAGCCAGATCGTCAAGGAGGTGCACGGCGAAGATTTTGCCGTCACCGAGCGCTCAGTGGACGTGCATATTGTCGGCCTGCGGAAGAAACTGGGGACTTTCGGCAAATCCTTAGAGACCGTGCGCGGCATCGGCTACCGCCTAAAGGATTGATTATCCTGGTGGCGCGGGCCTCCACGCCCGCTTTCTTTGAACTTGAACCTTGAACCTTAGGTTGCCCATGCCCCGCAAGCGTCTGATCTGGCAACTCTTTCCGTCCTACCTGCTGGTAACCCTCCTCTCTCTCCTTGCCCTCACCTGGTACGCCACCGCCTCCTGGCGGCAATTTTATCTGGAGCAGACCGAAATTGACTTGAAGAACCGCGCCCTGTTGGTACAGGACTACCTGCGAGGCGGTTTGTCCCCCGCCAATGGCCGGGAGATCGATCAATTGTGCAAGGACCTGGGAAGGTTGACAGCCACCCGGCTGACGGTGATCTTACCCTCCGGCCAGGTCCTGGGCGACTCCGAGGAGAACCCGGCCCGCATGGAGAATCACGCGGACCGCCCGGAGATGCAGGAGGCGTTGCGGGGCCGGGTGGGGACCTCCGGGAGATTCAGTTTCACGCTGGGTCATCAACGGATGTACGTGGCGATCCCTCTAAAGGATCAGGGCCGAATTGCCGGGGTGGTGCGGGCCTCCCTGCCCATGACCGCCATTGCCCAGGCCCTGCGGGCCTTATACTGGAAAATGGCCCTGGGCGGCCTGATTATTGTCCTGATACTGGCGGCCTTGAGTCTCTTCCTTTCCCAACGGATCAGCCGTCCCCTGGAGGATTTGAAGCGGGGGGCTTTACGCTTTGCCGGCGGCGACCTGAGCCGGCGGCTGCCGGTGCCCGCCGCGGACGAATTGGGCAGCCTGGCCGAGGCCTTTAATCACATGGCTGAGCAACTGGAGGACCGCATCAACGCCCTCGTCCGGCAGGGGCAGTTGCAAGAAGCAGTGCTTTCCAGCATGGTGGAAGGCGTTCTGGCAGTGGACGCCGAGCAGCGCCTCATCGCCCTGAACCCGGCGGCGGCTAAGTTGCTGGGCGCGGACTATGTTACTTCCCAGGATCGCAGCATCCAGGAAGTGGTGCGGGACCCGCAGTTGCAGAGCTTCATTACCCGCATCATCTTTACCCGGGAGCCCGTGGAAAGCGAGGTGGCTCTGCGGCAAGGCGCGCAGGTGATCCAGGCCCACGGCACCTTCCTGAAGGACACGCAAGGGCTGGATATTGGGTTTCTCGTTGTGCTCCACGATGTTACGCAGCTCCGGCGCCTGGAGATGACCCGGCGGGACTTCGTGGCCAACGTCTCCCACGAACTCAAGACCCCGATAACCTCAATTAAAGGCTTCGTGGAGACCCTGCTGGCCGGGGCGCTGCGCGAACCCGAGAATGCCGAGAAGTTCCTGCACATCATCGCCCGGCAGACCGATCGGATTAACGAGATTATTGACGACCTCCTCAGCCTCTCCCGTATTGAACGGGACGCCGAGCAGGGCCGGGTTTTTCTGAGCGCCGGCAAGCTCAGGGGAGTTATGGAGTCAGCTATTCAGGTTTGCGCCGCCCAGGCCGCGGCCAAAAATATCGCCGTTTCCCTGAATTGTCCCGAGGACCTGCGGGCCCAGATCAATGCGCCGCTTTTGGAGCAGGCCCTGGTCAACCTGATCGACAATGCCGTGAAATACAGCTCCCCGGGCAGCGCCGTTCAGGTGGAAGGTCTACGGGCAGGAGCCGAGGTGGTGGTCCGGGTGCGTGATCAGGGGGTCGGTATTGAAAAAAATCAGCTTTCCCGCATTTTTGAGCGCTTCTACCGGGTGGACGCCGGCCGCAGCCGCAAGGTGGGCGGCACCGGCCTGGGGCTGGCCATCGTCAAACACATTTCCCAAGCCCTGGGTGGCCGGGTGACAGTGGACAGCACCCCGGGAAAGGGGAGCAGCTTTGCGTTGCATCTTCAGGCGGATTAAAAATAATCTCGCCGCCAAATTCATAGAAATTTTACTCCCTCCTAACTGAAACCTAACAATTAAGCACTACCGTGTACTAAAGCTGTTTTGAAACCACGGCGGCGCGCGCCAGGGTTCCTGACCTCGAGGAAACGTGGTTTTGAAATAGGTTTAAAACAATCTTTTGCCAAACTCGAAGGAGCCTGAACATGCGGAAGTCATGGTGGTTGCTCTCATCCCTTATCCTTAGCTGCTTTCTGGTCAGCCTCGCCCAGGCCCAGCCCGTGACTCTTAACGGGGCTGGGGCCACTTTCCCTTACCCCATTTATGGTCAGTGGGCCCACAAATTTAATCAAACCACCGGGGTCAAGATCAATTATCAGTCCATCGGCTCCGGCGGCGGCATTGCCCAGATCAAGGCCAAGACCGTGGATTTCGGCGCCTCGGATGCGCCCCAAAAGGTAGATATGCTGGAACAGAATGGCCTGGTGCAATGGCCCATGGTTATGGGCGGCGTGGTGCTGGCTGTGAATATTCCGGGCATCGGCCCCGGAGAACTGAAGCTTAACGGCCCGGTGCTGGCCGACATCTATCTCGGCAAAATCACCAAGTGGGACGATCCGGCTATTAAGAAGCTCAACCCCAAGCTGAAGCTGCCCTCCCAGGCCATTACCGAGGTGCACCGCAGCGATGGCTCCGGAACTACCTTCATCTTTAGTACCTACCTGTCCATGATCTCCCCGGAATGGAAACAGAAGGTCGGGGCCGGCACTTCAGTGCAATGGCCCGCGAAAAACGGCGTCGGCGGCAAGGGCAATGAAGGCGTGGCCGGCCAGGTGAAAGTGGTGCCCGGCTCCATCGGCTACGTCGAATATGCCTATGTTAAACAAAATAATATGACATATACTCTTATGCAGAATAAGGCCGGCAAATTCTTGAAGCCCAGCCTCGAGGCCTTTGCGGCGGCCGCGGCCAATGCCGACTGGTCCAAGGCTCCCTACGGCTTTTATTTAATGCTGGATGATCAGCCGGGCGACCAGAGCTGGCCCATTGCGGGCGCCACCTTCATCATGGTCCACAAGGACCAGCCCGACGCCGCCAAGGCCCAGGCCATGCTGAAATACTTCGATTGGTGCTTCCAGCACGGCGGCGACATGGCAAAAAAGCTCGACTACGTGCCCATGCCCAAAAACGTGGTGGACATGGTGGAAGCCACCTGGGCTAAGGAGATCACTTCCGGCGGCAAGCCGGTGTGGCCAGGGAAGTAAGACAAACGAATCTTGCGTAGGACGGCTTCTATGGGCGGTTCTCGGACCGCCCCGTTTTGCTTCCAAACGCCTGGTTAATCACAGCCTGGTTTCGACAGCAGTATGCCGGAGGCTAGGGACCATTTGACCCTGACCTCCATGTTCAGAAACGGATTTTGCACATGCAGACAGCAACTGGAGCAGCGCCGGATACCGTGTCTCTAGCGGCTCCGGCTCAACGGGTTAACCGCGGCGACAAGATCTTCCGGTATTTGACTATCATCAGCGCTCTGCTGATCCCGGCCCTTATGGGCGGCATCTTCATCGTCCTGATACAGCAATCCTGGCCAGCTCTCAAGCGCTTCGGCGTCGGCTTCCTGATTTCACAGCAGTGGAACCCGGTCACCGAAAATTTCGGCGCACTAAGCAGTATTTACGGCACCCTGGTCTCCACCCTCATCGCTATGCTGATCGCAGTGCCGTTGAGCATCGCCCTGGCCCTGTTTCTGGTGGAACTGGCCCCCCCCCGCCTAAGCCGGGTGGTAGGCACCGTCATCGAGCTGCTGGCCGCCATTCCCAGTATTATCTACGGCATGTGGGGCCTGTTCGTCTTTGCTCCCTTTATGGCTAATTACATCCAGCCGGCCTTGGGGGAAACCCTGGGCTGGCTGCCGCTGTTTCAAGGCCCGCCCATGGGCCTCGGGATGCTGACCGCGGGCATCATTCTGGCTTTCATGGTCCTGCCCTTTATCTGCGCCATCACCCGGGACGTCTTTTCCCTGGTGCCCCCCGTGGTCAAAGAGGCCGCTTACGGCATGGGCGCCACCACCTGGGAGGTAACTTATAAGGTGACCATCCCGTATGGTCTGGTGGGCATCATCGGCGCGGTCTTCCTGGGGTTGGGCCGGGCCCTGGGGGAGACCATGGCCGTCACCTTTGTGATTGGCAACTCGCACCATATCTCAGCTTCGCTCTTCGCCGCCGGCAACAGCATCGCCTCCACTCTGGCTAACGAATTCACCGAGGCCACCAGCGCCATATATATCAGCGCCTTGATCGAGCTGGGGTTGATCCTGTTCGTCATTACCTATCTGGTGCAGATGTTCTCTCAGATGTTGCTTAAAAGGTTGTACCGCGCCTGGAGTGTCGGCCTATGAAACCCAGGCCCGCCACCGGCCGCCGGCTTACCAACGCGATCGTTAGCGCCTTGTCAACCGCGTCCGCGGTCCTGGGCATGCTGATCCTGGCCTGGATTGTCTGGGTGGTGGTGAGGCGGGGACTGGGAGCCTTCAATCTGGACTTCTTTACGCAACTTCCTAGTCCGCCGGGAATGGAAGGCGGCGGCCTGGCAAACGCCATCATCGGCACCGTGGTTATGACCCTGCTGGCCACAGCCATCGCCGCGCCCTTGGGCCTGTTGGGGGGAATTTACCTGGCGGAATTCGGCCAGGGGTCGCGTCTGGCCGATAATGCTCGATTTTCCGCCAACGTCTTGATTGGCATGCCCTCCATCATCATCGGAGTCTTTGCCTATGCCCTGGTGGTTGTACCGCTGGGGAGATTCTCCGGCTATGCCGGCATCGCCGCCCTGGCCATTATCATGCTGCCCATCGCCGCCCGGACCGCCGAGGACATGCTGCGCCTGGTCCCCAATACCCTGCGGGAGGCTGCGCTGGCCCTGGGAGCGCCGCGCTGGAAAATAACCTTGGCAGTGGTCTTCCGGGCCGCCAAGGCCGGGCTGATTACCGGAATTTTGCTGGCTGTGGCCAGGGTCAGCGGGGAAACTGCGCCCCTGTTGTTCACCGCCCTCAACAGCCCCTATATGATGACCTCGCTGGGGCAACCGACCCCGAATCTCACGGTGACCATCTTCAACTATGCCGTGTCCCCTTATTCCGACTGGCAACAAAAGGCCTGGGGGGCATCTCTGCTCATCACCGGCGGGGTTCTGGCCCTGACCTTGGTAACTCGTTATTTCCTGGGAGAACGGAAGACATGAAAAGCCTGGAGGCTTCCTTAAACCTATTTTCCTTCGCCGCTGACGCCGAGGAAGCGGTAGCCGAGAAAACCTTGACCGCGACTTCGGACCTCAAGATCAGCGCCCGTGAGCTGAACTTCTTTTACGGCGAACACCAGGCCCTGTTCGACAACAACCTGGAGATCGCCACCCACCGGGTGACGGCCATCATCGGCCCCTCCGGTTGCGGCAAATCCACCCACATCCGCATCTATAACCGTATCTATGAGCTTTACGACGACCAAAAGGCCCAGGGCGAGGTGCTGCTGGACGGGCAAAATATCCTGGACCCGGCTTATGACGTCATGGAGCTGCGCCGCCGGGTGGGCATGATCTTCCAGAAGCCTACACCGTTTCCCATGACCATCTTCGACAACGTGGCCTATGGTTTGAAGATGCACTACCGGTTAGGCCGCGGAGAACTGGCCGACCGGGTGGAGGAGGCCCTGAGCCGGGCCGCCCTGTGGGACGAAGTGAAAGATGAACTGCGGAAGCCGGGCACGGCCCTTTCCGGAGGCCAGCAGCAGCGGCTCTGCATCGCCCGGGCTCTGGCCGTGGAGCCCGAGGTCCTGCTGATGGACGAGCCGACTTCGGCCATTGACCCCATTGCCACCGCCAGGATTGAAGAGTTGATCAACGACCTGAAGAGCGCTTACACCATCGTCATCGTTACCCATAACATGCAGCAGGCCGCCCGGGTATCCGATTTTACCGCCTTCTTCTTTCAGGGTCGCATCGTCGAGTTCGGCCCCACCCAGAAGATCTTTACCACCCCTGCCCACAAGCAGACCGAAGATTACATCACCGGCCGTTTCGGCTGAAGCATACATACCGTCTATCAAAATGATGCCCCTTTTGGGGGAGCAGCTCAGTTTTGCCCCCCGCAGTAACTCCAAAGCGGCTCCCATATCAAAATTCTCTCCTTTTGCTGCTTTTATTTTAGATTTTCCTTCTTTCTGCCGATTACACATTTTATAGCGATTGCCAAAAATAATTTCTTGTAGGGGCGCACCCGTGTGTGCGCCCTCCTGCGGGCGGACACATGGGTCCGCCCCTACAATCCATCGGGTTATCGGAAAAAACTTTTGGCAAACGCTATAAGGAGGCAAAATATGGTCGCGCTGGCTTTCTATCTGGGGGTCATGGTGGGTATGGTGGGAGGAGTTGCCCTGATGTGCCTGTTCTTTATCTCCAGCAAAACCCAATGAGGTACATCTTTAACTAACTACCCGCCCACTCTGTAGATTTTCTCCCTTCTAGAGTATAATCTTGCCAGAAAGTTTTTATTGCCCGTTGACGCCTGTGGTCAGTCGGACAGGTTAAGCCAGGCGTCTACCTTTGGTTGCCCCTTAATTGCCCATGAATCCGGCCCTAACCATCAAAGAAAAGATCAGGCACAGTCTGCACCTGGAAAGGGCTCTGCGCCTGGTTTGGCAGAGCGCCCCGGGATGGACCATTGCCAACTTTGGGCTCATTTTGATCCAGGGCCTGCTGCCCCTGGTTTCTCTCTACCTGATGAAGTTGATCGTCGATGCCGTCACTGGTGGCCTGGCGGCTCAGGGAAAACCTGAGGCGCTGCAAAGGGTGCTCCTGCTGGTCGTCATCGCCGCGGCCGCGGCCCTGTTTGCCGCCGCTTGCCGCTCCCTGGCGGAGATGGTCAAGGAAGCCCAGACCCAGGTGATCACCGACCACGTGGCCGATGTCATCCACGGCAAGTCAGTGGCGGTGGACCTGGAGTATTACGAGGACCCCCGGTACTACGACACCCTGCACCGGGCCCAGCAGGAGGCCACCTACCGCCCGGCCAGCATCATGAACAGCCTGATGCAATTAGGCCAAAGCAGCATTTCTCTGGTGGCCCTGGCGGGCTTGCTGGTTTCCTTTCACTGGTGGGTGGCGGCCATGCTCTTTGCGGCCACGGTCCCCGGGGTTTTGCTTCGCTTGAAATACGCCCACCGGATGTACGGTTGGCAGCGCCAACACACCCAAGTCGAAAGGCGAGCTGCTTATTTCCATTGGATGCTCACCGACGGCGGCCATGCCAAGGAAATCCGCCTTTTCGGCCTGGGGCCGCTGTTCATGGACTGGTTTCGGGAATTGCGTCGAAAGCTCCGGGTGGGAAGGCTCAAACTTTCCGCCCGCCGCTCCCTGGCGGACCTGACCACGCAGACCAGCGCCACCTTGGCGATTTTCGGCACTCTGGCCTTGGTCGCCTACCAGGCGGTTAAGGGGACGATCACCATCGGGGATATGGTTATGTACTATGGGGCCTTTCAGCGGGCCCAAACTTCTTTACAGGAGGTCTGGAGCGGCCTGACCAGGCTATATGAAGACAACCTGTTTCTGGCCAATTTCAGCGAATTCCTCGATCTCCAACCCAGATTGGCAGCGCCGCCCATCCCGGCCGCGATGCCCCGGCCTATAAAACAGGGCTTTTTCGTAGAAAAGGTCAATTTCCATTATCCCACCGGGGATCGAACTGTGCTGGAGGATATCAGCCTCAGGATTTTACCCGGCCAGGTGGTGGCCCTGGTGGGGGAGAACGGCTCCGGCAAAACCACCCTCATTAAGCTCTTAAGCCGGCTCTATGATCCGGTGAGCGGCCGGATAACCATTGACGGCACCGATTTGCGCCAGTTCGACCCCAAGGCTTTGCGGGAGGAAGTGAGCGTCATCTTCCAGGACTACGCCCATTATTGGCTGACGGCCCGGGAGAACATCTGGCTGGGGGACATCAGCTTAAGCCCCCGGGATGATAAGATTTACGCCGCGGCCCGGCAGACCAGGGCCGATGACTTTATCCAAATGCTGCCCCGGGGCTATGATACGGTGTTGGGCCATGAATTCGAAGATCAGGGGGAACTCAGCCTGGGCGAATGGCAGAAAGTGGCCCTGGCCCGGGCCTTTTTGCGCCAATCCCGATTAATCATCCTGGATGAGCCCACCAGTTGGATGGATGCCCGGGCCGAATACGAAGTCTTTAAGTCCTTCCGGCAATTGTTTCAGGGGCGCATGGTCCTGCTCATCAGCCACCGCTTCTCCACCGTCCGCTTGGCCGATTACATCTATGTCCTGGAAGGCGGCCGCCTCACTGAAAGCGGCACCCACGACGAACTCGTCCGCCAAGCCGGCAAGTACGCCCACCTCTATGAAATTCAAGCGGCTTCTTATCGCTAAGATGACAAACGATCAGGTTGAGGTTTTTCGGGTAGGGAAATTTGCGGAGAGATTCTGTAGGGGCGGACCCATGTGTCCGCCCTGAAATGAGGGCGCACCCGCGGGTGCGCCCCTACAATAGATATTTCTTGTTCATCGGCTGCAACTAAGTATGCGATGAAACTATCTTCAAGAGTGTTATTCGGATGGGCGACACCATTTTCGGTTGGTAGGGGCGGGTTTAAAACCCGCCCCTACTTTATAATATAGGCGTGCAGAATCCTCAACTTCCCAATAGTTGTTGCGCCAGGATTTCCACAATCCGCCGGGAAGCGCGGCCATCCCCGTAAGGGTTTTTGGCCTGGGCCATGGCCTGATAATGGTCAGGGTCTTCCAGGAGCGCTTTGACTTCTGCCAGAATGGTTTCCCGGCTGGTTCCCACCAGTTTCACCGTGCCGGCCCAGACCCCTTCCGGCCGTTCGGTGACCTCCCGCATTACCAGGACCGGCTTGCCCAGGGCCGGGGCCTCCTCCTGAATACCGCCGGAGTCGGTGAGGACCAGGTGGCTGCGGCTCATCAAGTACACGAAGGGGGCATAGTCCAGGGGGGGCAGGAGGGACAGGCGCCCGCCGCCGGGGGTTTCGCAATGAAGTTCGCCGCCGGCTTTCCCACCACGGGCCGGTTCCGCCCCGGACAAGATCTCGTACACCGGCTGCTGCACATGGGGATTCAGATGCACCGGGTAGACCAGGTGTGCCTGGGGATAGGTTTCGACAATCTGCCGCAGGGCCAGGCAGATATTTTTAAAGCCTTCGCCGAAGTTCTCCCGCCGGTGGCCGGTCACCAGGATGAGGCGGCGCCCGTCCAAGGCCAGACCGTGCCGCCTAACAAAGTAATTCTCCCAAGCTTCTTTTTCGGATGCTACCTGGGCGGCTATGAACTGCAAGGCATCGATCACCGTGTTGCCAGTGACCCAGATGCGTTCTGAAGACACTCCTTCGGCCAGGAGGTTGTCCCGGGCCCATGGGGTGGGCGCGAAGTGGTAGTCAGCCAGAGAGCCGGTCAGGCGGCGGTTCACTTCCTCGGGATAGGGCCGGTATTTGTCCCTGGTACGGAGACCGGCCTCCACATGGCCCACCGGAATGCGGCAATAATAAGCCGCCAGGGCGGCGGCTAAAGTAGTGGTGGTGTCGCCGTGCACCAGGACCAGGTCCGGCCTCTCCCGCGCCAGCACTCCTTTAAGCCCATCCAGAACCCGGATGGTGATATCAAAGAGGTCCTGGTCAGGACTCATCAAGTCGAGATCAAAGTCCGGGACAATCCCAAAGAGGTCCAGCACCTGGTCCAGCATCTGGCGGTGCTGGGCGGTGACCGCCACCTCGACCTGAAAGGCCCCCGCCTCTTTAAGCCGCAACACCACCGGGGCCATCTTGATGGCCTCGGGCCGGGTGCCGAAGATGAGAAGGACTTTTTTCATCGAAAAGAAGAGATTATGATTTAAATCCCTTTAAGAAGGTTTCTGCCTCGAAGGTTTTTCCGGTGTGTAGGAAAAGAGTTGTGGGCTGCGCCGCCTCGAGACAAGGTTGTACTTTTTGAACCTGCTCTTTATAAACGGGCCCATTCATTCGGAGTGATGCGCCGTTGTATGATGGCTTCCACTTCGTCTACCATCAATCGCAGTTGCGGTACTGAATATTCGCTATTGGAAGGAAGAGCCAAGCGTTGATGCTGAAAGATCAGAAATTGATGCCGAGCGCCGGAATAAGGGCCGGTAAATCCAAGCGGTGCAATTTGTGGATAAAGTCCCGTCTTTTACATGGCCTCCAGTGACTCACGGCCAGGCTCCTGGTTCAGATTGAGATTTTCGATAACCGGCAGTGAATGACCCATTTTGAGGCCTACCAGGAGCCAATCCTCCAGGGTCGAGCGCAATTCTTCCTCACAGAGGCGCAAAGTATCGGCAAAGGCGATGACTCCCGGACAGACGGGAATGCGGCCGGCAAAGGTGCCGTCTTCCAGCTTGTCATATGCCGCCTGGGCCATAGCCATAGATATATATTCGCTCAAGATAAACTTTGCAGCCATGTTACGTCCTCGCGCGAATCTAAAAAAAGCTTACCATTGATAATAACAGCATCTGAGAATTATTTCCATACCAGGAAGAAGGCTTTTCAAACCTGTGAGGAATTAACCTTACGAACCGCTGACGACATCCCTGGTCCAAACCTGGCCGCCGCCTCAATCTGCTCCCAGTTTTCCCGGAACCAGGCGATGGCGTTCTTTAAGCCTGGTTCAAAGGCCGTGTGGGGTTCGTAGCCGATAAGCTGCGATGCCCGGTCCACCGAGGCCAACAACCGCGATTTGGTATCCCATTTGCGCCGCTCGGCATACAGGATGCCGGCTTGATTACCCACCTGGGCGTTGATCATCTCCGCCAGGTCAATGATGCGGGTCTCTTTGCCGGAAGCCAGATTGAATTCCTGGCCCACCGCGGCCTCGAAATACCCGGCCCGCAACAGCCCATCCACAATATCGCCCACGTAGGTGAAATCCCGGGTCTCCTCGCCGCTGCCGGTGATGGGCAGGGGCTGACCCCGCATGGCCCAGTAGATAAAGTTGGGGATGACATTGCGATACTGGCCGGGGAGTTCCCCTGGGCCATAAGAATTGAAAAACCGGGCCTTCACCACCGGCAAATCATAATGGTGCTTAAAGAAGTTGCAATAAAGCTCCCCCAGCATCTTGGTGATTTGGTAAGGAGAACTTAAATGCAGGGACATAAATTCTTCAGTGAGGGGCAATGGCGCATTGCTGCCGTAAATGGAGCACCCGGAGGAGGCGTAGACGAAACGCTGCACCCCGGCCAGGCGGGAATATTGGGCGAGTTTCAGGGTGCCCAGGCCATTTACCAGCAAATCTGTCTCCGGATGATCAATGGAGTTTTGATTGGCAAACAAGGCGGCCAGGTGATAAACCACTTCCGGTCCCTCGAAAAAGACCCTTTTCAGTTCCACTTCATCCAGGATGCTGCCTTCCACAAAGAGAACATTGGGAAGGCTGGGCACGTTCCAGCGCACTGCCGAGGACAGGTCGTCCAGGACAATGACCAGCTTGGCGCCCAACTTCCCCAGGGCTTTCACCAGGTTGCTGCCGATGGCCCCGGCGCCGCCGGTGACCAGGATGGTTTTGCCTTGATAGTATTCTTGGTAAGCATCTAAAGACATAATCCCCCCAATTTTAAGAACATGAGAAAATATCAAATGTTATTTCTGATGAAATGGATTTTGGCATTTATTTTGTTTGAATATAAAGGGAAGAAGGAAAGTGTTGAGATATTTGTTCGAATGGCCTGTATTTGCTATCCCTAAGGCCATTTTTATCTAATTGTGGAGTATATTCTGGAAAAACTTCCTTTAAAATATCCTTTCTCTCGTAATGCAACTGACTCATACAAAAAATTATTTTAACTTTATTATTGTTGATCAAAAAAGCTCGCAAAAGAGATGTTTCAGTCCAGTGTAAGAATGTACTAAGAACATCGCGTTGGTAGTCATACGGCAAAAATATATCGTGAAAGTGCACGACGACCCCGGGTTTCAATCGAGGAATTACCTCCAATATTAGATAATTCACATCGCTTCCGGGTTTTACAGTATGGGATGAGTCAATAAAAAGCAGATCGCCGTCTTCGAGTCTTTCAAAGGGTTCTATGGGTACATTTTGGACTTTTTCAGGAATCATTTCAATTTCTGAAAGAGCGTTAAGTTTAGGAGAAGGATATGGTTCAATACAAATAATTTTGGAAGTCTGGTTTACTTCCTCCGTATTTTTCTTTGATGCGGATATCATGCAGTACGTTGAAACACCGCAACCTACCTCAATAATCTTCTTTGGTTTATAGTGACGTATAATTGCATGTAAGGCCTGAGCTTCAATGTAACCAAAACCTGGGCCAAAGCCTCCCATAACTCCATCAAGGTAGATTTTATTGCCCAAAACTTCACCCATCCATGGCAGGCAGATCATTCGTAAATTTTCTACTTGATCGTCTATATCAATCGAAATTCCTGGTAATTCTGATTTTCTGGCCCAAATACCTTTAGTTCTCTCAAGTTCTAAAATGTTCGGAACCGGTGAATAATAATGAACAGGGAGAACATGGATCCCGAGACTTGTCCCGAACTTATAGAATCTGAAAAACACCCTTTTAAAATTATCTTTTATTTCTCTCAACATAAAATTTCCTTTGATATTATCCTGATAGAAGCGCATTCTCTACCGATTTCGTATCCTATGTTCCCCGGCCAAACAGGACGATGCGTATGGTCTTGAGCAGGATGGCCAGATCCAGGAAGAACCCCATGTTCTTGATGTAATACAGGTCATACTTTAATTTTTCCCGGGTCTGCTCCAGGGAAGAGGTGTAAGGATACATCACCTGGGCCCAGCCGGAGAGCCCCGGCTTCACCAGCAGACGATAGCTGTAGTAAGGAATCTTCTCTTTATAGCCGCATTGCACCATGGCCCCGGCAGCATCGCCGGCCCGCCGTCCCGGCCGCAGATCCGGCACCAGTTCTTGAAATTCCTGGATAAAAACCTGCCGCTCCGGCCTGGGTCCGATAAAGCTCATATCACCTCTTAGGATGTTCAGCAACTGGGGCAATTCATCCAGGCGCATTTTCCGTAAAACCCTTCCCACCCGGGTGATCCGGGAGTCCTCGGCGCAGGCCCATTGGGGCCCGAACCGTTCAGCCCCCTCTATCATGGTGCGGAATTTTATGATTTGAAAGGGCTTGCCGTCCTGCCCCAGGCGCTCCTGCCGGAAAAATACCGGCCCCCGGCTATCCAGCTTAACGGCCAGGGCAATCAGCAGAAACACCGGCCAGGTTGAGGCCAGGCTCAATATTGCTAAACCCAAATCAAGCAGTCTCTTCAAATGCCGATAATAAACCTTGTTGGCCTGCATGCTGGTCAGATAAAACCAGGTATCGGAAATGTGTTCGATGGGGACTTTACCGGCCAGAAATTCATAAAGGCTCGGCATGTCCATTAGCTGGCAGCCGTTCCAAGAGATTTTATTTACCGCGGTAATCAAAGATGGGGACTTTTGGTGAGTGACCGCCACTACCACCACCAGGTTAGCCTGGTGGCGATGTACGATCTCCGGCATTTGCGCGGAATTCCCCAAAACCGGCAGGCCCTCGATCTCAGCGCCCAACTTCCCTGGATCGTCGTCAATAAACCCTATGGCCGTCAGGCCCCCCCGGGGACGGTGGCGAATGGCCTCCAGAATCCGCCGCCCACAACTGCCGGCGCCGATAATCAATACCTGTCTTTGCAGCTGCTGGGGCAAGGCCAGGGCGGAGAAGCTGCAGCGCCAGATCAGCAGCAGTCCGATAAAAGCTGACGCCTGGATGATTAACAAGGTGCGGCCGATAAAGGCCCCCAAAGGAAAATAGAACAGGACTATTACCACCAGCGCGCCCAATAAACCCGAAAGAATGAGCCGGGCAATATTGCTCCAGCGGCGAAAGTCCTGCTGGTAGTCGTAGGTATCGGCGATGTAGAGCACCAGCACATAGGTCAGGCCGACCAGGAGGAAAGCGGCAATGTGCTGAGAGGCAAATTCCCCGATTTCCGGGCCAAGTTTGGGAGTTCCGTACAGTCCCAAGGCCGCAGAAAGGCAGTAGGCTACGAAGTCCCCGGCCAGCAGGACCAGTTTCCACTTGGAAATATGAAGGCTGAATAATTTGTACACCTGGGCACCGGAAATGCGTAAAGTTTAGATGTACCCTTTGCCCAAAATTTTTCCGAATGCTGGTTCTTTAAATCCCCCTAAATCCCCCTTTTTCAAAGGGGGACTTTTTAAAGCAATTCCATTAAATTCCCCCTTTGGAAAAGGGGGGCCAGGGGGGGATTTGTATGTGCCATAAGGAAAAAACTTGTGGCATCAGCTTTAATCTCAACGAAATCATTTAATAAAGGAGATGGATCCGATACGCTCCTCTATCAATTCTGCGGCCCGGTCCAAAGAAAGATGCTCTAATGCGTATCTCCGACCCTGAACCCCCATTTTCTCCCGCAACCCGGGGTCCTGATAAAGCTGCAGGATAGCCTGGGACATGGCCTCAGGATCACTGGGGGGGATGGCCAGGCCGCATTGGGCTTCGGCCATCAGCCGGGGGGCATCGCCGTCCAGGGGCAGGCTGGCCAGCACCGGCCGGCCCGCGGCCATAATGCTCAAGATCTTGGAAGGGACCACCGGGGTTTTGACTTCCTGCCGCAGGGTCGCCAGGCAGAGGTCCGAGGCTGCCAGGACCTCCGGGTATTTATCCTTGGGCTGCAGAATTGATAGAGGAACGTTGTCCAATTGATTCTCCCGGGCAAGTTGCTGGAGTTTGGGTTTTTCCACCCCATCGCCCACCAGTAGAAAGACAATGTCTCTTTGGTCTTTTAATATCCTGGCGCTATCCAGCACCGTATCCAGATCCTGGGAATAGCCCATAATCCCGGCAAAGGAGACCACAAAATGGTGATCCAGGTTAAGGGCGGCCCGGAGGCCGTTTTCCCGAAGACCCGGCTGAATCGCTTTGGTGTCTATCCAGTTAGGGATTACCGTCACTCTCCCGGACTTTCCGCCTTCGTTTAGCACATGCCGGCGGTTTCCCCCGGAATGGACCGCCACCAGATCGGCGTGACGGTAGAGAAATGATTCTAATCTCCTAAAGATTCTGATTAGATAGGGGTTGCTCAGCACCCCCAGATCGACGGCGCTTTGGGGAAAGAGATCTTGAATATTGACGATCAAAGGCCGGCGCCGCAGCCGGCACATGGCCAGCATGGCCAGGGCCACCGGGAGGGGCGGTGAATAGACCAGGGCTGCCTCAAAGGCCGGCAGCCCCAACCCCGCCAGGCCGGCAAACAGGGCGGAAACAAATTGATCGAGCCCCCGAAGAATGGGCGCGTTCCAGGGAATATCGAGATTAAAGATCCGCAGCACCTTTAGGCCGTGATAGGTCTCGTAAACGAAGGGCCGCCGCCGGAAGTCCTTGCGCACGCCCGCCACGTGATAACGCGGCAGGCCGGTGAGCACGGTGACTTCATGGCCCCTTTCCCGCAGAGCCTGCCCCAGCTCAAAGTAAAGATGGGCCGCCGACCCTACCTCAGGGGGGAAAAAGGGGGATATAAGCAGGATCTTCATAGCGAAAATGAATCTTTCTTTTTATCTTTAATCTTTAACTTGCAAATTCTTTGCCAATGATAACTATCTGTAATTAAATATAATCCCGGTAATAAGACAATTTGGAGTGTTCGGTTTCCTGAACAAGCCAAACCACATGTTTAACTTATTAAAAGAGTTTGCGGTGATTTGCCCTGAGAAGTCCGCAGGAAGGACAGGAAAGCGAAGCGTTGATTTCTTTCATAGGGGCGGACCCAGGTGTCCGCCCCTATGAGGGCGCCCACGCAGGGCGTCCCTACAATAATTTTTTTGATATTTACAAATCAACATATGGGAATGGAAGGTTTTTAAGTCCCCCTTTGAAAAAGGGGGATTTAGGGGGATTTCAAGAAGTTATATAAATCCCCCCTGCCCCCTTTTTCAAAGGGGGTGTAATGATTTCCCAGCAAGAGCTCTTCGTTATTAGAGAGGAAACCGCAAAGTGGCCTTTGAAATGGCTTCTAATCTGGAATTTTAGACTTCAAGTTAGCGGCCGCCTTCAAGGTGGCCTGAGTGGAGGCGGCATACTCCTCGAACAGCCTATGAAATATGGACGGGTCGGCCACCGCCTTGGCAAAGAACTCCAATTCCGCCTGATAGCCCATATCCATCGAGAATTTGCTGATTTTCCGCCTCCGGCCGGACTGGATTATCTGGGCCTGGCGAAAGTCCTCGATGACTGCCGCCGAATCTTCACAAAAGACCTCAAAGCGTTCCCGGGAAAAGGCCTTCGGTCCCTTGGCGGTGTAGAGAATGGCGCCGACGGAGCCGTCCTTGAAGGTCAGGGTGATGCTCAGATTGTCGTCCGGGCGGTATTTGCCCGCGGCTCCGGCAATATTGGCGACCCTGACCGCACTTGCCTCCGAGCCGCTCATATAATGCAGAAAGTCGATAAAATGGCAGACTTCTCCCAGCAGGCGGCCGCCGCCCGCCTCCGGGTCGTGCACCCAGTGGTCTGCGGGGATATAGCCGGCATTGACCCGGTAAGTCATCATCAGGGGCGTGGTCCGGCCTGCGACCATGGCCTTGACCTGCTGAGCCAAAGGCGCAAACCGCCGGTTAAACCCCACCATCAGCAGCCGTGAGCCGTCAAAAGCCGCGCTGATCTCTTCCAACTCCTCTACGCTCAGACATAAGGGTTTTTCGACAAATACATGTTTTCCTGCAGCCAGGGCCTCCAACACCAGACTGGCATGAGAATTATGCCGGGTGGTGATAATGACGCTGCCGATAGCCTGATCCTGGAGAATTTCTCTATAGTCCGTGGTGGCGTAAGCAAAGCCGAACTTTTTGGCGAGGTGCTGGGCCGTTACCCCGGTGGTGGTGGCCGCCCCCGCCAGATGCAGCTCCGGCACCTTTTTCAGGGCTGGCAGAAGAATATTCTTGGTAAACATGCCGCCGCCGATGAGACCGATGGCCTGGGGTTTAGCCGGTTGGCTCGGAGAGTCGGCTGGTCTCAGCCAGACCTTATGAGGCGATGTGGACTTATTAACCCCCTCCCCCTTGAGGGGGGAGGGCCGGGGTGGGGGTGAGGGCGCTTCCCTCCCGTCCCGAGCGGATTGAGGATAGTTAAGCAGCACGCCGATGTAAGGCTCCCGATTTTTCAGGATCAGCTCATAGGCCTCCAGGGCCTGATCGATGGGGAACCGATGGGTGATCAGCTTCTCTAACTGCACCCGCCCTCTGGCCACCAGGTCCAGGAAGGCGGCCAGATTGCGGCGCTCGGTCCAGCGCACCAGAGATATGGGATAGTCAAACCCCTTGGCTTCGTACAAGGGCTCCAGGCTTCCCGGCCCGGCGGCCTTGGACACGGTGAACAGCAGCTCCTTTTCCCAGAAAGCCTTGCGGGTGAGGCTGAGTTCCGCCACCCCCACCAATACCAGCCGGGCCCGTTCCCGCCCCAACTCTTCCGCCAGCCGCACCGGCCGGGGATCGCTGCTGGCCGCGGTGATGAGCACCGCATCCGCGCCCCGGCCGCGGGTCAGGTTGGCGACGGCTTCCGCCGCGTCGTCCTGGCCGGGCACCAGGGCCAGATCGGCCCCCACTTCCCGGGCGAGGTCGCATTTTTGCCGGTCCAGGTCCACCCCGATGACCCGGCAACCCTGGGCCGCCAGGAACTGCACGCTGAGCAGCCCCAAGAGCCCCAGGCCGATCACCACCCCGGTCTCCCCCAGGGTCAAGGCCGCCTGCCGCACCCCATGCAGGGCGATGCCTCCCAGCATGACGAAAGCGGCCTCTTCGAAGCCCACCCCCTCCGGGATGGGCACGCAGAGATTTTCCGGAACCCATACCACCTCGGCATGGGAGGCGAACCCGGCCCCGGCCGCGGCCACCCGGTCGCCGGGCCTGAAATCCTGCACCCCTGCCCCCACCTCCATGACCACCCCCGCGGCGCTGTAGCCCAGGGGCAACGGCTCATCCAGCCGGTTCATGGCCTCCTTGAAGACACTGACAAAGCCCTCTTTCTGCGCCTTGGCCCAAGCCTGCCGCACCAAATCCGGCCTGGCCCGGGCCTTCCCCAGGAGACTCTTCTGCCCCATCTCGATCATCAACTTCTCAGTGCCGGGACTGATGAGGGACGCCTTCGTTTGCACCAGCACGCCGCCGGCTTTGCAGACCGGCTCCGGCACGTCGCTGAGCGAGATTTTGCCGTTTTTGTAGCTCTGAATGATCTGTTTCATGGATATAAGCAGTTTAAATGCAGGGTGGGCACGGCCCGCGATTTCCTTTAGGCGGTAGCGCAGGCCTCCGCGCCTGCCTTGTGGGGTGCCATCTACGCACCATTTATCCAGTAGCGCAGGATGCTTCTCGTTCCCAAGCTCCTGCTTGGACAACATGGGTATTATCTGAGGTCCTTAGATCTTTTTGTCATCCTGAGCGAAGCGTCGGTGGCACAGGCTTTCTAGCCTGTGCAGCATTTTTCACACAGCCTGGAAAGGCTGTGCCACCAAAACCGA
>JAMCQY010000073.1 GCA_023381945.1 Deltaproteobacteria bacterium
TCTTAGCCTCCGGGGATGGACGTTAATTTATCTGAGCAGACCCTGATTTCCTGCAGCAGCGCCGGAAATTGCAGCGGCGGCTATGTCAATACCGCCGCCGACTTCGTCCGGGACACCGGCCTCCCCCTGGATTCTTGCTTCCCTTACACCGCCACCAATAGCACTTGTGCCAGTGCCTGCGCCAATTGGTCAACCGCCGACTACCGCTCTGCGGGCTGGCACTGGGTGGCCACCACCGCTCCCACCGTGGAGAGCTTGAAAAGCGCCATCACCACCTATGGTCCGGTGGTCACCACCATGGATGTATATTCGGACTTCTATTCTTATGTCAGCGGCGTTTACAGTTATGTCTCCGGCACTTACCAGGGGGGACATGCCGTGGTGATTGTCGGCTATGACGACCCGGGGCAGTACTTCATCGTCAAAAACAGCTGGGGTACCGGTTGGGGTATGTCCGGTTACTTCCTCATCGCCTATAGCCAACTCACTAGTGCCGTTAATTTCGGCTACTATACCATTGCTGATGAAGGCTACAGCCCGGTTGGGCCGGCTCCGGCCTGCACCTTTTCCCTTTCTCCCACCGGTAAGACTTTCCGTTCCACCGGAGGAACTGGAACCATTCTCGTTTCCAGCCAGGACAATTGCAGTTGGACCGGGGTCAGCAACGTCAGCTGGATCAGTATAAAAGCCGGCAATACGGGCAGCGGCAATGGCTCGGTCAGTTATTCAGTGGCCGCTAATCCCTACCGGACTCAACGGACCGGCACCCTGACCATCGCCGGACAGACCTTCACGGTAATTCAAAATAGAGTCGGTAAATAATCATTACTTCAATAACAAGAAGATGGGCCGGCTTTTAAGGCTGGCCCATCTCTCGATTGCTGCTTTCCCCCGTTTTTCCAAAGTCCTCGATCCCGTCCCAGATTCCCGGAATAAAAAAGTCTCCCCCTTTCCCAGGTTAAGTTATATAATTATAGATTATTCTTAGGAGTTGAGACTCATATGAAACTGAGCATCGTTATTCCGGTATACAACGAAAAAGACACCTTGGAAGAGATCTTCCGCTTGGTGCAACTCACCCCTTACACCAAAGAAATCATCGCGGTGGACGACGCCTCCACCGATGGCTCACGGGACATCCTGCGCCGCCTGGCCGGGGAGTACGAGGACGTCAAAGTCTTCTTCCATGACCGCAACCAGGGCAAAGGCGCGGCTTTGCGCACCGGCTTCGCCCAGGTGACCGGTGATGTGGTCATCATTCAGGACGCCGACCTGGAATATCGTCCGATGGATTACCCGGCCCTGCTGGCGCCCCTCGAACAGAACCTGGCGGATGTGGTCTACGGCAGCCGGATGATTGGCGGCGGCCCCCACCGGGTGCTGTTTTTCTGGCATTATATGGGCAACCGCTGCGTCACCACCCTGTCCAACATGTTCACCAATCTGAATCTCTCCGACATGGAGGTAGGCTACAAGGTCTTCAAGGCCGAGGTTCTCAAGGGCTTGCAGATAAAGTGCAACCGCTTTGGAGTGGAGCCGGAACTCACCGCCAAGATCTCCAAAAGCCGCTGGCGCATCTATGAGGTCCCCATCCAGTACCATGGCCGGGATTACGCCCACGGCAAGAAGATCACCTGGCGGGACGGCATTGCTGCGGTCTTCCATATTATCCGCTTCCGCTTCTGGGATTAAAAGATTGGGGGAGCAAAGGGCAAAGGGGGAAAAGGGCAATAGGGAATTCCTTACTGAAACCCCAACGAAAATCTCGGTTTTTTCCTTTTCTCCTTTTTCCCTTTTCGCCTTTTACCCCATTCCCCAACATATGTTAAGAAATTGGAAATTTCTTCTGACCCAGGTCATTTTAATACTCTGGGGCCTGCAAATAATCTGGCTTTTCTGGCATTTCGGCCCCGAGGCCGCCGACCTGGTTCGCCGGACCGCCCATCGGGACGTGGGTGCCGTCATCCGCCAGGAAAACCCTTTATACCCGTGGGCCAAAGCCTTGTCCGCCATCATCCCGCCCGGCGCCACTTACCTCTTCCTGGATAATTATGAGGCCGGCAAGGAGATCGAAGTGCGCTATTTCCTGGCCCCACGCCACCATATCCTGATGGCGCCGGAGGCGCCGGCGCCGTTTCTGTTTTATGCCCTGCACCAGGACCGGGCCTCCTTCCTCCTCATCCGGGACCGCACCCAGCCCTTGGGGCCGGGGGTCAGGGCAGCCCTTCGTTCCGGGGCGCTGGAGCCGGTGGACCTCCCGGGCCCGGGCCGGGTTTACCGGGTCGATTACACCCGTCTTCGCTGGGGCTTCTATGATTGACACGGCCCTCAGTCTGTTGCGCTTCCTGGGGGGTCTGGGATTGCTGGTCTTCCTGGGTTATGCCCTGCTGGCGGCGGTATTGCCCCGGCCTCGGGAGTTCCAGCCCCTGGAGCGCCTGGCCTTTAGCTTCGCAGCCGGTGTCATTCTCCTGACCTTCTGGATGCTGGCCCTCACCTGGCGGGGCCACCCTTACAATCTTCCCCTGATCATCGGTCCCTTAATGGCCTTGACAGTGGTACTGCTCCTCCTTCCCTGGGGCCGCCGGGCCTGCCGCGCAGATTTAGATCAATTGATAGGAGTTTTTTCCTCTCCTCCCCTCTCCTCCCAGCGGGGGGAGAGGGTTAGGGTGAGGGGGGCCCTCAGCCTCCAGGGCTGGGACTGGCTGTTCCTCGGCCTGCTGGCGCTAATCCTGCTCTATGCCCTCCTCCGGGCTGTCTTGTACCCGATGTGGGCCTGGGACGCTATCGCCACCTGGGGCTGCAAGGC
>JAMCQY010000109.1 GCA_023381945.1 Deltaproteobacteria bacterium
CAATAACCACCAATGAGCCCAAGGCATAAATATCCCATAAATGAGGCGGCAGGGCCAGTCCCGCCAGGCCGATCAAGGTGACCACGATCCCCCAACGCAGGAATAGACGGCCCCCGTAAGCATTGATGTCTCGCCAGCGTTCCTCGGATTCGAAGGCCGCGGGAACGCGGATGCCGTAAAAGCGGTTCCTGCCGATGCGGCGCAGGATCAGGGGCAGGCTGGCCACCACGATGAGCAAGCCGGCGATTAAATGTGAAAGTGCGGTGCGATTCATGAGTTTCGGTCAGGTCTCTACATAATTGCCTTCGATTTTTACCATTTCGGACCAAGCCGCTTCATGATTGTTCGGGCTTCCTGGTCCCATTGGGACCAGCTTTGATAATCGGTTTGGAAGCCGCCGTTCCAAGCTATTTTACGAAGAACTACTTTTTTCCCCTGCGGTTGCTTCTCTGGGTGGAGAGCATCAAGCAATTGCAAATCTCCTGACAGGGCAGCAGGGGTCAGAATCCCCTGGAAAGTGAATAAATCATGCGATGAGACACCCCGGTGAAGATTGCAGTAATGCCGACCCATGGTGAGCTTGGCCTGGAATGAGAGCTTCCCAGTCTCAGGCTCATACTTCAGGTCTTCTAACAGGCCTGTGGGAGTATCTCCTTTGAGTCCATTGGCATAAGATAAAAAACCGAAAAGATCAGAGCCTTGCTGCCATAGTTGCACCTCGGCGCCGTATTGATGTTCTGCGGTGGCCCGCATATTGGAGAATGATCCCAGGAATACCACCGGTTGACTATCATCGCCAGCCTGAACCGGAGATTGTAGGCAAAGTGCCAGCATAATCGCCAGGGCAATCATGTTTCTCATAATTCCCCTCGCGGCGGCTCAAAAGTTCCGAGATTTTTCTCCATAAATACAAAGCTCAGATTTGCCGTCACCGGCTCCTGCCGAAAGATTCGGTAGCCGAGGCGTTCATACAGGCGGATGTTTCTTTCGCTCTTATGGCCAGTGAAGAGTTCGGCCCGGCGGGCTTCGGGGAAGGCCCCTTCGAGCCGTCGCACCAGGGCGCTGCCCAGCCCGCGGCTTTGGTGATCGGGATGGACGATGAGGCGCTCCAAAAAGCAGGTGCCGTTTTGCTGAAAGCCCCGCACCGAGCCGATGATTATTGGGCCACGGGTGGCCTTGAGGACGGTCTTATGGGTAAATTCCTGCTGCAATTCTTCCAGGGTCTGGAGCAAGGGCGGGATGGAGAAATCGTCATAGAGCCGGGCTTCGCTCTGATAAGCCAGCTTCTGCAACGCCAGGATAGCAGTGACGTCGGCCAGGGAGGCGGCGCAGATAATTATCTGATGGACTATCTTTCCTTTGTGTAACATTATTTTGATAATGCTTCTCCAATAACGCGGGAAAGCCGTTCAGTATCATTGCGTGCAAACCATTTTCCTGCGAAAACAAGAAAAAACCCAAAACAAAGCATCCCGACTCCAACAAGTGGAAAATACCAAACAGTAGGCGCTTTCTGCAACGTAATTACAAAGGCGTCTAACGTCCAAAAGAGTATGAAACCAAACCATACAGTCATGCCCACCTTTACAAACCTTTGCATGGTGAATTTGCCAGAGAGCACGACCTTGTCTCCAACCTGGCGAAAAGAACCTATGAAAAACGGTTTGAACGAGTTGCCAACAAATGGAATTACTCGCTGCAGGCAGACGCGTTGTTCTGTGACTCGGCCAACTGCCGCTTCTTGAAACAAAGCGGCGAAAATGGTGCGTTTGGTAGTAGCCCGCAGACGCTCCACCGATTCCTGCAAGGGAAAGGCGCTCTCGAATTCCGCTGGCACGGAGCCATATAACAGGTTGAAGAAGCGTCGAATCATATTTCTGCCAGAAATTCCTCGAGAGAAACCACCCTGGCAAACAAAGGCGACAGGGCTGCCATGAAAGCCCCATGGACAAAGGCGGCCGGAATCACCAGATCACCAAAGGTCAAATCCCGCGTGGCACAAGCATCGTGGATCACAGTGCAGGTGAATCCAAGGTCCGCCGCGGCTCGCGTGGTGGTATCAATACACATATGGCTCATGGCGCCGCAAATTACCAGGTCTTTGACCCCGGCGTCGGCCAACTTCTCTTTTAAATCGGTGTCCCGGAAGCTGTTGGGGAAGTGCTTTTCAATGACGGTTTCCCCCGGCCGCGGGGCGATGAGCTCATGGAGTTCCACTCCCGGCGTCTCAGGCACGAAAAAGGGGGCGCCTTTCCGCACCGAGACGTGCTGGATGTGATAAGTAGGCCAGCGCCGCCGGCGGAACTCGGTCAGGAGGGCCTGGGCCTGCTTGGTGGCTTCAACAATGCCCGCCAGTTCCATCCTACCGCCGGGGAAATAGTCATTCTGGAGGTCTACTAAGAGTAAGGCCTGAGTCATGGCGATCCTTTCAAATGCGGCTTAAGAAACAAATAGCCGGTTAGGTCTTTTTTTTTTCCGGGCGCCGGCGGCTGAATCCGCTTCGCAGAGCGGGGCCGGCAGCCGGCCGTGGCCCTCCACCCGCTGGATGAGATAATCCTGCCAGTCTTCCCAGGAGGCCTCGGGATTCATACCGGTGTGGTCCAGGGACACTTCAGCCCGGGCGCTGGCCACGTGGCCGCCGGCGGAACCCAACCGCCCAAAGGCTCTGGAAGCCAGCCGTCCGGCGTTTTTGCGCAGGCCGTCATTACGAAAAATCACCACCAGTTTGCCCTCATAAAGACCCGCCACAATGGACCAGGAGATTTCCCCGGCCCGCAGCAAAAAATCCGCCAGGATGACCAGGACGTCGGGAGCGGAAACTTCCCCCAGATAGGCATAGACGCGGTTATGGCGGATACAATAGCGGTTCAGGGCCATCTGAAAATACCGCAGCATAGGTAAATTAAATTCGGCAAACTCCAAACGCCGCACCAGGGGCCGCCGGGTAAACTCAAAGAGGTAATGGAAGGCGCGCATGTCGGCTTCCACTGCCGGGCGCTCGAAATTGGCAGTGTCAGTCTTGATGCCGTAATAGAGGGCAGTGGCCAGCCTCAGAGAGGGCCGGATATGGGCCTCCCTCAGATACTCGGTCATGATGGTGGAGGTGGCGCCGTACTCCGGCCGGATGTCCACGAACTTGGCGTGGGTGTCGGGCAGGCGCGGGTGGTGGTCGATGATGGCGTCAAAGTGAAAGCCGCCGAAGATTTCGTGATGTTCCGGCTGGCTGTCCACCAAGGCCTTGCGGTGGAAATACTCGGGATTGACTTCCTGAATAGGATTCAGGGCGATCCCCAGGAGCTTCACCAGACGTTGGTTTTGGGGCCGGGTGATGGGCCGGATGGTGGCAATGACGCAAGCCGAAAGTCGGTGCCACAACAGGCGCTTCAGAGCCAGGGCGCTGGCTATGGAGTCCGGGTCCGGGTCGATGAGGATAAGGAGGCGGTCTTCGTGAGCAAAGAGTTGATACAGTCGCTGTACCGGATTACGCATAAAGGATCACCGTTCCTGGCCCCATTTTAACCTAGAGAATGAGCCGGGGGCAATAACTACCAGGAAGAAAAGGCGAAAAGCAGGAAGGCGAGAAGGATAAAAGGAAGAATGGGAAAAAGGAAAGTCATAAGGTTTCATTTAATCGTTTCCTTAGCTTTTAATTGCCATCAGCGATCTGGTGCCATATAAATATGGGGTAAATCGAGCCAATGGTATTGCAGGGGCGGACCCATGTGTCCGCCCTCCGTCGATGGGAGGACATATGAACAAAAGCCACCAGGTGGTGGAACAGATACTCAGAGGCGAGGTGCGGGCCGCGGCCCGCCTGATGCGGGAGTTGGACGACGGGGTGGCCTCCGCCCGGGAGACCCTGAAGCAACTTTATCGCCACAGCGGCCGGGCTCACATCATCGGACTTACCGGCTCCCCCGGGGCGGGCAAGAGCACCCTCACCGACCGCCTGATTCAATATCTGCGCCAGACAGGCAAGACTGTGGGAGTGGTGGCGGTGGACCCCACCAGCCCATTTTCCGGCGGGGCCATCCTGGGGGATCGCATCCGCATGCAACGCCACGCTACTGACGAAGGCGTCTTCATCCGGTCGCTGGCCACCCGGGGCCATTTCGGCGGCCTCACCGCTTCGGCTAGGGCGGTGATTACGGTGCTGGACGCCATGGGCAAGGACTATATTCTGGTGGAGACCGTCGGAGTGGGCCAGGACGAAGTGGAGATCGCCGCCGCCGCCTACACCACCATCGTAGTGACGGTGCCGGGCATGGGCGACGATATCCAAGCCATCAAGGCCGGTATCCTGGAAGTGGCCGATATCCTGGTGGTTAACAAGTCGGACCGGGAGGGAGCTTCCCGCACTTATCAGGAATTGCAGCAGATGCTGGAGTTGCGCTCACCTTCTCAGCAAACGGCTTGGCGGCCGCCGGTGCTCTTAACGATAGCCAAGGATAATGAAGGCATCGAGGAGATGATGGCCGCGGTGCGTCAGCACGAAAATTTCCTAAAGCAGGACGAGCAGGCCTGGAAGATTGCTCGGGAGGTCCGGGTGCGCCAGGAGTTCCTGGAGCTTCTGAAGGAAGGAACCTTCCGTCACTTGGTGCGGCAACTCAAGGAGAATGGCCGCCTGGAAAGAACCATGCAGGATATCCTGGCGCGGCAGGATGATCCTTACTCGGCCAGCGAGGCCCTGATTTTGGAGATCCTGGGGCCATGAGGACGTGAATACCAGGCTGAAAAGCCTGGGTCCCGGGCAACCTACATAACCTCCGGCTCAGCCGGGGTTCCAATCTCGGCGGGTTTGGGGGATGGAGATTTCTTTTTTCTGGGCTTCTCGAAGTGCGGGAATTTTAAAGGGGTGGTTCCGATAAACCGCTCCTGAACCCAACCAATGCCGCCGCTGGACGGTTGGCGGACCTTGAGCCACCCTCCTGGATTCTGTTCCAGTTTCTCCAACTGGTCATTAAATTGCAGCAGCGTGACGGCTCCGGCGTCGACCTTCGGTTCACGGCGCAGCGGCAGGCGTCTCACCACCACAAAATAGTATTGCGGTTCTGGCGCCTTTGCCTGAGGCTGCTCCAACTTCTCAGCCAACGCCTTGGCCGGCAGCCAGCCGAGATTGCGGCTCTTGGCCACCAGGACCCGCCACCAGCCCTGATCATTCTGTTCGACCTTCTGTACCTGGTCGCCCCGGGAGAGTAATTGCAGGGCAGGGCAGAAATCCTTGGGGCACTCCCTCAGATGGACGGTTTGGGTCACGTAGACATAGGCCACCGGGAGCGGTTTGACGCTGAGCAACTCGCTCGGAACCCAACCAGCCTGGCCGGTACGGCCGGACCGAACCCGAGACCATCCGGACTCGCCGATATCCAACCTCTCCACCGCTTCACCCTTATATAGCTGCCCCACCACATGATTTTCGAAACCTGCCCCATCTCGCAGGTAAGTCATGTCAGGACTCAGATAAAAGGTGCCCCCGGGAGTTGGAGGCGGCGGCGTGGCGCAAGCGCCGGCCAATACCAGCAGCAGGGTTACTAGCAGGGCGGACCCGAAATTACCCCGGAGTCTCATGAAGATTTATCCTGGTTCCCGACTTTTTCCAGAGATTGGATGCGCCATTGGCCCGACTCACGGATGAATGACACCAGAAAAACTTTAGTGGTGTCCTTAATTTCCTGGGTCTGGCGTTTCCTGGCCTGGATTTTCCAAGTTACCAGGGCGGAGGCTCTATCCGGGGCAGGAGAAATTATTTCCGTCAATTTAAAATTGAGACTGAGATAGTCAAAGGAGGCCCAAGACCGGGAGATTTCCTGCGCCTTCTGGGGTAAATTGGGAAATGACGGAGAATAGAGCTCCAATAACTGGTGCAAGTCTTTCTTTTGGTCAGCTTCACCCAGTTTCGCCAGAACCCCCGAGAGTTCAGCCTCAAGGGCGGCAGGGGAGCCAGTTGCGACGCCGGGAGGCGGAGCCGTCTTGACGATGGACGCCGGGGGCGCCGCCGGAGTCACCTTGGCCAGGGGAGGAGCCGTTCTAGCGTCTTCCACACTCTCCGGGGTGGCGAAAGGCCAACCCCAAATGAAATAACAGATGAGCAGGGCAATAACCAACACCCCGACGCCAGCCAGAAATCCATGGATCCAAAGACGCTTGAGATAGGCCTGCAAAGCGGAGGTTGAGGTTTCTGGCAGTGCCATGTTATTCTCGTCTAGTAGGCGGACCTGTCGAATAAATCTAGAAATATAATCAATTATATCAAACCAGCCAAGAAAAACAAAAGAGGAGCCCTGGAGAACTTTCCTGGGCCCCTCCTATATCCGCCGGTTTAAAAATCAAGGCTACATAGCCCTGGGCCTGGCCGGAGCCGGGGCCTCCTCTTTGGGGGCGGTCTTCTTAGACGGAGAACGTCTTTGGGGGACCGGGCGGGGGTAGCTCACCGGAAAGGATTCCAGGTAACGGGACGCCGCCCAGCCGATGATGTTAGTGCGCAGGTCGCGCACGTGGGTCCACCCGGCGGTGTTGGCCTCCAGCATCTCCACCCGGTCATTGAGGTTCAAGGTGGTGAGGATGCGGTTACCGGTGCTGGGGCCGGCCCGCAGGGCCAGGCTGCTCACTGCCACATAGAGATAGGGCGGCCCGGGGTTGGGAGCCACCGAAGAGGCGGGAATCCAGCCGGTGATCCCGGATTTGATTGACCTGACCCGCCACCAGCCGCGGTAGTCCTGGTCGATCTTATCGACCCGGTCGCCGCGATAGAGCAATTCCACTGACCGGCAGTTGTAGTCGGCGCAATCCCGCAGATAAACATTGTTATAGGCCACATAGAAGGTGGAAGGCACGGGGCTGGGGGTGATCAGTTCGCCGGGAATCCAGCCGATGACGCCGCTACGGTCCAGTTGCACCCGGGCCCAATTGTAATCGTTGCGGTCCAAAACGGTGACCCGGTCGCCACTGAAAACCTGGGCCACCACATAGCATGCGTCAGAATAACTGGCACAGGAACGCAGATATGTGGTAGTAGGCACCACATAATAATAACTGGGAGTTACAGGATAGGAACGGGGCTGCTCACAAGCCCCTACCAGCGCGACCATCAGAAATAACAGCAAAAGGCCTTTGATCAGATGCCGATGTCCCATGTCTTCTCCTTATTCCACGGCCTTGAGTTCTCGAATGCGCCAGTCGCCGTTCTCTCGGATGAACCGTACCTGGTAGGTCTGGGTGGCGCTGGAAAGTTCCTGGTTATTACGGTTGCGGACGTCCATATACCAGGTGACCCAGGCGAGGGCGTTATTGGCGTCGATGGGCTGGACCTTGTCCACCGTAAAGACCAGGTTGTCATAGTCGTAGTTGTCCCAGGCTTTCAAAGTCTCTTGGCGCTTCTGGTCGGCATTTGGAAAGCTGGCGGAATAGACCTTCATAAATTCGTCGATATTTTTTTTCAACTGAGCATCCCGCAGCGTAGACAGCACTTTTTGTAATTCACCTTGCAGTGTTTCAGCGGGAGCGGCAGTCGTCGGACCAGGCGCCGTTGGACCAGGCGCCGTTGGGGCAGGCGCTGCCGGGGGCGATGGAGCCCCGGCCTGGGGCGCCGGGCCGGAGGGGGCCGTCGGTGGGCCGGTGCGGCTGAAGACGATGATTAAAAGGATGACAATGATAATGCCGGCTACAGCCAGAGCGCCGATGACCCAGGACGGCAGGGCTTGGGGCGCCGGGGCGGCAGGGGGCTTGGGAGCCGGTTCGGGTGGAGGCGTCTCAGCAGGAGCCGCCCCTGGAGGAGGCTTCTCTTTAGGAGAAGCCGCGACGGGAGCCGGTTTGATCTTCTCGGGCGCTTCTCCTTTCAAGGGCGCGTCACATTCATGGCAGAATTCCTGGCGCGGCGAAACCCTGACTCCGCATTGAGGGCAGAAGGTATCTCCCTCTTCCGGATGCAACAAGAAACTGCCGCACACGCTGCAATAGCGCTGCCCTTTGTCATATTCGGTCTGGCAATGGGGGCATTGGGGCATGATTCACCTCCGGTGCAAGGTGGAGACCGGAAAACGCAGTTGCTCCGAGGCCATGAAACCGCAAAACCCTAAAATTGTCAATAATTTTTTAATTTAGTGAACTTGTGAACTTCGGCAGAGACGACCAAAACAGGGAGATTTAGGATTAAGAAACAGGGCCGATTTCCCTTTGGCAGTCATGACTTGGTTGGTTTTAAGGGGATGTTAAGCTCCCGAATGCCGCCAATTACGCCCTCCGGCATTTGCAGCTCCAACATGAGGCGGTGACTGTGGCCGTGCTCGCAGATGTAAGTGTGGCTATAGCCATCGACGGGGAGATTGGCGATGACCTCCCGCATCACCTGGGCCTCAGGCCCGTTATATTTGAGCCGCCGCAGCAGGTGCACATCACAGCCGAAATCGGTAATCACCAGCATTCTGAGGGCCTCTTTGCCATGTGCAATGGCAGAAATGGGGGCTCAATCGCGCAAGCAGCAAGCCGCAATTCCCATATCGGCCGGGAAAGCCATAAATGTGCCGATATCGCCCAGAATTCTTTTGAGGTTAGACAAGGCCCAGCCACTTTTCATTAAACGGGGCTGGCCAATAATCTTATCGGTTTGCCGGGAAATTTCCTGAAGAAATAAAAACTGTCTGGATTGAAAAAGACGGAGATAGAAGACCTGGCCCAAAAAAAGTCTCTTTCTAGTCTTCAGTCCCCGGTTATTTCCCCAGCCGCCAGGCTACCCAGTTGAAGCTGATCCCCGGCGGCAACTCAGGGTGATAGAACTCCTTGACCAGGCGGCGCTTTCGTGACCAACCAAGATTTTGGTAACCTTCCAGCAGGAGGTTCTCCTGGTTATCGCGAAACCCCGCCAGAATCAAGTGGCCCGCGGCCGCGGCCAAACGGTCCAGTTCCTTCACCTTGTCCAGCTGCACTTCCCAGGGAAGGTTGGCCAGGACCAGGTCAAATGGGACTCCGATGGCTTCGGTGGAGCCTTGCACTGCCAGGATTGAGCCGGCCAGACCATTTTGCCGGGCGTTTTCCCGGGTGGCCCGGGCCGCGGCCAAGGCAAGATCTATCGCCACTACCTGGGGAACTCCCAGGGCTGCGGCCGCCAGGCTCAGCACCCCGGCGCCGCAGCCCACATCGAGCAGGCGGTTTGCCGGCGCCTCCTCCAGGGCCTCCCGAAGCAGGTCCAGGCAAAGGCGGGTGCTGGGATGACCGGGAGGAAAGGCATCATTGCTCTGCACCGTTAGCACCTGTTCCCCGGCTTCAGTCTGCTGCGGCAGCCGGGTCCGGAGCACCAACCGGGGAGACAGGCGGTAAGACCAACCATTCACTGATTTTTACCTGCCAAAATCATGAAAATGTCCTGGTAGCCCGGGGGCTTAACTTGGAGGATTCTTATAGGGGCGGTTCTCGAACCGCCCTCCATGCTTCATTATAATAGATCAGAGACGAAAACAAGGCGATGATATTAGACCGCTGCGAAAATCATGGAGAACAGCCGCCCTCGGCTGTATTTTGCAGGCGAGGGCGCCTGCTCTCCAATATATCGTGTTTAATGAGATACCGGGCATATTGAAAGGGATTTTCGCGAGGTCTCGTTATTTCTACCGCGTCTCCCGTCCCCGGTCTTCCGTATGCTTTTAAATACATTGAGGCCCACGGCGCTTTGCATTATAATTTAAAAGGAATAATCTTTACTTAGAGGAAAAGCGGCGTGGCTGCGGCCCTGCGCAAATTGAAAAACTGGCTCAACCGCAAGAACCGGCCCTCCCGGCCGGTCTCTTTGGGGCCGCCGCCGGCGCTACTGGAGCGTTATTTACAGTACAAACGTCTCCTGGCGGCCAACAGCGCCATTCTCACCACTGTGGCCGACCTCCAGGTCAAGGTGAGCGAAGGTTTCCTCTTTGATATGCACTATGTGCGCCAGGCCTGCGAGCGCCTGGGTCAGGAAGTGGAGACCCTGGTGGCGGCCCTGCTGGCCATGTCGGGCGGCCGCTATTCGGGACTGGAAGAGGCTCGGCGCCGGGTTATGCAACTGGTGGCCGAGGATTTGGCCGTGGGCATCAAGCTGACGCCGGTGCCCCTGACCCTGCCTCTGGAAGAAGTTCGGGAAGGCAGTTTCTACGGGGGCAAGGCCGAGAAGCTTGGGGAACTCACCCGGCTGGGGCTCAAGGTGCCCGCCGGCTTCGGGGTGAGCGCCTATGCTCAGAAGCTTTTCTTTGAGATCGCCGGCCTGGAAGCCTTCATCCGCAAGTCTATTTCCCAGTCTCACATCCGCGACCTGGAGAGCCTGCGGGAGGCGGGCGAGGCCATCCGGGAACGGGTCATGGCCCAGGAACTGCCGGAGGATCTGACCCGGGAGATTACCAAGCGGCTGGCCGACTTGACCGCGGACCGGGTGGCGGTGCGCTCCTCCGCCCTTCAGGAAGACAGCCAGTTCAGCTTTGCCGGCCAATTTGAGACCATCCTCAACGTACCCCGCGATCGAGTGATAGAGCGCTACAAGGAGGTCATCGCCTCTCAGTTCACTCCCCGGTCCCTGTACTATTGCCACACCAGCGGCTTTTCCTATCAGGAGCTGGCCATGGGGGTGGTGGTCATGGAGATGGTGCCCGCGGTAACCGCCGGCGTCATCTACACCGACGACCCCCGGGGCGGCGACGCCACCATCATTAATGCGGTGTGCGGTTTGGGCTCCCTGGCCGTGGGCGGCGTGGTGGAGCCGGATATCTTCCGGGTGGAGGAGGGCCGGTTGGTTGCCAGTCACGTGGGGGAAAAGGTCCGGATGCATGTGCCGGCCCCCGAAGGCGGCATCCTGGACCGGGATATCCCGGCTGAACGCCTGGGGCCGAGTCTGTCGGAGGACCAGGTCCTGAATCTGACGACCCTGGGCCGGATTATCAAGCAGCATTTCGGCGGCCCCCAGGATATCGAGTGGGCCCTGGGGCCGGACGATTTGTTTTATATGCTCCAGGCCCGGCGTTTGCGGGTCAGCCGGCAGTTGCGCACCGATTATCTGCCGCCCAAGATTAAAACCGCCGAGACGCTCCTGGAAAACGGCATCGTCGCATCCCGGGGCGCGGCGGTGGGCAGGGTTTATCATCTCAAGGAAGAAGATCTCAAGGAAATTCCCCGGGGCGTGGTGTTGGTCACCAGCCAGGCCTTGCCGGGGTACGCCCTGGCGGTGGGCCGGGCCGTGGCGGTGGTCTCCGAGGCCGGCAGCGCCACCAGCCACCTGGCCACGGTCCTTAGAGAAGCCCGGGTGCCTGCGGTCTTCGGCGCCAAAGGGGCTTTGGAAAAGCTGTCGCCGGGCGACGTGGTCACTGTGGATGCCTATTACGGCAACGTCTATGCCGGCAAGGTGGCCGAGCTTCTCAGGATGCCCCGGGGCGGCGACGAAGTGGTGCGCCAGAGCCGGGCCTTCCGAGTGCTGGAGCGGGCTCTGAAGCACATCACCCCCCTGAACCTCCTGGACCCCCGGTCCGAGGACTTCCGGCCCGAGGCCTGCCGCACCTACCATGACATCACCCGCTTTGCCCACGAAAAGGCCATGGAGGAGCTCTTCGAGATGTCCTCCGGCCGGGGGGCGGCTGATGGCAGCCGGCGGCTGGTGAGCCATCTACCCATTGACCTTTATCTCATCGACCTGGGGGGCGGCCTGGCCCCGGAAGCCGCGGGCCTTACCCAGGTCAGGCCCGAGCACCTGCGCTCCCGGCCCATGGGCGCCTACTGGCAGGGCGTGGCCGCGGTGGGCTGGAAAGGCCCAAAGCCCGTGGACCTGGCGGGTTTCCTCTCCGTGGTGATGAGCGCCGCCACCGATACCAATGTCCGGGAAAAGCTCCACGAAAAGAATTTTGCCATCATCACCGACGACTACCTGAACCTGTCCAACCGCCTGGGCTTTCATTTCGCCACCGTCGAGGCCTTTCTGGGAGCTCCGGATAACAGCTACATCAGTTTCACCTTTTACGGCGGCGGGGCGGAGTTGACCCGCCGGATGCGCCGGGTGCGCTTTCTGTCCCTGGTCTTGCAGCACCTGGGTTTCCGGGTGGAGGTCAAGGAGGATTCCATCACTGCCCGGATCGATGCCCTGGAGCCGGCGATCCTGGAAAAGAAGCTGGAAATCCTGGGCCGCCTGATGATGGTGAGCAAACAACTGGATATGGTAATGCTCTCCGACGACGAGGCCGACCGCTATTACCAGGAATTCATCAGCAGCGGGTATAATCTGGAGCGGGGGTAGACGGGGGACGGGAGACCGGAGACGGGAGACGGAAGTAGGTTTCCGTTCTCAGATGGGAAATAGGGTGGCCTGTGGTCGCCCGGAATTCAGCTATATGACATTAAACGGATTTATACATGCCTCCATTACTAAATAAATATGAAGAAATAACATATGAGAAACTCAAAGTCCTCTCGGATGAAAATGGCGCGCGTGTTTTCCCAAAAGTCAGAATTGGATCGAAGCCCTACAGGATGGGCTCCGAGGCAGATATAGGCATCAGCGAGGAGGATCACAAAGGATGGGACGAATACTTGCCATCGATGACGAACTGGATATGCTGGCCCTGCTGAAGATGATCATCGAGGGCTATTCCGACCACCGGGTGACCGCCACCAACAATCCCCTGGAGGCCGCGGAGCTCCTGGGAAAGGAGACCTTCGATCTGATTCTCACCGACCTGAAGATGCCGGGCCTGGACGGCATGGAGCTTCTGGCCCTGGCCAAAAAGCAGGACGAAGACGCCCTGGTCCTCGTGATCACCGCCTACGGCTCGCTGGAGTCGGCGGAGGAGGCCATGGCCAAAGGGGCCTTCGACTTCATCACCAAGCCCTTCCGCAAGGAGCAGATCCTGCTGGCCATCGACAAGGCCATGCGCTGGCGGGACCTGGTGCGCCAGAACAAGGAAATGAAGCAGAAATTGGAAGGTGGCAAGTAGTTTCTTCATGTATGTCTTTGGATATCAGCATTTCAAGTAAAGCCGCCTACACCCTTGTAAAGAAGAAATTCCCTCCCCCTTGAGGGGGGAGGGTTAGGGTGGGGGTGGCGTCCTCTTCGGCATTCGGAAATAAATTGCCACCCTTCCCCCCAACCCCTTCCCCTCGCAGGGAGGGGGAGTCTTACTGGCTACTGAGAACTGACAACTGGATACTGAACATGCGTTACGAAGGCCCCATCTACCGTCCGCCCAGCGAGGCCGACAGCCTGCTGGTCCAGGCCACCGTGGGCTGCCCCCACAACCTTTGCACCTTCTGTATGGTTTACAAGCAGGGGGTGAAGTTCAAGGTCCGGCCCACCCGGGAGGTCATAGCAGACCTGGAAGAAGCCTGCCGGACCTACGGCAGTGCGGTATGGACCATCTTTCTCCCCGCCGGCAACACCATCGCCATGCCCACCGCGGCGCTGGCGGAGATCTGCCGCCAGGCGTCCTTGCTTTTTCCAAGACTGGAACGCATCACGGTCTATGGCTCAGCCCAATATATTTACCGCAAGGGTCTGGATAATCTCAAGACCCTGGCGGCCGCGGGCCTCAAACGGATTCACGTGGGCCTGGAAAGCGGCGACGACACCATCCTGGCCCAGGTCAAGAAAGGTGCGGACAGCCGCACCATGATTGCGGCCGGCCGTATGGTGCGCCAGGCGGGGATGGAACTCAACTCCTACGTCATCCTGGGGTTGGGCGGCCGGGAACGCAGCAACATTCACGCCCGGGAAACCGCCCGGGTGATCAACGAGATGGCGCCGCAGGTAGTGCGCCTGCGCACCCTGGTCCCCAAGATCAACACCCCGCTGTTGGAGGATGTCCAGGCCGGGAGGCTTCACCTGCTCGGCCCGCACGAGGCAATCCGGGAGACCATGGCCCTGATCGAGGCCATAACCCAGCGCATCCAAATGGCCAGCGACCACTACACCAATTACGTTAACGTGGCAGGCCGCCTGCCGGAGGATAAGGCCGAGATCTTAAGCACCTTGCAAAAAAGTTTGGCGCGAGAAGAATCCTCCTTCCGCCCCTTCTTTATCGGCACCCAGTAAGGCAGCTAGTGGCACAGGCCTCCGGCCTGTGTTTTCAATGCGTAGGGGCGGGTTTTAAACCCGCCCCTACCACTTCCGGGTAATGCCCTCCGGCCATTGACAACCCCCGCCGCGCACCTTAACTGAAAGGTCACTAGC
>JAMCQY010000311.1 GCA_023381945.1 Deltaproteobacteria bacterium
TGGAGATGTTGGGCGACGAGGGTCTGCCGATTCCCGGAAAAGTTTATGGCAAAGTGACCCAGGTGAAACCCGCGGCCGGGCAATTTACCGCCAATATTCGCTTTACTTCGGTGGCGCCGGAGGTCTATCAAATTATTCGGGAGACCTTGAAACAGGCAGCGGGAAATTAGCGGAGACTTGGTGATGAGTCAAACTATTTTGATAAATGATTTATCGGCATCTAATTATTGCTTGCCGTAAAAATCATACCTACCTTGTGGATTATATGAAATGAAACCCAAGGGAGGTCTGTTGTGAAAAAGTTTATCTTTTTACTCGCAATTGCTGCCTTGCTGGCAGGAGGGGCAGTCACCTCGCTGCCGGGGTCTTCTCAGGCCCAATATTATCCGCCCCCGCCCCCAAACCCGTACGCGGCTCCCTGGGTGGGGACTAATACGCCATGGGTATATTACAATGGCGATTGGTTTTTGAATGGCATACTGTATTACTTTTTCGGTCCGCAATACGGCTGGGCCCCGTATTACGCTTATCCTCACGTCCACATCGTCAGGCCGCCGGATTGGTATGGGCCGCGGTGGACGACTTGGTACCGGGGACATCCGCGGTACTGGCAGCATTTTACTCGAACTTATCCCTATTGGCGCGGACACCATGAAGGTCAACGCTATAACGAGAGGTTCTACGAAGAGCACCACCGCGGCCAGGGCGGCGGTTGGCAGAGAGGATTGCACGGCGCCCCACCGGCCGCAATACCGCCGGGGCCTGGCCGGGTGGCTCCTTCTGAAAGACCACAGCCGGGTCCAGCCGGGGTAACCCACCCTGAAAGACAGCATCCGCCTCAGGTTGCCCCGCCTGTAGGGCAGCGGCCTGCTCCGGGCGCCTTCCAGGGGCAGCGTGAACAGAGGCCCACCCGCGTGTCGCCTCCTGAAGGACAGAGACCGGGCCAGACCCACCCGGCTCCTGAAAGACAGCCACAGGGGCCAGCCCGGATGGCTCCTCCTCAAGGCCAGCAACCAGGACCGGGCAAGGCTGCTCCTCCCGCGGGCCCGAGGCCTGCTCCTGCCGCGCCCGCAGGCGGGCCTGCTCCTAAACCTGAAAAACCTGCCCCTGGGGCACATGAAAAAGGCCACCATGGTGAGGAAAACCGGTAGCTGACCGCTACAGTCAGGTAATTAAAATTTCCAGGGTGTTATTCCGGAGGAATAACACCCTTTTTTAGTTTACAAAAAGGATAGGACCGACTGATTTTTATCCGATTGTAACCTTAAGAAAAAACCGGTAAGATGTCTTGACCTATGAGCCGGTTTGCCACGATATTTTGGGTTGCCAGAAAATCCCTCCGCCTGATCCTGGCCGGGTTTCTTCTGGGTTCTCTTGCCGCTGCTGACCTCTGGGCTGGCGCCGGCAAACTCGACAAGGTTTCTTTTATTCCCCAATGGCAGCCGCAGGCCCAATTCGCGGGCTACTACGTGGCCTATGAGAAGGGTTTTTACCGGGAACGGGGTCTGGACGTCAAGATCCTGCGCGGCGGGCCTGATCATCCACCAGCGGAGATGCTGGCCCAGGGCCGGGCCGATTTCGGCACTATGCAACTGACGGCTGGCATCGTCCGGCGAAGCCGCGGTATCAAGCTGGTGGATATCTGCCAGTTGGCCCAGCATTCGGCGCTCATGCTGATAGCCAGGAAGTCCAGCGGTATCATTGAGCCCGAAGACATCAACGGTAAAAAGGTAGGCCTGTGGGGAGAAGACTTTCGCGGCCAGCTGCACGCCTTCTTCCGGAAGTATGGTTTGAAGGTACGGACCGTGCCCCAGGGGGCCACCCTGAATCTCTTCCTGCGCGGCGGCGTGGACGTGGCTTCGGCCATGTGGTACAACGAATACCACCTGCTGCTCGACGCCGGCTTGAATCCCGAGGAATTGACCGCCTTTTTCCTGGCTGCCCACGGCCTCAATTTCCCTGAAGACGGCATCTATTGCCTGGAGCGGACCTATAAGACCCGGCCCCGGGTATGCCGCGCCTTTGTCCAGGGGAGCATCGCCGGCTGGCAATACGCTTTTGCCCATCCGGAAGAGGCCTTGGACATCGTCATGAAATATGTTAACGAGGCCCACATAGCCACTACCCGGGTTCACCAGAAGTGGATGTTGGAGCGCATGCAGACGATGATCATGGCCGCCGGACCCCGGGGTTCCATCGGCGGTTTGGATCCGGAGGACTATTACCGGGTGGCGGAGACCCTGAAGAGCGACGGGATTATCAGCGAGATTCCCGATTTTTCCAAGTTTTATTGCGATTGCGACACCCCCGATGAAAAATAGAAGCCTGGCCAGTCAGCTAATCGTCTTTATTCTCAGCAGCGCCGCGCTCATCTTCCTGGCTGCATCCATCTATAGTTATTATGCTTCCAAGGAGGGGATCATTCGCCAGGCCCGGGAGAACGCTCAACACCTGACACTGGAGACGGTTTATCAAATCGAAACCATCCTTAGGGGGGTTGAAAAGATTCCCCTGAATCTGGCGGCTACCCTGGAACATGTGCCCATCGAGCGGCAGGACCTGGTGGGGTTGGTTCAGACCGCCATGTTACACAATAAGGAATTGTTCGGTTTGGGGATTGCTTTCGAACCTTACGCTTTTAACCCCCAGTACTATTATTTTATGCCATATTGTTGCCGGGAAGGGGAAGGACTCAAGCTGCGCTGGCTGGGAAGTGACTCTTATCGCTATTTTTATCAAGACTGGTACCAGATCCCGCGGGAACTGGCCCGGCCGTGCT
>JAMCQY010000209.1 GCA_023381945.1 Deltaproteobacteria bacterium
TCGCCTACTTGGATGACCTGATGGATACCCTGGCAGAGGTTTTGATCAATCTGACCCCAAGCCGGTTCATGGAGCTTTGCCAGTGCTCTTATTTGTTGCAATAGAAAGCGAAAATGGTATAACTTTGAACCTTGACCCTCAAACTCTTCAACCGCGTCAACCGTCCCTCCCGTTCTGGCAATTTCTCTCCCCTGGGTTTACCCTGTCTCCATGTGTAACCTGTCCGCTCAACCCCCGGACCGCCGGCCGCCCAGCGGCACCAATGCGGTGCACTAGCGGCGCTGCAGCGGTGCCGGACCGCTGATTCAGCGGCTTCCCAGCGAACTAAAGTGAGTAAAATAAGGAAGTTATGCGAACCAAAACTGCGGATATTTTTCAGATGCGGCGCAAGCAGGCCCCGATTGACCTCTTTTTTCGACACGAAGTCTCTGCAAACCCGGCCGACTCACCCGGTAAACCAAGGAATATGCGTTACTTGGATGATGTACAATGTTTCTCGTCCCTAACTTGCAGTTAGCATTACCTTTTTCGCCGCCAAGCTGGAGCTTGGCAAAAAAATCCCGTTCCCAAGTACAACTTGGGAACGAGAAGAAAACCCGAGCCTCAGCCCAGTCCCTTCCTTAAACTCCCTCCCCCTTGAGGGGGGAGGGGTGGGGTGGGGGTGGCAACTCTTTTCCGCCCCCATGTGCAATTTTGGAACGAGTTGAAATTCTCTTGCGCCTCTGCGCCTTGGTATCTTGGCGTGAGGTCTTAGGTGGTCTCTTTCTCGTCTCGGTACACCAGGACCGGGCGGGTGGTGAGGCGCACCAGGTTGAGGGCCTCGTCGCTCAGGACCTTGAGGTACTTGGGCCGTTTGTGGCCGTAAGCCCCCAGGACCAGGAGGTCATAACGCTCGATCGCCACCGCCTTGAGGATCTCATCCACGAAGTCGCCTTGGGCCATCTTCTTGATGGGGGTGTAGCCGTACTCCTTCAAGGTGTCCTCGCCGCTGAGCAGGCAGGCCTCGGCAAACTCGTCGCTTTCGCCCCGCTCGGTCTCCTGGACGTGCAGGATGGTGATCTCCGGCTTCTTCTTGGCGAACAAGGGCGCGATGAACTCCAGCGCCCCCTGGTCGCATTGGGAGCCCCGGTAGGCCACCAAAATTTTTTGGATAGGCCGGAAATTGCGGAGGATCAGGACCGGCTGCAAGGCATGGTGCAGAACCTTGGCGTGCACCGCGCCCAGGAGAAAGCCCCGCAGCGAGGAGCGGCCCTGGGAGCCCAGGACGATCAGGTCGTAATAGCCCTGGTTGGCGAAATTGAGAATCTCGTCGGCCGGATCGCCGATAGCCACGAAAGGGTTGCAGGGGATACGGCCGCCCACGCAAATGGAGCAGGACTCGATGATCTCCTCTATGGTCTGCTCGGCCTCGGCCTCGATAGTCCGCTCCACGTCGCTCTTGGTAGTGAAGGGGGCGTAGGCGCCTTCGGTACTCTCCACCACGTCGGGCTTGACGTACAGGGCGTCAACAATGGCGTTGAAATGCTCCAACAGATGGCAGGTGTACCGCAGCGCCTGCTGGGACTCCTCCGATTTATCCACGGCTACGACGATTTTCATAGCTTATCCTCATGTAGGGGCGGACCTATGTGTCCGCCCTGACGGGGGCACACGCAGGTGCCCCCCTACAAAACATTATCTCATTACTAGGACCGAGGAAGGGCACTTGCCCACGAAGCGGCCCACCCAATCCCGCGGAAAGAAGCGGTCCAGCAAGGATTTTTTCCCCATCCACAGGGCCAGGAGGTCTTGCTGGAGTTCTTTGGCCACGGTGTTTTCGAATTCCGCCACTTCAGTCAGGCGGGTGGCCACCTTGATCTGCCGGTCTTCGTAGTAGTCGCCGATCTCGATGAGACGGCGGTAAACGTCCTTTTTCAGGCCGCCTCCTCCGCTCAGCCCGATCAATTCGAGCTGGGCCCCGTGGATGGTGGCGATCTGGTTGATCATCTCCAGCGAATCCTGGCTGATATAACTCTGGTCCAGGCAGGCGACAATCCGGGTAATGGGCTGCTCCTCCTTCACCAGCAAAACGGAGCAGTCGGCGTCGTTGACCACCCGCTGCGGCGTCGGCGACCGGTCTCCCCAGAGACACTGCTCGCCTTTGGCGCAGCCCAGGACGATGAGATCGCTTTCCTCGTCCCGGGCCTCCGCCAAGATTTCCTGGGCCGCGGCCCCGGCCCGCAACCTCACCTTGAGGTCCTTTTTAGCCCCCCGGGCCACCAGCATCTCCTCCCAGCGGCCACCCGGCAATGGGACCCACTCGTAGCGATAATTGCCCAAGGCATAAGGGGCCAGGCCTTCGCTGACCGCCCCTTCCAGGAAGTCCTCACGATAGCGCTGCAGGGCCACAAGCAGGGTTTGATCCGGTTCGGCGTTGGGCTCAGGGACTCCTGAGGTAATCACCCCCACAATGGTGACATCGGCCCAGGTGTTTAGGGCCAGGCGGGTCACCTCCCTCAGGGCATAGGCGCTGTAGGGCTGTTCATCGGCAGCAAACAGGATCTTCATCAGTATCCCCTCTAATCACCCAGTGCCTTTTTCACCGACCTTTTCAATTCCTCGATCTTCACCGGTTTGGGGAAAAAGTCATAGATACGCTCCCGGATGGCCTCGATGGTGGCGTCCAGGGTGGCATAGGCGGTCAACATAATTACCTTGGTTTCCGGGTAGAGCTGATTTACTTCCCGCAGGATGTCCATACCGCTGACGTTTTCCATCTTCAAGTCGGTGACCACCAGAT
>JAMCQY010000072.1 GCA_023381945.1 Deltaproteobacteria bacterium
GCCTTTCCCTCTTTTACCTTTTGTCTGCTTTTAATGTCCACCGCCTCCCTTGAACAGAAAGCCCATGGCGAAGCCGGTAATAATGGCGATGATCACCGCCAAAATACCATAGGTGGCGCCATGCTCATAAGCCAAAGAAGAAAGCATGGCCGGAAATCCTACCATCTTCACCTGAATCTCCTTACAATTCTTGGCAATGACCTGGCCGTCCTGGACCACCGAAAGGCAGACCTCGTAAGCCCCCGGCTTGACGTTGGTGGGCAACCGGAATTTAGCCTCGATGGGCGTCAGATCCCCAACAGCCCTGGATTTTTCAACCGGCTCTTTATAGGAGGTGTAAAGTTCCTCGCTCTCCTTGAGTTTGATGAACTGCTCAAAAAATTCATCCTTTTCCTGGTCCGTAATCATCCCCGACATGGTGACCCGCCGCTTCAGGGCTGCAAACCCCCAGGGGGCCTCCGGCGGCGCCGCGGACAACAGCTTGGGATTAGTGCTCATGACCATGTAGAGAGACGGGGCGTGCTGGAAATCGATTTCGCCGACATTCATCCACAGGCCGCCGCGGCGGCCCTTGCGCATCAGGTGCTCATCAGCGGCCCGGCCCATGACCTCGATAACCATTTCGGCCCCTTTGGGGAGCATGGCAGTAGCCGTCACGGTCTGGCCCCTGAACCAGGCGCCGATTTCCACCAGGTTCGGCTTGACTTGCAGCTCCTGAGTAGCTCCCAGGGACAGGGCAGGAAGGCTCAGAAACACAAACAATAACAATATCGTCACCGCCAGTCTCACATAACCTTTGCACCGCATCTCAGTGCCCCCCTTTATGCGCCAGCAAAAGATCGGGCGAGATAATCAGGCTGGCCAGCATCTGCACCATGACGATCAGGACGATGGAAGCCAGCAGGATCTTCAACTGGTCGGCCTTCAGCCGGCGGCTGAGGCGCACTCCGAACTGAGCCCCCAGGGTGGAGCCCAGCAGGAGAATGATCGCCAGCACCATATCCACCGTGTGGTTGGTATAGGACTGCATGATGGTGACGTTGATGCAGGTAAAGAGGATTTGCAACAGGCTGGTGCCCACCACCACGTGCATGGGCATGCGCAGCATATAGACCATCACCGGCACCATGATAAAGCCGCCGCCCACCCCCATGATGGCCGCCAAAATGCCCACGAAAACTCCCAAGATCAGGGGCAGGAGCGGTGACAACGTAACGCCGGACTTCTCGAAGTACATCTGGTAGGGCAGGGCCTGGATCATGCGGTTATACAGCGAAACCTTGCCGGGCTCGGCCTCCACCCTTCTCGCCTCCACCGGTTTTTTCCGCATGCTCTGGAGGCTTTCTATAAACATATAGCCGCCGATGACCCCCAGCATGATGACGTAGGTGATCTTGATCACGAAGTCGGCGTTGCCCAGGGCCCGCAAGCCCTTAATCAGGTAAACCCCCATGGTGCCGCCAAGGATGCCGCCGAGGATGAGGATGATTCCCATCTTGAAGTCGACGTTGCCCAGACGGTAATGGGCGTAGCTTCCGGAAGTAGAAGCCGCCACGATTTGGTTGGAATCCGAGGCCGCGGCCACCGTGCTGGGGATGCCTGCCATGATCAGCAGTGGGGTCATGAGAAAACCGCCGCCCACGCCGAAGAGGCCGGAGAGGAAACCCACCGCCCCCCCCAGGCCGAAGAGCAGCAAGATGTTGATGCCGTTGCCTGCCAATGGTAGATAAAGGCTCCAAAACATGCTTAATTCTCCCTTCCTCGTTGTTGCCCTGAATTTTCGGTTAGACGCATCACTTTGCCCTGGCCCCGCACCATCAGGATCTCACCTTCCAACTGCCGACGCAGGTGTTGTAATGCAGATGGCGAACACTCCTGACCGCCGGAGTGAACGTCTCCGGGGAATCCCATGATGATGAATTGCAGGGAGCTTTGCGCCCGGGCAAAGCGCAGTACTTCTTGGCAGAAAGAGCCGGCGGAGATGAAAATCTCCACCTCTACCCCTTCCTGCTGGCAGCGTTCCCGGATCTTGCCCAGCCAGAGGCGCTGATCCTCTTTGAGTTCGGCCATGGAAACCGCACGCTTCGCCGTGGCGGCCTGGCGCCGGGGCGGGGCCAGGATGGCCATCAGGATGAGCGACAGTTCGAGCCGCGCCGCCAACTGCACCGCGTAAGACGCGGCCCAGGAGGCGGGGGCCTCCAGATCGATGGCTAAAAGCACCCTTTTCTTCATATCTATAGGCTCTATTGCAGTATCCGGGCCAAGTGATTTTTAGCTGCAAAATCATAGAGTTATACTTTTAGTCGAAAATTGATTTATTTCAATTTGAAACAAAATCCCAAAAAGAATGAGATAGTATGCCTGCATAACCGCCGACCCCATTTCATTATGAAATGAGACTGGATTTGGAGGCAGTGCCAGAAAACCTTTTGAGATCGCTGATCTGGGCAACTAATGATTAACCTTAGGTTTATCAACCTCAATGAACAACCAGACTCTGCGGCCTTCTTTCGCGGGCGGAGCAATTCAAACATAACCATAAGGCAGTTTGAGAAGTTTTGCTGGCTGGTTAGGAGGGCTGAAAATTGACTGCTCTTTGGTGGCAACGGAATATGATAGAATGAACGAGCATCAATTTTTAAAAAATTTCAGCAATGTCCGGTTAAGTTCTTGCAAAGGGTTGTTCAAAAATTTTATGAGCAAGGGAAAAGGAGACCGCCGAGTCAGACATATCATTTTGGATCTGAAGACGTAATTCCCTCACCCGATGAATGCT
>JAMCQY010000048.1 GCA_023381945.1 Deltaproteobacteria bacterium
GCAAAGACCATGGCCCGGAAAATTTGGCCATCTTGCGCCACCTGGCGACCAACATGCTTAAACGGGAAAACTCCCTAAAGGGGGGCATTCAAACCAAACGCCTCAAGGCCGCCTGGGACCATGCTTATCTGCTCAAAGTTCTTACAACGTAATTTTTACATGCGATTGCCCTGCACTGAGGGAGGATCTTTTCTTCAGGAATGCCAGTTTCGTTTGTCCAGAATATCCTGGAACCTTCAGTCCGCCTGTAAAGCGAGGCCTAAGAGACTCTGCAGCCGGGCGTGGCCCCCTTTGACAAGCAAGAGTGTTCCTTTCCCCTGCCATTACTCTCGAATATGAGAACCTTTCCCCGTCAATAATCTAGAAGAACTGCCACCCTGGTAGTTGGCGTGTAATTTGCATTACTAATTATAGATGCTTATATTTTTAAATGGTCGTTTACAAGGATGATTGGCCACTAACAAGAGCTTACAGCCAGAACTGATAACGTTCGAGCCTTACAAGGATGTTCGATGAACGATGAACCTATTGTTCCGGTGGTGCTGAAAGCCCCTATCCACCGGGAAAAAACCTGGACATATCCGTGGATAGGCGTCGTTTTTGGAGTGGCCGTCGGTCTTCTGGTCGGGCATCCTTTGGCCATGCTGGCGCACGACTTCCACGAACATTTGATGTTAGGAACACCATTCGACGTGTGGGGCGCCTTCGCACACAGTTTCGACTTGCAAATGTGGCCCATGGCGCTGCTTTTCGCCCTGTTCGGGGGGGTGTCATGGGGAATTATTGGTTTCGCATTAAAGCATCTCAGGGAGAACCGCCTGCGACTGGACAGCCTGCACCAGGAGTTCGAATTCCAGGTAGCTACCTTAAGACACCATTATAAAAACCTGGCCATAGGGATTCACGGTTTCTCGGGCAGGATCAAGAAGAAGCTGGCCGATTTGGATGAAATGTTTCTCTTTTGTTTTTCTAAGGCAAGGTGTCCTGAATGTCCCAGGTATGAAGAAATACATCCGGAACTAGAAGCCCTGGAACGCAGTTTCGGCGTCGTTGAAGATGCCTCCCAGCGGTTGTCCGACACCCTCGGCGAGGAGGTCCTGTTCCTCAGGGCCCTTACCAGTGACTCTTTACATCTCATTCCCCGGGACTTTTACCCTATCTTGATCCATTGCATAGAAGAATTGAAAGAACTCCGTTTCCGCGATAAAGAACTACAAGTACTGATAGACGGTGGTGATAGCGAGGAATGTCGGCGTTCCCTGATTTTCCCCTTCGAGCCTTGCACCATAGAAGTCATCTTGCAGAATATTATCGGCAACGCCATGAAATATGCCGAGCGTATTCAGATAAGGGTGGAGGAACAGAATAGCAAGGTAGCCGTTGAGGTTGAGGACAACGGCCCGGGGCTCGATGTGGAAAGACTCAGACAAAATCTGCTGATCCCGGGTGATCGCCGGGAAGCTGAGAGCACCCATCTGGGAATAAAGGTAAGCCTCCATCTATTGGAGAAATACGGCGGCCACCTGTTGGTTTGGAGCAAACCTGGGGCTGGGTCAAAATTCATTATTGAGTTCCCCAAGCGGCACCCGGGATCTTGGTAGTCTCCGAGGTTCGCATATGTCCAGCTGCAAAAGTTGGATAAAGTATTCCTGGGAAGGGCACTATTGCGAGAACCCGGTGTGGCAAAAAGATCCGGAAGGATTGTGCATCCTTCATTCCCTGGCCTCTGAAAAAGATAGAAATGCCTTTGACCAGGCCCTGCAAAGCAAATTGACCAGTGGCGATTTCGATTTTCGTGAAATATATTTTCCAGGCCCCACCTCTTTTGCTAAACAAAAATTTACCAAACCGGCTAACTTTCAAAGAGTCAAATTTACCGGATGGGCCGATTTTCGGGAAGCTGAGTTCGAAGAAGGAGCCGATTTTTCTTATTCCAGGTTCGCCCAGGCAGCTCTTTTTGAAAAAGCCAGGTTTGGCGGCCAAGTCCTTTTTAAAAATGCGGGAATAGTGGGAGAAGCCGATTTCCGCGGCGCCTGCTTCGACGGCCTGGCAATCTTTCAAGGGGTCAACAACCCGCGGGCAGCAACCGGCCGTTTTCCGTTCATTGCCTATTTTCAGAATCTCGCTTTCGGCCCCTGGGGGTGTCTTCGGTTTCAAGACCTTTCCCTCGCCTGGGCCAGTTTCCTGGGCACCGATATGCGCCGTGTGGAGTTCCATAATGTTCGCTGGCGCTCGTATCGGGGCCGCCAGGCGATCTATGACGAGATCTTGTTGAAAAGAGACCAAACTGGTCCCCATGATCTAACCATAGCTCCATGGAAAGAACCTGGCAACGTTACCGCTGGAATTTGCGCCAGGGTTGAGGAACTCTACCGCTATCTCAAACTAAACTACGAACAGGAGGGAGACCTGAAGCAGGCCGGGGATTTCCATTATGGCGAGATGGAAATGCATCGCCGGGCCAGCCGATGGCGACGATGGTTTCCGCTCTCCTGGTATAATCTCTACCGGGTATTGAGCGGTTATAGTGAGCGGCCCCTGCGGGCCCTGGGATGCCTCGTTGGGCTGGTGACCGGATTGGCTGGTTTACTGCAATGGTTGGGACTGCAGACTTCCGATGGCCGCATGGCCGGTTTCACGGATGCCGCCATTTATCTACTGGAACTCGCAAGTCTCATGCGGCCCGAATGGCCTAAGGCCGCCACCACCGGAGGCCATTTTTTGAGTGCGCTCAGCCGCTTTATCATTCTCGGCCAGGCCGCCTTGTTCCTTTTGGCCATCCGCAACCGCTTAGGCCGCCGCCATTAACAGTATGGCAGACCAGGAATAGCTTTCAATAATTTGTCGCGGGGGGCGCCTGCCGTTGCGCTCTCAGGAAGGGCGGACACGCGGGTCCGCCCCTGCAAGCTTCGCCCTAAGTCACATAAACAAACGGGCGACTGCTCCGCCTCATCCTATTTCTGGTAATAAAAATAGCCGCTGCGAGGATCGATGCGGAGCTTGTTTACCAGGTTGCCTTGGCCGTCGAGGATTTCCGCCTCCCAATAGCCGCCTTTGGCCGTAAGCTTGCCGGCCTTGAGATTAGGCTGGGTCTTCAGGAAGTCATCGAGGAGGTTAATGACCTGCCTGGCGCTCGCGGCTTCGCCGCCTTCCGGAAGGCCGTGCCTGCCAAAAGTCGGGGGACCAGGAGGTTGGGGGGGCGGCCCCATAGTTCCATGCGGCGGCCCGGTCATTCCATGCGGCGGCCCGGTCATCCCAGGCGGCGGCCCGGTCATTCCAGGCGGCGGCCCGGTCATTCCAGGCGGCGGCCCGGTTATCCCATGCGGCGGGCCTCCCATTCCTGGAGGTGAGCCTCCCATCCCGGTTCCCGTGGGACGGGCATCGGCTCTCTCTATTAATGAGAGCGCCAGCAGGGTTAGCAACATTATGCGCAAAAAATTCATATTTTTCTTATTTAGAGGCCGATATTTTTAAAATGAGCAATTTCCATGCCACCCTTCAGATAGCTTTTCCGGGTTTTATCTCCCGGGAAAATCCGGAAGCAGGCAGGCTGATCATGAAAGTGGCGCCGTGGCCCAGACGGCTGGCCACGCTGATGGTCCCTTGATGGTTTTCCACAATCTGGCTGGCCACGGCTAACCCCAGTCCCGTTCCCTTGGACTTGGTGGTGAAGAATGGCTCAAAGAGTTGAGGCAGGTCCTCTTCTCTAACCCCTGGCCCCGTATCCGCTATGTCGATCTGGAAGTCGTTGTGGCTGCCGATTGCCAGACTGACCTCCAGCCGGCCGCCGTTGGGCATGGCCCCCAGGCCGTTAAGCAGCAGGTTGAGAAGCACCTGAATAATCTGATCCCGGTCAACCCTGGCCAGAAACGGCGGCCCGGGCAACCGCTTAACGATCTCCACCCCGCGGGCCTGGGCATCTGACTGGATGAGGCGCAGGGCGTGGTGGACCACTTCCGTCAAGTCGCAGTCCTCGAAGCTGGGCTCCTTGGGGCGGGTGAAGTCCAGGAGATTGGAGATGACGTTATTGAGCCGGTCCACTTCGCCCACCATGATTTCCGTGTAGGCCTGTTCCCTGGAACCCGGTGGAAACTTCTTTTTGAAGTATTGGATGAAGCCCTTGATGGAACTAAGGGGGTTGCGGATCTCGTGGGCTACTCCGGCAGACAGCCTCCCTAAGGCGGCCAGCTTTTCAGAGCGTTGGACCTTCTTCTCCATGGCCTTTAGTTCGCGCAGATCGCGCAGAATTAGCACCGCGCCGACACCTCCCTCCCAAATTAAAGGCGCTCCCGTGAGGGAGACCGGGAAGGCCTTCTCTCCTTTCAGGAGAAGTTCCTGGTCAAGCACCACCTGCCCGTCCCGGACGCGGCGCACCAGGGATCCCGCCGAAGCTCCAAGAAAATCATGAAAGCCATCCCCGAGAACCTGCCCCTTAAAGACGCCCAATAGCTGCTCCGCGGCCGAGTTGGCGGCAATAACCTTGCCTGCGCCGTCAAAGGCGACCAGCATGTTCGGCATACTTTCGATGATGTTTTCGGTAAGGGTGGTCATTCCTGACAGGGTACGGTTGGTGAGGTAATAGCTTTGAATAATGAAGATGAAAAAGAAGCCGGCCAGGCCGATAAGAAGCAGGATGCCTCCCTGGAGCAGGGTGAAACGGAAATCAACCCACTGAGCTTCTTTCAGCCATCCTTTCTTCAGGCCTACCAGGACAAGATGCCTGCTCTTTGAGGAAACTTCACCAGACTTTGAGTTTTTATTTGCAGCGGCCTCCGGGTTTTCGGAGGAAGGATTGAAGACGCTGCCGACCACGAACGTATCGGGGCCCATGAAACTGTAGCCAGGATTTCCCGATTTCATCACATAAGTGGCGAGGGCGGGAATCTGTTTGCCCACCAACGACGGATCACTATGCGCCAGGACCGTACCCGAGGCATCGAAGATCGTCAGGAAGTCCAGGTCATTTTCCCTGGTGAGAGCAACCACTTTTTTCTGGAAGTCGCAATGCCAACTGATCGTTTCCAGACATCCGGCGCAAAGCGAGGCTACTTCCAAAGACCGGATTATAGTGATGCCCTTATCAAACATGAGCGTTTCGGCCAGCTCGGCTTCGCGGTGGAAGTTACTGTAAGTCATGTAGCCCAGGGCGCCGCCCAAGATCAATACCGCGCTTACAATAGCGGCTGCCACATGGCGTAAAGGGTTTGACATTCGCTTTGAATTATCCTAAGTTTTGATATTTTTCTAAAACGAGCGTGCAATTAATGCTGATGAGGGTTGCCAAAACTTAACTGCGGAGGTGAGTGGAAGTTATATTCGCGACCGGATGCCGAAGTTAAGAAATCCTCGAATATTTAACGGGAGGGTGACCATGCCCCGACTTCTGGGGTTGTTCCTTGCATCTAGCCTTCTCAGCCTCCCTGTTCTCCTTCATGCCGAACAGGCCGAAGAACCCCTCAAGTTCTCCTTTCATACCGGGGTATATGTTTTTTTATACCATAAAAGCGGCGCCGCCGCCACCGTGGAAGGGCGTACCGGCGGCGGTGATCCCCGGCACTGGGTCGAACCGCCGAGGGTCTGCTTTCGCCAATTGCTGCTTTTAACCCTGGGACCCTTTCGTGCAGGTCCTATGGGCGGACACCCGGGTCCGCCCCTTCAAAAGAAATCGAAGGGATATCCGAGACACTGAGCTAGTGCTCTTCGATTCAAGCACGGTTATAATATTGGAAGGATCCGGTTTCCAACCTCGGTTTGGGTGTCCTTTCCGAGATATTTTAGAACCCAAGGCGCCACCTGTTCCACTAATTATGGATAGCAAACATCTTCTCATAGTTGACGACGAAGCCGGGCATCGCCAGATGCTGCGTGCTTATCTCGAGGACGAAGGTTTCGAAGTGAAGGAAGCTGCCGATGGTCTGCAGAGCGTAGCCGCCGTCCGGAACCAAGCCTTCGACCTGGTCTTGCTCGATCTCAAGATGCCCGGCATGGACGGCCTGGAGGTCCTGCGGGAAATCAGGAGCATTTCCGAAGCCTTGCCCATCATTATGATGACGGCTTACGGCACCATCGAGTCGGCGGTGGAGGCCATCAAGGCCGGGGCTCAGGATTTTGTGGCCAAGCCCCTGGACATGGAAGAACTTACTCTAAAGATACACAAGATTCTCCGTCTCCATGAGTTGGAGCAGGGAAGTCTATTGCAGCAGGCAAGGTTGGACGCCCAGTTCGATTTTTCCCGCATCATCGGGCGCAGCCCGGCGATGCTGGAGACCTTCGAGACCCTGGCCCTGGTGGCGCCTACTGAGGCCACGGTGCTCATCCTGGGCGAATCGGGCACGGGCAAAGAATTGGTAGCCAATGCCATACACCAGAACAGTCCGCGCCGGCAGCAGCCGCTGGTTAAGCTCAACTGTGCCGCCTTGCAGGAAAATCTGCTGGAAAGCGAGCTTTTCGGCCATGAGCGCGGCGCCTTCACCGGCGCGGTGAGCCGCAAAGAAGGCCGTTTTCAGCAGGCCGACGGCGGGACCATCTTTTTGGACGAAATCGGCGACATGAGCTTCAACACTCAAGCCAAAATGCTGCGGGTCCTGCAAGAGAAGGAGTTTGAACCGGTGGGCGCCACCCGCACTATCAAGGTGGATGTCCGGGTGATTGCCGCCACTAACAAGGACCTTCTCCAGGAAGTCCAGTCAGGCCGTTTTCGCGAGGACCTCTACTACCGGCTGAATGTTGTATCTCTAACCATACCGCCGCTAAGGGAGCGCCGGGAGGATATACCCCTTTTGGCCGAATATTTCCTGAAGGTTTATGCGGAAAAAAACCGCCGCACCATCAAGGGTCTTGAACCCGCTGTCCTCGACGCCTTTCAACGGTACCAGTGGCCGGGCAATGTGCGCGAACTGGAAAACGCCGTGGAGCGGGCGGTTATCATGTGTCCCCGGGAGTATCTCCGCCTGCAGGACCTGCCACTAACCCTGCACAGCCTGGAAACCGAGGGGGCTACGGGCGAAATGGCCATCAAGGCGGGCTTGTCCATGCGGGAGATGGAAAAGCAACTTATCCTTAAGACCCTGGAGGAGACCCAGGGCAACAAGTCAAAGGCTGCCCGGCAACTTGGCATCTCCCGGCGCACCCTCTTAAATAAACTTGCCGAATACGACATCGGCAGTGAGAGCGCAGAAGGCTAAGTTATAGCGATTGCCAAAAATAATTTCTTGTAGGGGCGCACCCGCGTGTGCGCCCTCCTGCGGGCGGACACATGGGTCCGCCCCTACAATCCATCGGATTATCGGAAAAAACTTTTGGCAAACGCTATAAAAGCAATCTTCCACCAATGGAACCAAAGTGCCACCGGTCATTTTTGGGCTGTGGCAAGTTTGGCCAGCCCGTTTTTGGCTACCACATCGTCCGGCGCCAACTGCAAGGATTGCTGAAACGCCTGTTTAGCCTCTTCGTTCTTGCCCATATACAAGTAGGTCCATCCCATACCATCATACGCCTGAGGATAAATGGGGCGGGTATGATGATCCTTCAGGCGTTGGAAGGTTTGCAAGGCCTCTTGATACCGACCGGTGCGGATATAGGCCCAACCCAGGTTATTCAAGGCGTGACTGGACCATGAAAAGTAGGGTTCCTTTTTCGGCAGGTACGGGAGATTAGCGTTATAGATTTTGATGGCCTGGGGCATGTCTCCCCGCAAATACGCCACCGCCCCCCGGGCCACCCTGGCCCGGACATTGTTCGGTTCCCTGGCCTGTACCTGCTTAAAGTCTGCGTCGGCCTGGTCGAGCTTCCCCATATAGAGCTCTGTGACCCCGCGACCCAATACCGCCTGCATATTCGATTTCTTTCTCCGGGTAAGGGTGTTGAACTTGCTGAGCGCCAAGGGCAGGCGACCCATATACATGTCGCACCAGGCGTCCATGGTGCGAGCCTCATCATCCCTGGGGGCGTGCCGGAGGTAAGCCTGCAGTTTTTCCTGAGCCCGTTTGAAGTCTCCCAACTCGAAATAGGCTCGGGCAAATTCCTTCTGCAGGGGTTGCCATTCCTGGTTTTTTGCTATGAGCTGCGCGACCTGAGGAGTGTCGGCAGAGTAAGGGTCGGTCTTGATTAACTTCTCCAGGGAAGCCTTTGAGGGCTTGCCCTGCTTGAGGTTATAGGCGAATTCCGGCCGGCGTCTTATCCCCTGGCTTTCTTCCAGAGCAGCCCGTATGGGTTCGTGGCCGATGAAACTATTGGGGTATTTCAGGGCCTCCGACAGATAGGCCCGGGCCCCGGAATAATCATGTCTGGCCAGGGCGATGAGTCCCAATCCATAGTTGGCATCCGATAGGCAGGAGGTGATGAAATCCTGATCATTAGGGGAATAATAGGCGAAGTTTTGCTTATCCCCGACGTGATCTTTGGCACTGGCCAGTTCCTTCTGGAACCATATCTCCGACTGGCCCATTTGTCCGCTGGAATATTCCACCCAGGCCAACCCCACAAAGGCCGGAAGGCTGCCCTGATCATGGTTGTACATATCGGTAAATAGACGCCTGGCCTCGGTGAGGTTTCCCTGTTTCAGGTAAACCCATCCCAGTAGGGACTGATATAACGGGTTAGTGGGGTCCTCGTTGTAGGCCTTGAGGGCATGGGTTTGGGCCTCGGCATAGTGCTGGGATTTATACAGCCGCTCTCCTTCGACATATTCCTGATTCGAACGAACAGTCGATTGAACAGTCGCGCAGCCTGACAGCAACAACATGGCAAGGATGCCGCTAATGAAAGAATGGCGCATCATAGAGACCTCTCGGATACGTTAAGGTTGTCCTTTAGATTTTAATGAGTCCACCACTGGCGCGGGGAAATGGAATGTTTTCACCCGCGGCTTTCTCAATTTCCTCAGAATATTCATGATTTTCCCGTCATAACCTTTAGTTTAACGATGTCACCCATAGACTCTTTCGCAAGTCCGCTCCCAGCCGGCCGCCGAAGTTCCAGGCCGTCAACGGTGAGGGTCCTGAAACCTACATGGTCGTCCCAGTCCACCGAAATCTTTTTTTCCAACTTCAGCGCCGGGACTCGCACCGTGCCGGCAAATTTATCTTGACTGACGCAGGACAACTCGATCTGGTTTTGCAGCAATTTCGGAGACAGCAGGCTGACGAATTGCGCCGCAGCCTTGGTTAGACCTGAGGTGACCAGACCGACAGGAAGGTAATCGCACCATAGGAGCTGGGGCCGGAAGGCCAGGGGAAAACGCGGCAAGGCCAGCAGAATGGTTTCAAGATACGGATCCTTGCCTTCCACACTGTAGAAGTAAAACGTCTCGTCAGACTTACCAAAATAAAGCTTGCCCTTACCGGACTCGAAGTAATAGGTGCCATCCAGGGCCATCTTGACGATCAGGCTCAACTCGTCAATTTTGCGGCCGTCTTGCCAGACTTCGTATTGATAGACCTCCCCGACTTTAAAGGTGGTTTGATCCTTGATATTTCTCTCTCCAAGCAGAGATTCCACCTGGGCATCCACTTCCGGGGAGCCGTTGGAATGGTAATGGTTATTCTCGGTGTAGTTTACGAAGCTGAACGGCAAGGTAACAGACCCCAGCAGGCCGCATTCCTGAACCTGAATATGAATGTGGGGCTGGGGGGAGTAGCCGGAATTGCCGCATAAACCCAGGAAAGCGCCCCGCTCTAATTGGTCTCCTTCTTTGACTTTAATGGAGCCTTCGGCAAAATGGGAGATCTCGACGAAAAAGCCGCGTTCGTCCCGAATGATGAGATGGTTGCCCCAGTTGTTGATTTTATCAATCTGGCCGATGGGATTATCCGGCAGGCTGTTGACCAATTTATGCACCTTGCCGCTTACCGGCGACAATACGGGCTTTCCGAAGGAATAGTAATCGGTCAGTTTCTTACCGGCATCCCTATAACTGCGGCCCTGGGCATCGGTGATGATAAAATCATAGGCATACTTCCACTTATCCTGATGGGTCCAATCGCCTTCAAAGCCCTGCCAGACCGTCCATTTCCCTGAAAACGGGAGCGCCAGGGTGCGTTGAGACCACCGAAACCGCTGGCGGTTGGCCAGATAGAAGTCCAGGGTCTCTTCGGGGCTGCTCTTTATCAGCTTGGCCACCTGGGGGTATTTAAGCAGACCCAGCACATAGAGGAATGAAAGGGTGACCAGGTTAAAGGGCAGGGTAAGGACAGGAATCTTATAGAGCCCGCAGAAAACCTGGGTGGCATTCAGAACGACGGTGGACGTGGCCACGGCCAACATTGCCAGCACGAGGCTTTGGAGGGAAGGGATAAGGAAGATGCCCCCCACGGCTATGGCAATCAGGATAAAGTTAAAGTTATTGATGTTGGAGAAGGCTGGCGCCAACGATCCCACCAGCCAGGCCGTAACCAGCGAACCGGTTAAGTAGCCCGCGATGGACAATAGAAACAAGATGCGCGAGGCCCCCAAAATGACCAGCGCGAGCAGGAGGCCTGGGGCCACTTCAGGGAGAAAAAAGATTGCCCCCAGCGCTTTGCAGTACCCCGAGAGCCAGAAGGGAAGATACGCCTCCAGCCAGGAAACCGGTGGCGCGGTGAAACCGATCCACGGGAGATGGGGGTAGGCCGGCGAGGCGAAATAAGCCAGCCACGTGGCAAAAACAAAAGGCAAACTGAGAATGGGAAGTTTCAGGTAGTAGGAGGAAATGCTGAACATGACGGTGGTGAGGATGAACGTCAAAAGGGCGCTGATGACGAGAAAAGAGATGGTCAGCGGGGTCAACTTGAATAAAAAACCGATGGCCAGCCCCACCAGGAGCGGGTTGTAGGTGTAGCAGTCATTTTGCCAAAAGGCCCGGTCTACATTGATCAGCCGGCCGAAGGCCCGGGTGGCGACTATGGCGATCACGCCGGCCAGCCCAATGTTGGGCTTGAATAGGCTGACTGCGAATAGAAGGACACCGACCCAGTGACTTCTCAGAAAGAATATTCCGGCATAACCATGGAAAATGGAGTCCAGGTACCGCTTGGGCCCATTAATGCCCTGCCGGAAGTGCAAAGGTGTCCCCATTGCCTGCCAAAGCCGGGATAGCAGTGACCCCGAAGCCGGGGTCATTTTTCCATAAGTCCGCGAAGCTTTTAGAGCGGCATGAAAGCTTTTCATAGTATTCCCAGTTCTTAACTTGCAGCTAATTTATCAGGGGCCGCCTCAGCGGGGCTATCACCGGCAGTTAGATGGGTCAGGCGTTCCGGCAGGCGTTCCCTTCCTAAGATATCCGACAGGTCTTCGGCCTCACGGATGACATCAACCCGGCCCTTTTCGCCCACGAGCACCACCACGGGACGATATTCGATGAACTGCAGCCACTGGGTAACATTATAAGCACCCACCGGAGACAGAACCAGTCGTGTGCCTTTTTCCAATGGGGGCAGCATGACGCCGTCGTTAATGACGTCGATATTCATGCACAAAGGGCCGTAGATCACCGACGGTTCGCTGATTCCCGGCACCAGTCGATCGATTTCCAATCCGAACTTATACCAGAAGGAAGTATAGAGCAGGTTGATCCCGGCATCGGCTATGTAAGCCTTGCGCCCGTCAGGCAGCCGTTTCGAGGCCACAATGCTGGTAATCAGGTAGCCGGTTTCATCCACAATGGCTCGCCCCGATTCCAGCAACAAGCGGGGAAAATGTCCCGGGCGCAGGTACTTGTAGAGTGCTGTGGTGATCTTGTCGGCATATTCGTCAATGGACGGCACTACCAGTTCCGGAGCGTGATAGGTGGTCTTGAGCCTGCTCCGGGAGGGGAATCCCCCGCCCAGGTCCAAATATTCGATGGGCCAGTTCAGTTGGCTTTCAATGGCATAGGCAAACTCGATAAGTTTCTTCACTTCCAGTTCATAGGCTTCCGGCGCTAAGATGTAAGTGCCCATATGACAGTGGAGGCCGTTCAATTTTAATCTGCCGCGCTGGGCCATGCGGTTCACCGCATCCATGGCCTGGCCGGATTCCAGGTTCAGGCCGAAACGCGACCATTGGGGATAAATGCCCGTGTCCATATTGACCCGCAATCCGACCTTGCAGGTACGTCCCAAGCGATCTGCGATTTGCTCCAACTCATAGAGCTCATCCAGATGATCGATATGGATCATGGCCTCTTCCAGGATGGCTTTTTCCATGGCCCCGGCGGATTTATGGGGACCATTAAAAATAATCTTGTTCCCGGGAATGCCCAGGTTGCGAGCCTTGTCATATTCCATGCCCGAAACCACCTCGGCGATGGCCCCCTCCTGGTGCAAAACCGCGCAGACGGCCTGCAGATGATTGGTTTTGTAGGACCAGGCAAAAGTGACATTGGGATAACGGGTGGAGAAGGCCTGGTGGATGGTCCGGTAACGATGACGCAAGGCTACTTCGGAAAAAACAAAGAGAGGCGAACCATAGGCGGCCACGAGGTCCGCAATCTTTACCCCCTCGATGTCGCTCCGGATTTTTCGGGCATAGTGGGGACTACCGCCGTACTTATTCATTATGCCGCTTTGGTTTTTAACGATCACGGGTTTTTCATACTTCTCCCGCATACGGGGTTTCTCCTTTGGTAAGCAGGTCTTGTAGTTTGTTCATGTGGGTAACGATTTCATAGGTGTAGCGTATGAATAGCTCCCCTGCTTCGTAGGGGCAGATCGGCGTCAGGGGCAAACCGAAAGCGAGTCTGACCAGGGCAGCCGGCAGGTTTAGGCCCACTCCGGTGGCAAAGTATGTCCAGGCGGGAAAGCGCGGGTTAATTTCAATGAGATAAACGGTGTCGCCGTCCACGATGCATTCAAGCTCAAAAGGTCCTGGCCAGCGGTACTCACGGACAAAATTCTCCGAGGCCTTGAGCATCAACTCATTCTTGACCGTGATCCCGGTCCAGATTTTGCCCAGAGAGGTCACCGAAGTCTTTTTGATGCCCACCTGCCCGACATTACCGCCGGCGCCGTCGCCAACCCCCACCACGTTCATTTCCTCACCGGACACCACCTTTTGGAGAATGACGGGATACCCCCATTCGTCGACGAGTTTTTGGAAATGCTCCTCCGCCTCCCGGGCGGAGTAGGCGCGGTAGGCCTGATAAAAGGCCCCTTTCACCATAATCGGCAGCCCGATTTCCTCGATAGCCTGGCTTAATGCTTCGCCAGAATTGACCACCAGGGTTTGGGGGATAGCCAGGTTGATTCTTTCCGCCACTTCCGGCAGCCGGTCTTTGCTCCGCAGCCGGTACTGCTCCCGATTCGGGACGAAGGTTTTGATGCCCAACTCTTCGATCTCCGAGGCATAATTCGTATACAGCGGCAGTTCAGCATCTAGATTCGGGATAATGAAATCCAATCCAAAGCTCTGTTTGATATAATTCAGCCTCTCGAAATAGGCATCATGGCCCGAGGAAGGATAGGGCATGATAAAGACCTTATCAATCAGCCAATCCAGGTAATTGCCCGGTTCGAGGGCGTCATAAGCCAGGCCGACGATCTTGATCGGCAATTCCGAATCAGCTTTCAGGGACCTGGCCACACCCACTCCCGGCCCGGGATTTTCCATGGCGTTGATCCCCGATACACCCACAATAAGCTCTTTCACAGTCGCCTCGTTATAACAGCTGATAGATGCGCAGGAGGGCCATGAAATCCAGGATGTCTTTTTCGATGACCTCCGGGACCTCATCAAACCGCTCCACCATTTCCCGGGCGATCGCCGCCACCGGTTTTTGTTCCTGCAAAGCTTTGAGAATCAACAATCCGGTGGGGTTGACGCTGAAACATCCCCCTGAATTAGGGTCGAAAATAAAACCTTCGGAATTAATGGCGAGTTGCAGTAAACGGCTCATGTCTTACTCCTTGCGAAGCTGCAACGTTTTTCTCATTATTCAAGAATTCACCTTCCTTGGGAGCCTCTTGCAAAATGTAGCCGCAGGCTTCAGCGGTAGTGTCAACTTTCTTGTGTGAAATTTTTAAGGAATGGCAAGGCCAGGCGTCCTCTGCCAATGGGGTTGCCCTTCCACTTCAATTCCATTTTTAAGGAGATAAAAGCCAGGAGTTTATAACA
>JAMCQY010000060.1 GCA_023381945.1 Deltaproteobacteria bacterium
CGCAAGGTCTCCCAGCCGCCGGGGCAGGCCAAGCCCAACTGGTGGATCTTCAAGGAGCTGGCCAGGCGCCTGGGCCAGGACTGGGCCTCCAACAGCGCCCAGGACATCTGGGATTATGAAGTCTCTCATTTGGCGCCGTCCCTCGTTGGGGTCAAGTACCACCGCATCGAGGGCGACGGCCTGCAATGGCCGGTGCCCGATTGCGATCACCCGGGCACCTGCACCCTGCATAAAGATGGCTGCTTTACCTGTGGCCAGGGCCGCTTCGCCGCGGTGGATTGGACCCCGCCGGCGGAGGTGCCGGATGAGGAATATCCCCTGGTGCTCAGCACCGGCCGGCGGCTCTATCAATACCACAGCCGCACCCAGACGGGCCGCTGTCCGGGTCTGGACGACATCCTGGGCGAGGAAACCGCCGACATCTCCCTCCAGGATGCGGCCAGATTGGGTATAGAGCCCGGCGAAACCATCAAAGTCAGGTCCCGGCGCGGGGAAGTCAAGGTCAAAGCCAAGGTTACCCAGGAAGTGCCGGAAGGCATGGTATGGATGGCCTTCCATTTCCGGGAGGCCTGCGCCAACTGGCTCACCAACGCGGTATTCGACCCGGTCTCGCAAACCGCGGAATACAAGGCCTGCGCCGTGCGGCTGGAAAAACTCTAATGACCATGGTTACTCGGGGCAGGGTAGACCCAGGGACAGGTTTACCCCTGTTGTTGGATCCCCTGCCTTCTCTCTCCTTTGCGGAAGATTCTTCCCAAAATTGACATGTGAAGCTCATGAATATTGGTGCCCATTCTTTTGATGAATTCCTGCAATTGGTTGAGTCCTTCCATGGCCATGGCGCGCCCGGCGTCGTCCTCGGCGGCATCATGGTCGAGACGGCCCGGCGGCAGTTGCCGGCGGAGGGGTTGTTCGATGCCATCTGTGAGACCAGGAATTGCCTGCCGGACGCCATTCAGCTTCTCACGCCTTGCACTCAACCTCAGCCTGGTTGGCTTCACCAGAGGCCGGCGGCTCAATAGCGACTAACAGGCAATTAATCGGTTATTAATCAGTCCCCTACCTGGCCTTCTTGCCGAAGATGGATCCCAGCACCCCCCGCATGATTTGCCGGCCTATCTGGGTCCCCATGGAGCGGGCCGCGCTCCTGGCCATATCCCCCAGAATTTTGCCTGCCTGCTCCATAGCGGACGGCGGCTGGCGTCCCTTGGCGGCTCGATCAGCCTCCTCAGCCTCCACTGCTCCGGCTTTGGCCTTAAGAATCTCGTAGGCGGACTCCCGGTCGATGGTTTTTTCATAAACCCCGTACAACCCCGAGGCTTTGATTACCCGCTCCCGTGACTGACCCTCTATGAGCATTAATTTTTCTGAATTTGTCCAATTTTCCAACATCGTAATTTATTCAATAATAGCCATAGGTTAAATAGCCACATATAACTCTTTGTAGTATTTTCCCACAGCTATCAGGGGATTCAGGATATTCCCCATATATAAACATTTACCTGAAAAAATAAGTACTTAAGCGATTGGCATATCCTTTGCTTTAAATGGTAACGACAAGCCTTGCAAAATAACCGTGATCTCCTGGGGCGCCGAAGAGGCTGCCACTTTATTAAGAAAATTATCGAGAATCTGAAGCAGGAGCTCATCTTGATGGAAACCAACGTCGATCAACCGCTTATTCCTTCCTTTACATTAGCGGAGCGCCTGGCCAAGGAAGCCGCCAACCCGGTGTCAGCCTGTTTTCAGTGTAAGAAGTGTTCCGCCGGCTGTCCCCTGTCCTTTGCCATGGATCTGCTGCCGGACCGGGTTATTCGCCTGGCCCTCATGGGCCAGACGGAAACGCTTCTGGGCTGCCGGACCATCTGGGTCTGCGCCAGTTGCGTCACCTGCACTACCCGCTGCCCCAACGGCATCGACATTGCCGGGGTCATGGACTGGCTCAAGGAGGAATCACTCCGGCAGGGAAAGGCCATCGATCAACCGGAAGTGGCAGCCTTCCAGAGGTTCTTCCTGGACAGTCTCCGGCGGGCGGGGGGACGCCTGCCCGAGGTAGCGCTGATGCGCCGCTTCACCCTCTATAAACTCTGGCGGCGGCCCCGAATCGGTGAACTCCTGGAAAATATGAAGCTGGGCTGGGCCATGATGAGACGCGGCCGTTTGCGCCCGGCCGGACCAAAGCCTCTCAAGGGGCGGAATGAGATCAACGAAATCTTTCGGCGGGCGGGGGCTTAAGCACTCATGAAGGTATCCTATTATCCCGGCTGTTCTCTGGAAGGCACTGCAGCGGATTACGCCGCCTCCATCGCGGGCGTCTCTCCTCTGCTGGACCTGGAGTTGGCGGAACTCACAGATTGGAACTGCTGCGGCGCCAGCGCGGCGCACAGCCTCAATCATCAACTCTCGATCGAGCTCCCGGCCCGCAACCTGGCCCTGGCCCAAGAGCAAGGGCGCGACCTGGTGGTGCCGTGCGCCCTCTGTTTCAACCGCCTCAAGGCGGCCGAAAAGGAGCAGCAGCGCCTGGGTAACAATTCCGGCAATGGCATTAAGATTTGGGACTTGCTGGATTTCCTCACCCAAAAATCATTTCTGGCTACTCTGGAGAAAAAGGCGGTGCGGCCTTTATCCGGGCTGAAGGCCATCGGCTATTACGGCTGCCTGGCCTCCCGCCCCCCGGCGATTACCGATAAGGCGGATTTTGAGAATCCCCAAGAGCTGGAGCGCCTGCTCCAGGTGCTGCAGGCCGAACCCCTGGACTGGTCCTACAAGACCGATTGCTGCGGCGCCGGCCTGGCCATGTCCCGGCCGGATCTGATCGATACCCTGGCAGGCCGTCTCTATGAGCGCGCTTTAGCCGCCGGGGCGGAATGTTTCGTGGTCGCCTGCCAGATGTGCCAGGCCAACCTGGATATGAGCCAGGGGCGCATCTCGAAGAAGTCCGGCAAGAATTATTACCTGCCGGTGTTCTATTTTACCGAGCTGATCGGCCTGGCCCTGGGGCATCCCGAGGCGGATAAATGGCTGGCCCGCCATCTGGTGGACCCCAGGCCGTTACTGAAGAATAAAGGATTGTTGTGATGCCTACCGACCACACCAAAGTTGGCGCCATCAGTGTCATAGGGGGCGGTATCGCCGGTATGCAGGCCGCTCTGGACGCAGCTAATGCGGGGTTTAAGGTCTACCTGGTAGAGAAGGACATCTCCATCGGCGGGGTCATGGCCCAGTTGGACAAGACTTTCCCCACCAACGACTGCTCCACCTGTCTGATCTCCCCGAAGCTCATCGAGGTGGCCAGGCACCCGGACATCGAGATTGTCACCCAGTCGGAGGTCGCTGCGGTTGCGGGCGAGGCGGGGCATTTTACCGTCACCCTGCGCCAGGAGCCCCGCTACATCGACCGCTCCAAGTGCAACGCCTGTGGCGCCTGTTCCGAAGCCTGCCCGGTTGAGCTGCCTTCGGCCTTCGATGAAAATTTGGGGAAACGCCACGCTGCTTTCCGGCACTTCCCCCAGGCGATTCCGGCCACCTTCGCCATCAAGAAGCTCGATCGGGCCCCCTGTGTGCGGGCCTGTCCAGCGAACCTGACCGCCCAGGGCTACGTGCAGCTCGTCAAGGCGGGGAAATTTCCCGAGGCCCTGTCGCTGATCATGGACCGGCTGCCGCTCCCCGGCACCATCGGCCGCATTTGCCCTCATCCCTGCGAAACCGACTGCCGCCGTCAGGAAGTGGACGAGCCTGTGGCTATTTGCTCGCTGAAACGCTTTGTGGCCGACGCGGTGGATTGGACCGAGCTGCCGGCGCCCGAAGTGAGCAAGCGGCCCGAGGCCGTAGCCATCATTGGGGCCGGACCAAGCGGGCTAAGTTGCGCCTATCATCTGGCCTGCCAGGGCTATAAAGCGGTGATCTTCGAAGCCTCCGCCGCGGCCGGGGGCTGGCTGCGCTACGGCATTCCCGAATACCGCCTGCCTAAGGAGGTCCTGCAACGGGAAGTGGACTATATCCAGCGCCTGGGGGTGGAGATCAACTATAACTCCCCCATCGGCGGCCCGGGCCGCACCATTGATGACCTGCTCACCCAGCAGGGTTTCCGGGCCGTCTATCTGGGGGTCGGGGCGCAGGATTCCATCCGCCTGCCGGTGCCGGGCGCCGAGGCCGACGGGGTCCTCTGGGGGGTCGAGTATCTGAAAGACACGGCCTCCGGGAACGAGTTCGATTTTGCCGGCCTTAAGGTGACGGTTATCGGCGGCGGCAACGTGGCCATGGACGTGGCCCGCACCGCCCGGCGCCAGGGCGGCGAAGTCACCTTGATTGCGCTGGAAACCCGGGAAGAGATGCCGGCCTCGCCCTGGGAAGTGGCGGAGGCGGAGCAAGAAGGCGTTCAGATTGTGCATCGCTGGGGCGTCAAGCAGGTCCTGGCGCGGGAGGGTAAATGCACCGGGGTTGAACTTCGAGCCGTGGAGCGGGTCTTTGATGAACAAGGCCGCTTTGCCCCCACTTATCTAGACGAAAAGACCAGCACCAGGGACAGCGATATCGTCATCCTGGCCATCGGCCAGAGAACCAACCTCAAATTTATCACCGAAGCCGACGGCATCAAACTTACCCCCCGGGGTCTGATCGAAGCGGACCCGGAAACCCTGGCCACCAGCCGGGAAGGGGTCTTTGCCGGTGGCGACGTGGTCTCCGGCCCTTACATCGCCATTGCTGCGGTGGCCGCGGGCCGGGAAGCAGCCATCTCCATCGACCGCTACCTAAATGGTCAGGACCTGAAGGCCGGCCGGGAGAAGCCCCTGCGGCCCATCCCCAAGGAAGAGGGCAACTGGACCCCGATACCCGCCGGCACCGCCAAAAAGCGCCGGGCTGAAATGCCCGAGTTGCCTCAAGCCGCCTGGACCAGTGGTTTTAAAGAAATCAATCTGGGCTTCTCCGAATCCGAGGCGATGGCCGAGGCTGAGCGTTGCCTCAATTGCGGCGGCTGCTCCGAATGCCTGCAGTGTGTCGCGGCCTGCCAGGCCGGCGCCATTGATCACCAGATGCCGCCCGGCACCCGGCAGCTCGAAGTGGGGGCCATGATCCTGGCCCCGGGCTTCCGGCCCTTCGACGCCGGGCAGAAGCCGGAATACGGCTACGGCCGCTACCCCAATGTCGTAACTTCGCTGCAGTTCGAGCGCATCCTCTCCGCCACCGGGCCTTTTGGCGGCCATGTCCAGCGGCCCGGCGACGGGGCCGCGCCGCGCAAGGTAGCCTGGATCCAGTGCGTGGGCTCGCGGGACGCCTCCTGCGGCCGGGAATACTGCTCCTACGTCTGCTGCATGTATGCCACCAAGCAGGCCATCATTGCCCGGGAGCACGACCACAACATCGAACCCACCATCTTCTACATCGACCTGCGGGCCCAGGGGAAGGGGTTCGACCGCTACTGCGAGCGGGCCAGGAATGATCACGGGGTGCGCTATGTCCGGGCGATGATCTCCCGGGTGGCCCAGGACCCCGGCTCCCAGGATCTGGAACTGAGTTACGTGGACGAGGCCGGCCAGGTGCAAACCGAAATCTTTGAGATGGTGGTGCTGTCGGTGGGCCTGAATCCTCATCCGGCGACCAAACAACTGGCGGCCAACTGCGCCATCGCCACGGACCGCTATGGCTTTGCGGTGGGTCCGCCCCTGGAACTGGTGTCCACCTCCCGGCCGGGGATCTTCACCTGCGGAGTCTTCCAGTCTCCCAAAGACATCCCGGAGACCGTGGGCCAGGCCTCTGGTGCGGCCGGCGCCGCGGCCTCCTTGCTGGCCGAAGCCCGGGGCACCCTGGTCACCAAGGAAGAATATCCCCCGGAAAAGGAAATTAGTGGCGAGGCGCCCCGGATCGGCATCTTTATCTGCCATTGCGGCATCAATATCGCCGGGGTGGTGGACGTGGCCGCGGTGGCCGATTACGCCCGGACGCTTCCCGGAGTGGTTTACACCGATCACTACACCTTCACCTGCGCCACGGACTCCCTGGATAAGATGCGCCAGGTGATCGAAACCGAGAATCTCAACCGGGTGGTGGTTGCTTCGTGCAGCCCCCGGACGCACGAACCCCTGTTCCAGGAAAACCTGCGCAAGGCCGGCTTGAACAAGTACCTGTTCGAGATGGCCAACATTCGAGACCAGGACTCCTGGGTGCACCAGGGGGCGCCGGATGCGGCCACCGCCAAGGCCAAAGAGCTGGTGAGGATGGCCGCAGCCCGGGCCGCGATCCTGGAGCCTTTGGGCGACCTGCTCTTCCCGGTGAGTCAGCAGGCCCTGGTGGTGGGCGGCGGTCTGGCGGGGTTGACCGCAGCCCTGACCATCGCCGACGGCGGCTATCAGGTTTATCTGACGGAACCCGGCGAACCCCTGGCCGCCAGCCTGGCCCGGGGAATGCGCCGCACCCTGGAAGGCCATGAAATTCAGCCCTATCTGAAAGAACTGGTGCGCCGGGTTGAAGACCATCCCAAGATCGAATGGCTGCCCAACACCCATATTCTGGACGTTTCCGGACATATCGGCAAATTCCGCAGCACGCTGGAGTCAGCCGGCTTTCGCCGCGAAATTGAATACGGCGCCGTGGTGATGGCCACCGGCGGTGAAGAGTATGAGCCGGAGGAATACCTTTATTGCCAGGATTCCAGGGTCCTGACCCAAACGGAGATGGAGAATCTGCTCGGGGACGACCCCGCAGCCCTGAGCGGCGTTCCGACAGTGGCAATGATCCAATGCGTCGGGTCACGTTCGCCGGAACACCAATATTGCAGCCGCACCTGCTGCGGCGACGCTATCAAAAACGCCATTACCATTAAAGAAATCAATCCAGCTGCCCAGGTCTTCGTCCTCTACCGGGATATCCGCACCTATGGCCTGAAAGAGATTTACTACAAGAAGGCCCGGGATCTGGGGGTAGTGTTCGTGCGCTTCGAGCCGGAGCGCAAACCCGAGGTGAAGGCGGCCGGGCAGGGTCTGGAAATCCAGGTATTTGACCAGTCGCTGCAAGCCGAGCTAACGCTGAAGGCCGATTTCCTGGTCCTGTCGGCGGCCATCCGGCCTCACCCGGTGAGCAAAGAAATCGCCAAGGTCTTCAAGCTGCCCTTTGATGCCGACGGCTTCTTCATGGAGGCCCATCTGAAATTGCGGCCCCTGGATTTTGCCTCGAGCGGCATCTTCCTGTGCGGCCTGGCGCACGGCCCCAAGTTCCTGGACGAAAGCCTTGCCCAGGCCAAGGGCGCGGCAGCGCGGGCCCTGGGAGTGCTGTCCCAGCAGGAAATGTATGTGGCCGGGTCCATAGCCCAGGTGGACCCCTTAAAGTGCGTGGCCTGCCTGACCTGCGTGCGCACCTGCCCCTTTGGGGTCCCCCGGATGGATGAAAGCGAAGGCGTCGCCTTCATTGACCCGGCGTCCTGCCAGGGCTGCGGCAACTGTGCCAGCGCCTGCCCCCGGAAGGCCATCGCAGTGAAACACAATCTGGACGAACAATTTATTGCCAAGATCGGCGCCATCAGTTCGCCCTGGACCACGCACGATTTAGACGATCAACTGGAAGCAGCCGGAGGAAGTTAAGATGAACTTCAATCCCAAGATACTGGCCTTTGTCTGCACCTACTGCACTTACACGGCTGCGGATATGGCGGGATCGGCCCGGATGCAGTATCCGGCCAGCGTGCGCGTCGTCAAATACCTGTGCACTGGCCGGATTGACATCATCCACATCCTGAAGGGCTTTGAGGCCGGCGCCGACGCCATCTTTGTGGGCGGGTGAGAGGCCGGCAGCTGCCATTTCCTGGAAGGAAATCTCAGAGCGCGGGAACGGGTGGAGTACACGCAGCAATTGCTTAAAGAATGCGGCCTGGGGGCGGAGCGCCTGGCCATGTACGAGATTGCCGCCAGTGACGCTCCCAAGTTTGTGGCGGCGGTGAAGGAAATGACGGAAAAAGTTATGGCTCTGGGGCCCAATCCCCTGCATCCAGGCTGGGTGCCGGGGGCGGTGATCCCGGAAGAACCTGAGGCGATGGTGCAAAGATGATTATCGCGGAGCGGAAACCATTTGCGGAAATCCGGGCGGCGGTGGCGCCTTTTGAAAAGGTCCTCATCGCCGGATGCGGCACCTGTGTGGCGGTCTGCCTGGCGGGCGGCGAAAAAGAAGTGGGGCTGTTGGCCTCGCAACTGAAGCTCGCCCGGGGATTGAATGGCGGGCATCCAAAGATCGGTGAGATCACGGTGGAGCGCCAGTGCGACCTGGAATTTATCCGGCCCTTGAGTGACGCGGCCGCCGGTTATGACGCGGTCATCTCCATGGCTTGCGGCGCCGGCGTCCAGTTTCTGGCGGCGCTGCCGGAAATGAAACCGGTCTTTCCGGCCCTCAATACCACCTTCATTGGGGTGAACGAGGCGGCGGGGTTTTATACCGAACGCTGCCGGGCCTGCCATCAATGTTACCTGGGCGTGACCGGCGGCATCTGCCCGAAGACCATGTGCCCCAAGGGCCTGCTCAACGGCCCCTGCGGCGGCAATGTCCAGGGCAAATGCGAGGTCAACCCCGAGCGGGACTGCGCCTGGTGTGAGATTTATGCCAGGTTGGAACGGGAAGGGCGGCTGGAACAGATCGAGCCGATTCTGCCGCTGCATCCCCATGGTAAGGCCGTCACCCCGGGTACAGTAATCCACCCGGGCTATAAGAGGAGATACGGGGTCCATGAGTAAGCTCAAGGAAGCTTTGGAAGCCGGTCAGTTCCCCATCGTCATGGAGCTCAAACCTCCCAAGGGCGTTGACCCGGAGGGGTTGCTGGCCCCGGTGAAATCGGTCAACGGCAAGGTGACCGCCTACGGCATTCCGGACAACGAACATGCCAAGATGAAGCTTTCGGCCCTGGCGGCGGCCAGGCTGGTCCAAGAGGCCGGCGGCGAGCCTCTGCTTCTCATGACTTGCCGGGATCGCAACCGCCTGGCCCTGGAAAGCGATCTTTTGGGCGCCGGCGCCCTGGGCCTGGAAAATATCCTGGCCTTGAGCGGCGATTTCGTCAGCCTGGGGGATCATCCCGATGCCAAGCCGGTCTATGACGCCGACTCGGTGCAGCTCCTGCAAATTGCCCGGGGGCTGATGGCGGGCCACGATAGCGCAGGCCTGGCCCTGGAAGGCAACCCCAATTTTTGCCTGGGCGCGGTCCTCATCCCGGAGGCTGATCCGGCGGGGCCTCAGCTCCTTAAGGCAAAAAAGAAGCTCAAGGCCGGAGCCGAATTTTTTATCACCGCGCCCGTTTTCGACTTGGAGAAGCTCCGTCAGTTCCGGCAAGCGCTGGGCTCCCAGGATCTCAAGCTGATGGTCTGCCTTAAGGCGCCCAAGCCTGCGGAAGTGGAGCAGGCCGCCAGGGGTGAGCATCGGAAGGTCTACTCCTTGCCGCCGGAAGTGGTCAAACAACTGGCGGCGGATGATCAGGAAGAAGTCTTAAAGAAGGGTGCCGCCCTGGCCGGCCGGCTGCTGAAAGAGATTAAAGGGCAAAAACTGGCGGATGGCGTCTATGTGAAGGCCCGGGGCCGGGGCGATCTGATGGCCCTGGTTCTGGAGACCGCGGGAGTTTGAGAGTCCGAAGTTCTAGGTTCAAAGTAAAAAAGAAAGTCTGGTATGACTTATTAAGGTTTTATGGGTGGGTCAAAGGTCAGTAATGACTAATTCGAAAACTGAAAAACGGAAACTCCCATGAAAAACGAGAAAGTTAATCCGGTGGTGGTCCTGGGCGGCGGCATTGCCGGGATCACCGCGGCCCTGGAGTTGAGCCGGGCGGGCCTTCCCGTAGCCCTGGTGGAGAAGAGCCCCTTTTTCGGCGGGCAAGCCGCCCGGTTTGTCTGCAAGGCCACCGATGTCTGCCAGAAATGCGGCGCCTGCCGGGTGGAACAGGGTTTGCGAGACCTGTTTGCGACGCCGGGGCTCAGCTTTTATGCACATACGGAGGTGGTTGACAGCCGGACTGAAAACGATCTGCTGCACCTGACCCTGAAGTCCCAGCCCCGGGTTGTGGACCCCAACCGCTGCCTCGATTGCAGCCTCTGCCTGGAGGAATGCCCGGCGAAGGGCGCCATTTTGACTGCCGCCTCCGCCGAGAACCATCCCCGATTTGCGGTGAATCCGGCCGCCTGTTTGCATTTTCAAGACGGCTCCTGCCGCCGCTGCCAGGATATCTGCCCCACCCAGGCCATAGATTTGAAGCGCACCGGGACCGAAACGCCGCTTACGGCTTCGAGCCTCGTTATTGCCACCGGTTACCAACCGGCTCAGCCTGCCTGCCGGGCGGTTTACGCCAAAGGCAGCTCGCCTGCGATTATCACCGGCCGGGAATTGGAGGAGTTGATGCGTCATGGGGGGCCGCTGCTCCGACCCAGCGACGGCCGGCGGGTGAGGCGTCTGGCCTTCATCCAATGTGTGGGCAGCCGGGATCAGGACCATCCTTATTGCTCCCGGGTCTGCTGCGCCTATGGGCTGCGGCTGGCCCGGCTGATCCGCCATCGTTTTCCGGAGTGCAGGGTGTCCACTTTTTATATGGACCTGCAGAATGTCGGTCCGGACCCCGAGAATTTCGAGGCTGCCGCCAGAAAGGAAGTCGAGTTGATCCGGGCGCTTCCGGGGGACCTGGCTGCCACCGCGGACGGGAGTCTGAAGCTGCGGTTTCTGGACGAGGCGTCTGGCCGGGCCCGGGCCCGCGTGGTCGATCTCCTGGTCCTGGCTGTGGGTATTGCTCCGGGGCCGGACAATGCCCGGCTGGCGGCCATGCTGAACCTGGAACTGACTTCCGATGGCTTCTTTAAGGACAGCCAGAACGGCAACCGGGCCAAAGGCCCGGGCATTTTCCTGGCTGGAACCGCGGCGGGTCCCCAAAATATCCTGGAATGCATCGCTCAGGCAACCCGGTCAGTCCGGCAGGTGAGCCAATATCTGGAGACACGGTCATGAACTTAACCGATCCTGTAAAAGAGCTGAATGTTTTGGTAATGCACGGTCCGGAGTTGGTTGCGGCCGGACTCGATATTCGGGACTTTACCCAGGCGCTGGCCGACCTGCAAGGCTGCCGGGTGCTGCCCGTGGTTCCGGCCCTGCCCGCCGCCGCCCAAGAAGAACAGGTGCGGGGCTTTCTCAAGGCAGACCAGATAAAGCCCGTGGTCCTGGCGGCGAAAGACCCGGAGCATCGGGGGGCTGAGGTGTCCCGCCTGTTAACGGATGAGCTGGGCTTAAACCCGGAATACCTCCTGCAAGTGGACCTGAGTGTAGCTTTGAATCAGCCGGACCAGGGCTCCCGGACCGCCAAAAGCCTGGAACTTATTCGACTGGCGGCCTCGCAGGCCAGCCTGGCGAGCCCCATTATCCCACAGGCCGTTTCCGTCAGCCGCCAGGTTCTGGTCTGGGGGGATTCTTACGCGGCATTGAAGGCCGCCCGGGAACTGGCGGAGGAAGGCTGCCCGGTGATTCTGGCCAATCCCAATCCGGAACTCAAGCCCTTGTCCTTTGAGGATGGGGAGAACGAGGCCCGGCTGGTCCGCGAGGTCCAGGACCACCAGCTTATCAGGAAGGTTCATGCCGCCCGGCTCAAAGATTTCGGCGGCGCCACCGGCAATTTCACCCTGCGCCTCGATAACCCTGAAGCCTGTCTGACCGAGTCCGTCGGCGCAGTGGTGCTGGCGCCAGAGCTGCACGAAGCTCCGTCCAGTTATCACGCCCCGGGACATCCTGGCATGATATCCCAGCGCAGTCTGGAGGCGTTACTAACCAATCCTTCCGTAGCGGCTATTCCGGAAAGCATCGCCATTTTGGTCGGGCTGGCCGGAGAGAGCCATCCACTGGCTCTGCATCGGGCCCTGAGGGCGGTCTCCAGTCTGCTGGCGGCCGGCAAGCGGGTCCACCTGCTGGTGGGAGACGCCAAACTGGCGGGTTCGGGCCTGCAGCGGGCTCTGCGGGCCGGCCAGGAAGCCGGCCTGCTTCTCCTCAAATTGAGCGAATGTCCAACCATCAGCGTCATGGGCGAAGGCCTGAAGGTAACCTGTTTCGAACCAACCCTCCGGGAGAACCTGGAGCTGAACGTTGACCTGGTGGTTTATGACGAACAATATCGGGCTGCCGGGGAAAACCCCGATTTGTCCGAACTCTTGCGCTTGCCCTTGGGCGCCGAAGGGTTTCTCCAGTCCGGCAATATCCACCACACCCCGGTGGCCACCAGCCGCCGCGGTATTTACGTCATCGGACCGGGCCGGGGCATCATGGATCGGGAAGGAACCGACACCGATATAAGTGCCGCGGTTCATGAGATTCACGGGCTTCTGGGCCAGGGTAAAGCCCTCGCCCCCCAGGGGCGCGCCGCCATTGACCGCGGTAAATGCGTCCTCTGCCTCACCTGCTACCGGCTCTGCCCGCACGGCGCCATCACCTGGGACAATCGGGCCATTATCAATGAATTGGCCTGTCAGGGCTGCGGCACCTGCGCCAGCCAATGTCCGCAGGACGCCATCCAGGTCCGGAATTTCACGGATGATCAGGTAGCCGCACAATTGGCCATCCTCGATTCCCGGTTGCATCCCCGGATCGTGGCCTTTATGTGCCGCAACTCCGCCTGGGAGGCCTATCAAACCGCAGTGAGGCAATATGGCGCTTCCCTGCCCCTGGGTTTCACCCCCATTAAAGTGCCCTGCGCCGGGAAGGTTGACCCGGATTATTTGCTGCAGGCCTTCACTTCGGGCGCCGACGGCGTGCTGGTCCTCTCCTGCCCCCAAGACAGCTGCAAATCCACCCACGGCAACCTCTGCGCCCAATGGGCGGTGGAGCAGGTCCAGGGATTGCTGGCGGAGGCGGGAATCAACCCCAACCGGCTCCTGGGTAAATCACTGGCCGCCAACGCCCCCCGGGATTTGCTCGACGCGGTGGAACAGACGCTGGCCGCGCTGAGCTTCGAATCCGCGGCAAAAGATGACGATTATCCTTTCTGGCTGACTTCCGAAACCATTGATATGCGGCTTTCATCCGATAATAAGAAGCGGTGCCCTATCCCCGAGGCGGAGGTGTGCATCGAGATCAATCCCCAAGACGCCCGGCATCTGGGAATCCAGGCAGGAGAGCCAATCGAGGCCGGCAGCCGCGGAGGAGCGATCAAGGCCACGGCCTATTTGAGCAACCGGGTCAGACCGGGGGCGGCCTTCGTGCCCCTGCATTTCCGGGATGAGGCGATTAAACTGCTGCTAAACGCGGAGATGCCGGGATCCAAAGGCTGCGCCGTTAATCTGGCCAAGCTGCAGGAGCAACTCGAGGAAATTTTCGGTCTGAAGGTGCCCACTTCCCGCTACCTGCACTGGGGCCATGCCTGGGTAGCCCGGGAGAGCGGCTCCAAAGTGCGCCTGGGCCTGGATGATTTTTCCCAAAGGGTCTTGGGGCCGGGCGATGAGATCAAACTGCCGGAGGTCGGGGAGGAGATTCGCCGCAACCAGGCTGGTCTGATTTTGAGCCGTAATGGCCAAAAGGCCACAGTGCTGGCGCCGCTATATGGGATCATCGAAGCGGTGAATCGCAAAGTCCTGGCCAGACCCGGATTGGCCCATGATGACCCTTATGGCGACGGCTGGCTGTTGGAGGTCGCCCCCACCAACCTGGAGCCTGACCTGGATCGGATGATTTCGGGCGAGGATAGCTCCGTCTGGATGGAAGAGGAAACCATTCGGCTCCTGGAGATGCTGGAGCCTTCGGTGGGCGCCACCCTGCAGACCGGGGGTGAGATTATCGATGACGTCTACGGCCAGTTCCCCCAACTGGGATGGGAGCGCCTGGTTAAAGAGTTTCTGCGGTCGGCTTGAACAAATGAAAATTACTTGTAGGGGCGGGTTTTAAACCCGCCCCTACGGCAAATCCCTTGGAGGACACATGGCAGAAGAGGCCCTTAAAGAGGTGCGGGTAGACCGGCAACACCGTAAAATCGGCAATATCGCTCCCGAAATGGCGGACCGTTGTTATACTTGCGGCACTTGCTCCGGAGGTTGTCCCGCCACCGGCCTGGTTCCCGGCTGGGACCCG
>JAMCQY010000159.1:0-2118 GCA_023381945.1 Deltaproteobacteria bacterium
CATTTGGGATATTGGACCGGTTTTCATTATGCTGTGTTAACAATTTGAGCAAAAAATGCCATTTTCAGGAGCAGGTCAGGCCATTGACTTGGGGTTCGGGATTTCGGGAGAATGGCGCCGGAAGGGGAGGGGGCTGCTGCGTCCATATAAGACAACAGGGGCACGGCGAGCCCTGCCCCTGCTCATGACTGCAGCCTGATAAGGCTGGTGAGTTTATTCTTTCAGGTCCACAGATAGGGCCAACAGTTCCGCGACGTCCAGGACCTTAACCGTCTCATCCTTTTCCCGGGCCTTCAGGCCATCCTCGAACATGATGGTGCAGAAGGGACAGGCGACCCCGATAACCTCCGGATTCTGCGCCAGGGCCTGGCCGGTCCGGGCCTCGTTGATTTTTTGGCTTCCGAGAGTTTCCTCCATCCACATGCGGCCGCCGCCGGCGCCGCAACAGAAGGATTTATTGCGGTGCCGTTCCATCTCGTGCAGACGCAGGCCCGGGATGGCCTGCACCAGGGCCCTGGGCTTTTCATAAAGATCGTTATAGCGTCCCAGGTAACAGGAGTCGTGGAAAACGAGCGCCTTCTCCAACGCCTTGGCCGGCCGCAACCGGCCTTCCTGGACGAGCTTGGCCAGGAATTCGGTGTGATGGAAAACTTCCCATTTCCCGCCGAACTGTGGATATTCGTTCTTCAGGCAGTTGTAGCCGTGCGGGCAGGTGGTGATGATCTTCTTGACGCCGTAGCCGTTGATGGTTTCCGTCAGCTCAGTGGCCATGGACTGGAACAGGTACTCGTTGCCGATTCGCCGGGCGGTCTCGCCGCAGCACTTCTCCTCCGCCCCCAAGATACCGAAACTGACTCCAGCGTGGTTGAGGAGCTTGATCATGGCGGCGGTCACCTTTTTGCCGCGCTCGTCGAAACTGCCGGTGCAGCCTACGTAAAACAGGTACTCCACCTCCGGGTTCTCGGCCAGGGTTTTAACCTGCATGTCCTTGGCCCAATCGCCCCGGGTGGCAAAGGACAGCCCCCAGGGATTGGAATTATTTTCCCAGTTGCGGAATACGGTCTGGACCTCCGGCGGAAAATCGCTCTCCATAAGCACCAGAAAGCGGCGCATATCCACGTATTTTTGGATGTGCTCAATGAAGACGGGGCAGTGTTCCATGCAGTTGCCGCAGGTGGTGCAGGACCAGATCTCGTCGGCGAAGCAGACGTCGCCGACCAGGGCCTTGTCCAGTTCGGGGGCGTCAGCCGCTTTTGCTGCCTCCGGACCAATCAATAATTTACCTTTGGCCAGCAGATGCTTTTTGAGGTTGTGGATGGTCTCCTTGGGGCTCAGGGGCTTGCCGGTGAGGTTGGCGGGGCAGTTCTCCGAACAGCGGCCGCATTCGGTGCAGGCATAGAGATCGAGGTTCTGCTTCCAGGTGAATTCCTCAATTTTTGAGACGCCGTAGGTCTCCACCGACTCGTCTTCCAGGTCCATCTTGGTGAGCTCGCCGATGGAGTTAAACCGCCGGAAGAAGACGTTGGGGATGGCTCCCAGGAGGTGCAGGTGCTTAGAAAAGGGGATATAGACCAGGAAGCCCAGGATCAGCACGGTATGGGCCCACCAGAAAAAGCTGAACCATTCCAAAAGGTGCGGTTCCGACATCCAGGTAAAGGGCAGGGAGAGGATTACCGAAATAAAGGCGCTCAGGGGGAAGTAGTGGCCGGGCTCGATCTGGGCCAGCCGGTATTCCACCGCCCGGGCCCCGAACAGCAGGACGATCAGGGCCATAATCAGGCCAATGATGATGGCGGCCTCCTGATCGTGGGCGGCCTGATCGCGAAACCGCAGCCGTTCCGGCCTTTCCACAAACCGGCGCCTGATGGCAAAGTACAGGGCGACGAGCACGCCGGCGCACAGGAGGTCTTGCACCAGATAAAGGATTGCGGCGAAGGATTTGCCAAAGATTTTCCAATAGGCAAAACCGTGATAAAGCCCGACTCCAAAGGTTTCAAGGCTGCCGACGGTGATGATGATGAAGCCCCAAAAGATGAAAAAATGGCCCCACCCGGACGGCTCCCGGACGACCCGCTTTTGTCCCAGGACAAAGGTAATGACGCTCCAGATGAATTTACT
>JAMCQY010000159.1:2128-2762 GCA_023381945.1 Deltaproteobacteria bacterium
GGTCCAGCTGGTCGAAGCGGTCCTCCGGCTGGCCCAACAGCAGGATTTGATAAAGTTTTTTAGCGGTTCGCCAAAAAAAGGCCATCGCCCCAATAAATATCAGTAAGAACAAAAAATTAGCCGGAAAATGCCCCGGTTGCATGAATAATGCCTCCCAAGATCAGTGGTCAGTGGCCAGTTTATGAAAAACTGATCAAACCCTGCCCAACGGTTATTGCAAAGAATGCTCTTTACCTAAGAATTGTCATTCTGAGGGAGCGAAGCGACCGAAGAATCTAGATCCTTCGCTTCGCTCAGGATGACAAAAAATCAGATTTCAAGAGGTTCACATCGATTAACTATTTACCTGTCATCCACAAGATGCCATGAGTTTTTTCACTTCCTCAGTAAAGGCCGGGACGAATTGGAAGAGGTCCTCCACCACGCCGTAGTCCGCCTTGCTGAAGATGGGCGCCTCCGGGTCCTTGTTGACCGCCACGATGAATTTACTGGAGCCCATGCCGGCCAGATGCTGGATGGCCCCCGAGATGCCGCAGGCGATGTAGAGGGTCGGGGTGACCACCTTGCCGGTCTGCCCCACCTGGTCGGCGTGCGGGCGCCAGCCCGCATCCACCGCGGCCCGGGAGGCCCCTAC
>JAMCQY010000120.1 GCA_023381945.1 Deltaproteobacteria bacterium
TTGTTCATTTCCTGCGGCGCTTTCGCCCGGACTGGCGCATCCTCAATCTGGACCTGCTGACTTATGCCGGTAATCCCGAGAACCTGGCCGAACTTGCAGGCGACCCTCAGCATACCTTGATCCAGGGTGACGTGGCCGATCGGGAATTGGTTGCCAATTTATTCGCCCGGTACCCCATCAGCCGGGTGGTGCACTTTGCCGCCGAGACCCATGTGGACCGGTCCATCCAGGACCCAGGAGTCTTTGTGCGCACCAACGTCCTGGGGACCTACAACCTGTTGGAGGCCGCCAGGTCCGCCTGGAGCGATAAGGATGCTGAAGGGTTCAGATTTTTACACATCAGCACCGATGAGGTTTACGGCTCTCTGGGTCCGGATGATCCGCCGGTGACGGAAACCTCGGCGTACGCTCCCCGCAGTCCGTACGCCGCCTCCAAGGCAGGGGCCGATCACCTGGCCCGGGCTTATTTGCATACCTATGGGTTGCCGGTGCTGATCACCAATTGTTCCAATAATTATGGCCCCTACCAGTTTCCCGAGAAGCTCATCCCGTTTTGCCTGTGCCAGGCCCTGGAAGGTAAGCCCATCCCGATCTACGGCCGGGGAGACAACATCAGGGACTGGCTTTTTGTGGAGGACCATTGCCGGGCGGTGCTAACGGTGCTGGAGCAGGGGGCACCGGGGGAGGCTTATAATATTGCGGGCGGCCAGGAGAAACCCAATTTGGAGCTGGTGTGCCTGTTGCTGCGTTTGCTTACGGAAATTAAACCGGAACTCCGGGACCTGGAGCGGCTGATTACTTTGGTGCCTGACCGGCCTGGCCATGATTGGCGCTATGCCCTGGACACCTCCAAGATCGAGACCCAGTTGGGCTGGCGCCCGCAGGTCGATCTAGCGGAAGGGCTGCGACGCACGGTAAGCTGGTACCTCAGCCGGGGGGAATGGCTGGATAAGGTGCGCTCCGGGGCTTATCGCTCCTACCTGCGGGATCAGTATGGCGCCCAAATGGTGGGGGGGTAAAGGCTAACCAAACAAGTTGCTGACAGCACCCGGATAGGATGGCAAGCCCGTCTTGTCGAACGTGCAGAATTTTTAGAGGCAGGACTTTTCGCCGGAAAATGCCGAATCCTAAGGATGGGGGAGTGGAGTTATGGGTGAGCAGCCATTAGTTCTGGTGGTGGATGACGAGCCGCTTATTCTAAACCTGGTAAAGGAAATCCTGAGCCTGGAAGGTTATCAGGTGGAAACCGCCGGCAACGGCAAGGAAGCCTTGCAGGCCTTGCAAGCCCACCCCTTTGACGTGATCCTCACCGACATGCTGATGCCGGACATGACCGGCATGGAGCTGGTTCAGTATTTGCGGCTTCATCATCCCGGGACCCTGACCATTGTCTTCACCGGCTATGCCAACTACGAGGATGCGGTGGAAGCGGTCAGGCAAGGGGCCTTCGATTACCTCCCCAAGCCGGTGCAGCCGGAAACCTTGCGGCATGCAATCCGTCAGGCCTTGGACTACCAGCGCCTGCTCAGAGCCCAGAAGGATCTGGAGACGGTCTTCCTGGGGGCCGAAGCCCTGGGAGTGCAGGCCCTTGACCTGGTATCCAGCACCAAGGAAGCCACCGTTTTAGGGGATTTGCGGGAGCGGGTGTGGACTGCTGACCTCAAGGAAGTGGGGACGCAATTTTTGAAAGTCGCGCACGAACTCTTGCAGGTCACCAACAGCTCGATTTTCCTATATAATCCGGTGCCAGGAGAATTTTACGGTTTGGCGGCAGTGGGCCCCGAGGCGGAAATCAAAGTCGGACTACGGGTTGCCGCGGAGCGCATCATGGGTTATGTGGCCAACCACAAACGGCCCCTGCTGGTGCCGGACTTGAGCCGGGACCGCAACTTTGCCTTGCTGGAGCGGCGGCAGAACTACCGCACCAACAGCTTCATGGTCATCCCTCTCACCGGGAATAGATTCTGGGGGGTGATCAACTTGGCGGACAGGGGGGACGGCGGGCCTTTCAGTTCCCGGGACCTGTTCATGGGGTGGCTGATGGGCCGTTTGCTGGTTGAACTGCTGGAGGCCCGGGAGCCCGTGGTGGAGACGGCGGAGCTACCCGCCGTCCCCTGGATCAGCCAGGAACTGCCGGTGGGGGTGGCCATCCTGGACGGGAAACTTACCGTTCTCCAATCCAACCCAGCCATGATGAGGCTGATGGATTTCCAGGAGCCAAGTTTGACTGGTCAAAAAATCTTCCCTCTGTTGGGCTTTTCTGCCCAAGATGAGGCCAAACTGGAGGCAGCCTTTCACCAAACCCTGGCCTCCCAGGAAACCCAGGAGTTCTCTTCCATCAAAAGCGGACCTCAGGGAAAGCCTCGCTACTTAGGGGTGCGCATGGTGCCTTTGCCCGCCGACCAGGGAAGCGGTCGCGGGCTGTTGCTGGTGGAGGACGTCACCGAGCTGGAGACCCTGAAGCAGCGCCTGCAACTATATGAGCATCTGGCCGTGATGGGGAAACTGACCCTGTGCGTGGCCCACGAGTTGAATAACCCCATGGATGGCATCAGGCGTTACTTGTCACTGGCGTTGCTGAAAAAGGATGAACCTCAGTCGGTGGAACGTTATTTGACCGAGGTTCAAAAGGGTTTGCAGAAGATGTCGATGAGTATCAAGAGCCTGATGTTTTCCGCCAACCCTTATAAGGCGCCGCCCCGGGCCAGCGACAGCCTCAACAACCTGTTGCAGGACGCCATCAAGATCATGATGTTCCAGGCATCCGATCAGCGGGTGCAGGTGGGTTTTCACCCACCCTCGGAATTCGGCGAGATGCAGGTGGAGGCAGACCTTTATTATGTCTTCATTAACATTATCAAGAATGCCTTGCAGGCCATGCCCCAGGGTGGCAACCTCAAGGTTCACGGGCTCTGCAATCGTGAAGTGGTGGAAATAAACTTCGAAGATACCGGCCCAGGCTTGTCTCCCGAGGATCAGGACAAGATCTTTGAACCTTTCTATTCAACCAAGCACGGGATTCAAGGACTGGGATTGGGCTTGCCCATCTGTCAGAAGATTTTGGACCGTTATGGGGGCCGTCTGGTGGTGGAGAGTCGCCCGGGGTTTGGGACCAAGATGCGGGTAATTCTGCCGCATCGTGAGTCGGGAGGGACAGCAGATGGCCAATAGAGATTTACTCATTGTTGACGATGAGCCTTTGGTTTGCGAATCCTTAAGAGAAATGCTGGCCATGGAAGGCTACCGGGTGGACGCCGTCTTGAATGGCGCAGCCGCCTTGGAAAAACTCAAGGAAGACCAGTATCAGCTAGTCCTCTCGGATATCCAGATGCCCGGCCTGAACGGCATCGAATTATTGAAAGAATTGAAAGGCCGCAGTCCGGACACGGCTATCATTTTCGTTACCGGACACGGCCATATTGACGGCGCGGTGGAGGCCATCAAACTGGGAGCCTACGACTACATCTTAAAACCCATTGACGACCTGCGTCTCAAGCTGACTATCGGCCATGCCCTGGAACAGAAAAAGCTGCGGGATTCCTACCATTCCTTGAAGCAGCGCCTGAAACCCTGGACCCTGGATGAGCAATTCGTCTTCGGCGACCGCAAGATGGACCATCTCATGGAACTGGTGCACACCATCTCCGATACCATGGCTACCGTGCTCGTTACCGGCGAGTCCGGCACCGGCAAATCCGTCCTGGCCCGCTACATCCATGATAATTCTTCCCGCCACGGCAAACCCTTTGTCAAAATCAGCTGCGGGTCTCTATCCGAGACTTTGTTGGAGAGCGAGCTGTTCGGGCATATCCGGGGCTCTTTCACCGGGGCCATCCGGGACAAAAAGGGCAAATTCGAGGAGGCCCACGGCGGCACCATTTTCCTGGATGACATCAACTGCGCCTCGCCCAACCTCCAGATTAAGCTGCTCCGGGTTTTGCAGGAAAAGATCATCGAACCGGTGGGAGGCAACAGCCCCATTCGCGTGGACGTCCGCATCATCACCGCCACCAATACTCCTCTCCAGGAAGAGGTGGCGGCCCAGAGGTTCCGGGAAGACCTGTATTACCGGGTCAACGTGGTGCACCTGAACATTCCGCCGCTTCGGGAGCGCCTGAGCGATATTGAACCGTTAATCGACCACTTTATTAAGCAATTTAACCAGATACATCACAAGAATCTCAAGGGGATTTCCAAAAGCGCTCTGCAAATTTGCCTGCAGTATCCCTGGCCCGGCAATGTCCGGGAACTGGAAAATGTCGTGGAAAGGGCGGTCATCTTAAGCCCCGGTGAGTTCATCATACCGGAGTCGCTGCCGGCTCACACCACGAACAGCCCTGTCAGCCAGACTATCAGCGGCGCGGTGCATCTCACCCTGGACGAGGCCCTGGATAAGGCCGAAAGGCAAATCCTCCTGCAGACCCTGGAGGCCCTGAACTGGAACCGGCAGGTAACCGCCCGTTCTTTGGGCATCAGCCGGACCACCCTGTTCAACAAAATGCGGCGGTTCGACCTGGTGGACCCCCGCCGCGCCGCCCGGGATAGCGACGCAGGCGCAGATGAGCGGCGGGCCGGGAAACCGCTGCGGGACTCCAGAGCCGACTGGCGCCGCCTGCCGGGCTGAGGCAGCCATTCCCAGCCGGGGCTATGCCCGTAAATTGAGGCTGTAGGGGCGGCTGGAATGATGGCGCAGGCGTCCCTGCCTGCGCTGCGCGGTTGTTTAGACTGATACTGGAGGGGCGGTTCTCGAACCGCCCCTGCATTTTCCAGGCAATTACCCGGTGGGGCGGGCGTCTCGCCCGCCGTCCCGCAACTAGAGGGCGGCCTGTGGCCGCCAAAATTCGGCGGGCACGGCCCGCCCTCTAAATGCGCCTTTTAAAAGAGGGTTTTTGAGTCCCCCTTTGAAAAAGGGATTTAGGACTTCGGTAAAGCCTGATACCTAGTTGCGCTCAAATAGGTAATTTTTTGTAGGGGCGGACCCATGTGTCCGCCCTGATTGAGGGCGCACACGTGGGTGCGCCCCTACAAAAGACTGTTTTACTTCGATGGGCGCAACTTGGTATGAGAAGGGTAGTGAGAGCCTGTGGTAAAAAAAGATTAGTTGGAGCAGGAAAAGATGACCCACGACCGCGAAACCCTGGCCCGCTGGGACCGGGAGCACCTCTGGCATCCCTTTACCCAAATGCGGGGCTTCCGGGAAGAGGAACTCCTGATCATCACCCGGGGCCAGGGCAATTACCTGTTTGATATCGAAGGCAACCGTTATCTGGACGGGGTCTCCTCCCTCTGGGCCAACCTGCACGGCCACCATAGGGCCGAATTGGACCGGGCCGTGACCGAACAGTTGGGACGGGTGGCCCACAGCACCCTCCTGGGCCTGGCCCATCCGCCGGCCATCGTGTTGGCCCGCCGTCTGGCCCAAATCGCCCCGGCCGGGCTTAACAAGGTGTTTTTCTCCGATGACGGCTCCACTGCGGTGGAGGTGGCCCTGAAGCTCGCCTTCCAGTACTGGCAAAACCGGGGCCGGCAGGAAAAAAGGCGCTTCCTCAAGCTGAGCAACAGCTACCATGGCGACACCCTCGGGTCGGTATCGGTGGGGGGCATCCCGCTATTCCACCAGGTCTACCACTCCCTGCTGTTCGACACCCTGGAGGCGCCGTCGCCCTACTGTTACCGCTGCCCACACCGGGGGGAGTGCCGGGAGCAGTGCCTGGCCATTTTAGAGGAACAGGTAGCGATGCACCACGGAGAGCTGGCCGCGGTCATCCTGGAGCCCATCATGCAAGGGGCCGCCGGGATGCTGCCGCAGCCGCCGGGGTACCTGGCGAAGGTGCGGGAAGTGACCAAAAGATACGGCGTGCTGCTAATCGCCGACGAAGTGGCGGTGGGTTTTGGCCGCACCGGCCGGATGTTCGCCTGCGAGCACGAGCAGGTGAGCCCGGACCTGATGTGTCTCGCCAAAGGCATCACCGGCGGCTACCTGCCCCTGGCCGCCACCCTGGCCACCGACGAGATTTATGACGCCTTCCTGGGAAAATTTGAGGAATTCAAGACCTTCTTCCACGGCCACACTTATACCGGCAACCCTCTGGCCGCGGCGGCGGGGCTGGCCAGCCTGGATATTTTTGAGCAAGACCGCGTGATTGAGAATCTAGCGCCGAAGATCGAGCTCTTGACCCGGCTCCTGGCGGGATTGGCGGATCAGCCGCACGTGGGCGATATCCGGCAGCGGGGCCTGATGACGGGGATCGAGTTGGTGCAGGATAAAGAGAGCCGGGAGCCCTTCCCGGTGGCCCGCCGGACCGGGCACCGGGTAATCCTGGCCGCCCGCAAGTTGGGGGCCATCCTCCGGCCCCTGGGGGACGTCATCGTTTTGCTGCCGCCCCTCAGTGTCACCTTGGAAGAACTGGAGACGCTGGCCCGGATAACCAAGGAAGCCATCGAGCAAGGCGTTACGTCAAGCTGATCCGGATCAGTAAGACAGGGCGGCCCTGTTGCAAGCGGAGCTTATGGCGCACTGACGCAGGGCGGGGATGGCCCCCCGCCCTGGTAATTGATTCTCCCTTGGGCCAAGCTTAATGGGGAGGACCATGTCGGCGGTTCCAACGCCGGTGTTCGCGCCCGTAACGCCCCCTCTCCCTATAATATCTCCGAGCCCCGCCTACCTGGGGAACGGTATAATAGAAGAACTGCGTTATCGGGTCGGAGTAGGGCGCGGTATAGTAATTGTTGTAGTTGCAATTGTAATAGTAGGGATCGCAATAACCATAACCCGGTGGCGGAGGCTGCGCCAGAGCCGGCGCGGCGCCGATTCCCAGGTCTCCTGGCCCGCTCCAGCTTATCAGCATGACGATCAGTCCCAGAGAAATTATGAGTTTCTTCATTATCGGGATTCTCCTTGAAAACGAGTCTCAAGCAGGAGTTTGCCGGCCATCTTATTAGGGGCGTATTCCTGCCTGAAACCTGTCCGGAACCAGGTTATGGGCCTCTTGATTGGAACCCTTTAACCGGGCTTATTTCTTTTTTCCTTTTGCCTTTCCCATCATTTCTTCGCGCATTTTATTCAATTCCAGCAAGTATTTCCCTTGCTCCACCGGGTTCATTTGCGCCAGTTCCTCTTCCCGCTGGTTCTTAAAGGAATGAAACAGTGCATCCATACCGCTGGTGAGGGCATTCACCAGTTCTTTGACCTTCGCCTCGTCCGGTTTAGCAACCGCCAGGGCAGCTTGTAAGTCTGCCTTGGTCTTCTTTAAATTGTCGATGATCCCTTTGCGCTGGCCCTCATATTTATCTGACACCGCCAGCACCGCCTTCTCCTTGTCGGGGGCAAGCTTCAGGTCTTTAATCATCTGGATTCGGTGCTGTTTGAATTTTTCCTCCGGTCCGCCTTTAGCAGGGCCTGCAGGATGTTCCTTAGGTTGAACCGTAGGCTGGCTCGGGCCCTGGCCCAGGGCAGGGGACACCAGCATCACACTCAGGATGGCACAGAGCAAACCGAGTTTAAGGTGGAACTTGCCTTTCATGTTAGCCGCTCCTTTGGTAATAGTTTTACAGGCTTATATTTTTGCTTGCCAAACCGCGCCCAAAAATTGGGACGCGGCTCAACGCCATATTCTCGGTTAAATTTGCGGCAATTCCTTAACGAAAGCCGTGTTGTTCCTCCCATTCTCTCCGGCGCTGCTGACGCTCCCGGCGCTCCAGGCGCTCTTCGCGTTCTCGCAGCCGCTCTTCTACGTCGGGAACTACGTAATAGAAGTACTGGGTGTAGGGATCGGCGTAGGGGGCGGTATAATAACACCGGTATGGATAGTAAGGATCGCAGGTATAAACCGGTGGCGGCGGCGGTGCTGCATTCGCCGGTGCGGTTCCGATGCCGCTATATCCTGGCCAGCCACAGATCAGAATGAAGGCCAGCGACAGGAATAACCCGAATTTCTTCATGGTGAGTCTCCTTGGCGAAATCATGCTGCCTGCTCCCAATCGGGCGTCCCAGGTCACCGAGGTGCTTTATTACCTTCGGAGCCGCGCTGGAATGGAGGCGCTCCAATGGCGATGCCCTTTCGGTGGTGAATTCCGGCTTGGTTGGCTTTGCTGTGCCTTTTCTGCATTACTTCTTTTTCTTCTTCGGCTTCATCATACCGTGGCGCCATTTCTCCATAGCCGCCAGATACTTGCCTTGCTCGATCGATGACAACAGCCCCAGTTCCTCGTTCCGCTGGCTCTTAAAGGAATCGAACAGCTTATCTTGCCCTGAGGTCAGGTTGCTTACCAGATCCTTAATCTTGGCCTCATCCGGTTGGGGGGCCGCCAGAGCGGCATCCAACTCTTTGCGGGTCTTCTTTAGGTTGTCGATGATCTCTTTGCGCGGGCCCACATACTTCTCTTCCACCCCGATCAGCTGCTGTTCTTTGTCAGGAGCGAGCTTCAACTGTTTGATCAGTTGGGTGCGTTCCTGTTTAAATTTCTCCGCCACGTCGCCGCCTTTCCCCTGGGCCATGGCCGGAACCACCAGCGCGATACTCAGGATGGCGCAGAGCGCCGCCAGCTTTAAATTGAACTTTCCCTTCATCTCAATCCTCTCCTTTGGCTTGGTTTTGAGGGCGAAATATGTTCAAAGCCAAATCACCCTGGTTTGGGTGTCTTGGTACTGTCAACCTGCGGGCAAGTTGCAAATGATTGCCAGGTCTATTCGAAGTTTGCAGGGTTTAAGATCGTGGCGGGGCGATGTCACTAACCTGGCTAAGAATTAGCTTTGTCCTTAAATCTTATCAATGGAATTCATGTAAGAATGTCTCGGGGAAAAGTCAAGTCCGTGGTTGATGAACGGGGGGCTGGGCTATTATTGACCAGTGGTCATCACCTGATCTTTCCTGATCAATCCCAGGCGGGGGTAATTCTGAGGCCTTCGTTCCCCAGTTTCAGCTCCATCCCGGTTTGTTGCGCTTTCAAGGCGATCACAACTCCCTTGGAATTTTTCATTACCAGGGCCTCAGAACCTTCGAGAAAGGTTCCCCCTGGCTCGAAACTGTAATAATTGCCCGGGAAATCCTTGATGCTCATCAAATTATAGACATTACCAGTGGCGTTTAGCGTGGTAAGGCCCATTCCCACGGCGCTTAGTCCCCTTACCTTGAACCTGAAGTCATCGCCTTTATAATGCAGGTAGCCTTCGCCTTTGGTAAATCCCACTCCGAACGAGACGCGGGTGGCGTGGATCTCCACCGTACCGCTGGGACCGCCTGCCCTGGGTTGGGCTGCTAACCAGGCTGGCACCCAGAAAACCATCAGAGATACGGTCAGACCGGCTAAAATTCGCTTCATGGGTTTTTCCTCCGTAACTAGACTTGTCAAAAAATTAAGTTTCCACCCGGCGATGTCAAGTTGGGGTTATAATTACAAGTCTTGGACCTTGGATTCGGGTGGGGCAGAGCTGGCAAGGAATCTCATCCTGAGGAAAGTTTGCCGGATAATTTCCCGGTTGACAGGGCTTCGGATCAGACATATTGTTTATTTGATAGCCTCAATCTATCCGGCGCCGCCGGAGGCGCCGGGCGGAGCGAGCCTCAACGCCAAAGGAGCGGACCATGTCCAAGATTTTGCGTCTCAATATGGTCAACCAGACTTACCGCTGGGAAGAGGTGCCGCCGGTCTATGCCGGATTGGGAGGACGGGCCCTGACCTCCCGCCTTCTTCGGGAAGAAGTGGACCCTACCTGCCATCCACTCAGCGAAGCCAACAAATTGGTGGTGGCTCCAGGACTGCTCACCGGGACTCCCGCGGCCAATACGGGACGCATTTCCGTGGGCGGCAAATCCCCCCTCACCGGAGGTATCAAGGAAAGTAACTCCGGAGGACTGGTCTCCCAGAAACTGGCCCGGCTGGGGATCATGGCTGTGGTCGTGGAAGGCAAGCCTCATGAGGCTGACGGCTTCTACCTGGTAAAGATCTCCAAGGATGGGGTGGAATTTTTTCCGGCCTCGGAATACGAAGGCCTGGGGAACTACCGCGTCATGGCCAACCTGTGGAAGCGTTTCGGCCGGGGAACAGGGGTGATGAGCATCGGCCAGGCTGGAGAGAAGCGCCTGACCGCGGCCAGCATCAATTTCACCGATCTCCACGGCCGCCCGGGCCGGGCGGCAGGACGGGGAGGCCTGGGGGCCCTGATGGGTTCCAAGAAACTCAAGGCCCTGGTGGTGGATGATAAAGGCTCTCCCGGTGTCCCATTGGCTGAGCCGGAGAAATTCAAGGCCGCCGCCCGGAAATGGGCCAAATACATCATCGAACATCCAGTAAGCGGCCAGGCCCTGCCGGCCTTTGGCACCGCGGTGCTTATCAACATCATCAACGAAGCCGGCGCCCTGCCCACCCAGAATTTTCGGGGCGGGCGCTTCCAGTACGCCGAAGACATCAGCGGCGAGCGCATGGTTGAGCTCATCAAGGCCCGGGGCGGCAAGACCAAAGAAGGCTGTCATCCCGGCTGCCTGATTCAGTGTTCCCAGACTTACCATGACGCCAAAGGCAGGTATCTCACCTCCGGTTTCGAATACGAGACCATCTGGGCGCTGGGCGCCAACACCCTGATCAGGAATCTGGACGAGATCGCCCTGATCGACCGCCTGTGCGACGACTACGGCCTGGATACCATCGAGATGGGCTGCACCCTCGGGGTGCTGATGGAGGGCGGCGCCATCCCCTGGGGCGACGGTCCCGCGGCCATCAAGATGATCAAGAAGGTGGCCAAGAATGACCCGTGGGGCCTGATCATCGGCAACGGCTCGGTCTTCACCGGCCGCGCCCTTGGAGTTGACCGGGTGCCCGCGGTCAAGGGCCAGGGGCTGCCGGCCTATGATCCCCGGGCCGAAAAGGGCGTGGGCCTCACCTACGCCACCAGCCCCATGGGCGGCGACCACACCGCGGGCTACGGGGTGGCCACCAACCTGCTGAAGTGCGGCGGGGAAGGCGATCCCCTGAAGAAGGAGGGGAATATCGAGCTTTCCCGCAACCTGCAGATCGCCACGGCGGCCATCGATTCCACCGGCCTCTGCCTGTTCGTGGCCTTCCCGGTGCTGGACAACCCCGAGGCCCTGCAGTGCATCGTGGACATGATCAACGCCCGCTACGCCTTGAGCCTGACCACCGGCGATGTGGGCACTCTGGGCCGCCAGGTGCTGCACGATGAACTGGGCTTCAACCACGACGCCGGCTTCACCAAGGCCCACGACCGCCTGCCGGGCTTCTTCAAAGAAAATCTGAAGCCCCATAACGTCACCTGGGACTTCACCGACGCCGAGATCGACCAGGTGTTGGAGGATTTGTAATAGTAGGGGCAACCCGCTGGGTCGCCCCTAGAATTGGTAGCACAGGCTTTCCAGCCTGTGCTAATTGAGAGGCGGGCGGGGACGCCCGCCCCACCAATCCATTTTATCTGTGTTCAGCGACGCCTCTGCGGTTAAAAGCCATGCCCCTGCAAATCTTCCTCAACGCCACCCTGCGGCAATACCTTCCGGGCTATGATCCTTACCAGGGCGTCTCGCTGGAGGTGCCGGCGGGAACGACGATAGCCCAGGTGATGGACCGATTGAACCTCCCCCCTAAAGAAGTCACCTTGATCATGGTGGACGGCCGCCGGAGAGAGGCCGATTTTGCCCTGCAAGGAGATGAGCGCCTGGGGCTGTTTCCGCCCATCGGCGGGGGGTGAGTGTAGCACCGCCGCCCGCGGCGGTGATTTTGCACCGGATGTATTGTAGGGGCGGACCCATGTGTCCGCCCGCATGAGGGCGCACACGCGGGTGCGCCCCTACAGGTAATTATTTTTGGCAATCGCTATAATTTTTATGCCAGCGGCAGGATTTCCAAACGGCCGGTGTCGCCGTCGAAGTGGGCGAGCAGGCCATGGTAGGCGGGCTCTCGTCCCAAGAGCAGGCGGATGGCCTCCAGGGCCTGAAGGCTGGCCACCAGGGTGACGGTGGGGGCCAGAACCCCGGGGGCGGTCTCAGGGGCCGGAGGTTCGCGATTCGAAAAAAGGAAAGGCAGGGGACCCGGGTCCTGGGGCAGAATAGTGGTCACCTGGCCGAAGGTGCCGCTCACCGCGCCGTGCACCAGCGGCACGCCGGCCTGCCTGGCCGCGGCGACCAGGTCCCGCCGGGCCGCCAGCGTGTCCAGGGCGTCCAGCAGCACCTTTACCTTCGGCAGGAATTTACTGAGGCTCTCCTGGTCCAGGAACTCCGGAATGGCCTCAACGATCAGCGCTTCATTAACCTCGAGAAGATGCCGGGCGGTCACCGCGGCCTTTTTCTGCCCCATAGTTCGGGCGGTGGCCAGCAACTGGCGGTTCAGGTTGGAGGCGGCGAAGACGTCGCCGTCGGCGAGATAAAGACGCCCTACCCCGGCCCGAGCCAGGATCTGGGCCTGACAACCTCCCAGACCCCCGAGGCCTGCCACCAGGGCGCTGCTCCGCCATAGGGTGAGCTGCTCCGCCGGCGTCAGGCTGGGAAAGTTGCGCTCGAAACCCTCCGGGAAGATGCCGGCTTCCAGGGCTGCCTCAATGGCCTGGCACAAGGTGAGGCCCTGTTCTACGGCCCAGGAAGAAAGACTCTCCTGGGGAATTAACAGGAATTCCCGGTCGCCTCTTTCGCGCCTTTGGGCTTTGGAATTTAAGGACATATATTTACGATAGTACGAGGTATTCTTCTATAGCCGCAGGCTTTACTGTGAAAGGCCCTATCCTACCGGACGGAGATGCCCTCAGCTAAATGGATGAAAATGTAGGACAGCCGCCCCCGGCTGTCCTTGGACAGGCGAGGGCGCCTATCCTACACATAGGCACGGTTCTCGAACCGCCCTGCCTCAGCCATTATAATTGCGGATAATTTTCTCCGCCTCCCGCCAGTTCCGCAGGGCCAGCGTGCAGATACTGACGGCGTCGGCGCCGGCCTCGAAGTAGCGCTGCACGTCTGCCTTTGAGCTTACCCCGCAGCCCATGATCAAGAAGCAGTTAATCTTGCAGCGCAATTCCCGGTTATATTCAAAGGCCGCAGCCCAGGCCGGGCCGCCGGAGACTCCGCCGCCGCCGACTTCCCACAGGGGTGAACGGGGATAGTGGTCCGCCGGGAAGATGACCTCGTAAGGGATGGTATTGATGGCGTGAATGGCGTTGACCCCGAGGCGCGCCAATTCCTGGGCGAATTCAAAAGGGTGGCAGAAGGCTATTTTGGCAATGAGGAAAAGTTCGGGGTAGCGCTGGCGTACCTCCCGGGAGCATTGCAGACATTGGCCGATGTTTTGGGCGATCTCCTCGGCGGAATTGGGACAGGAATAATTGAGCTCCACCGCCCAAAAATGCGGGCCTAACGCTTGCCGGTAAATATCCAGGGCCTCCAGGGTCTCCCGAACGGCGATCTCCGTGCCCTTGATGAATTCGGGGTAGAGGTTGGGGATGACTTTAAGGCCCCGATCACAGGAAATGCGGATATCCGGAGCGCAGACCGCGGCGCCGAGGTTGGTGAGACCGTAAGCATTGAGCATGCCCGATCCCGGCAGCCGCCGGATATATCTCCAGGTCATGGGGTTGGTGGGAATGAAATTGCCCTGCCGCGGGAAGCGGGTGGCCGACTTGGTGAAGACCGTGGCGCCGGTCTCTTGCACCGCCCGCAGCAGCCGCCGGTAGCCGGGCATCAGGGTATAGGGGAAGATGCCCCGCCCGGCCTGGCCCAGGGCGGTGGAGATGACCACGTGGGAGATTTTTCGTTTAGAGTTCAAGATTAAACCAGATGGTTATATGGCTCCAGTCTTGCGCTTCTCCTATGGACTATAGTCCAAATGGCTCCGGCTGACAAGGGGCCGGCAGACGCAGGGCAATCGCATGTAAAAATTACGTTGTAAGAACTTTGAGCAGGTAAGCATGGTCCCAGGCGGCCTTGAGGCGTTTGGTTTGAATGCCCCCCTTTAGGGAGTTTTCCCGTTTAAGCATGTTGGTCGCCAGGTGGCGCAAGATGGCCAAATTTTCCGGGCCATGGTCTTTGC
>JAMCQY010000235.1 GCA_023381945.1 Deltaproteobacteria bacterium
TCAATCTTTCTCCTCAGCATGCGCCCCTTCGGACCGGCACTTTTTTCAACGGCGTCCACCCTGAAGATAGGGAAAAAGTGGCGCGGGCCTTTGGCCAGGCCCTGGTCGGCGAGCAGCCTTACCGGATGGAACATCGCATTCTCTGGCCCGACGGCTCGGTCCGCCTCGTGCAAGGAGAAGCCGAGGTTAAGTTTGATCGGCATGGCAGACCGGTTAGCATGTTCGGGACCCTCCGGGATATTACCGATTTTCGTCAATCAGGCAAAGTTTCCCAGAAATAAAATAAAAGAATTGTGAGAGGGACTGGTTATTTCTTAGATGGTCACTGAAATTCGGCTACAGGTGAAGGGCATGAAGCAACAGGGGGGCTTCACCTGAGCCGGTTGCCCTGACGCCGTGCGCGCCGAACTGCTCCATATGGCCGGCATGCTGGAGGTGAAGTATCACCCCGACCGGGACTTTTTCACGCTACGCCATGAATCCGTCCTGGTGACTACGCAAAACATATACGCCGCAGTGGTCGCAGCCGGTAGAAAAATGGGGCGGGAGTACTTCCCGGAGGTCATTGGCTGAGCCGCCGAACTTTCACTACGAAGTGGGTTTATCCCAACCACTGGGGATTTCTGGCGGTGCTGTCAAAATGCTCCGAGGTTTTATAGAGTTCATACCGGCCGGCCTTGGCTGCCGCGGCTGTTTTGGCCAGGATTGCCGCCACTTCCTGCTCGCTTAACGGCCGAAAGGTACGGGCTGCATTTAGCGCCTGCTCCAAGATCGGGATGGAATCGCAACCGGTGATCACTACCGCCACCGGCAGATTCATGGAATAGTGGAGACATTCCACCGGCGTGACCGTCTTGCTCTGCAAAATATAGGGGGAGCCCATGGACTTCATCGCCAGCGGCGCGATGCCGTGTTTCACCAATTCGGGCAAAACCTTTTTCTCAAAGCTGTGATAGTGGGCGTCCATGACGTTCAACGGCATCTGCACGGTGGCCGGGGTGAAGTCGTGGGCCAGGCAGGTTTGCAGCATCTTCAGGTGGATGTCCGGGCTTTTGTGGCCGGTGAACCCGAGGTAGCGGATTTTGCCGGCCTGTTGCGCGGCCGTGGCGGCCTCCATGGCGCCATTGGGGCCGAAGATCCGGTCCGGGTCGGACATCCGGATTATTTCATGGAATTGCATCAGATCAATGGTGTCCGTCTGCAGGCGCTTCAGGCATTCATCGATCTGCCGGGCCGCCGCCTCTTTGGTGCGGCCGTCTATCTTGGTCATCAGGAAAACCTTCTGGCGGTAGCCGTCCCTTAAGGCCTTACCCATCCTGATCTCGCTTTGGCCGCCATGATAATCCCAGGAGTTGTCCAGGAAGTTGATGCCGTTGTCGATGGCGGCGCGGATGATGCGGATGCTCTCCTGTTCATCCGGCTGCCCGCCGAGGTGGGCCCCGCCCAGGCCGGCCAGAGAGACCTTTACCCCGGTGCTTCCCAATTGGCGGTAAGGGATTGATCCTGCCATTTGTGCGCCCCAGGCGTAAGGCGTCAGTCCCGGGACGCGGCTAACCGCCACCGCCAGTCCCAGCCCCGTAAACCGCTTGATAAACTCCCGACGCTCCATTTTTTCCTCCTTCCAGGAAAGAATTGATGGCGTCTCGCAGCAGTACTAGTGGTATGTTTCTCAATTAACTACCATTAATGGCATCCTGTATAGAGGGGTTCAAGTTTCTCAAGGATTTGGTCAGCCGTTTTCGTCCAGACCAAAGGTTTGGGTTGCTGGTTTTGTTCTTCCAGATAGGCATTGATGGCCGTAATTAAATCCAGAACACTGCGAAAGACCCCGCGGCGTAAGCGTTTTTGAGTAAGTTCGGCAAAAAATCGTTCCACCGCATTCAACCAAGAAGATGAAGTGGGGATGAAATGAACATGGAAGCGGGGATGCCGGACCAGCCATTCCTTCACCTTTTGATGCTTATGAGTGGCGTAGTTGTCCGCAATCAAGTGAAGGTCCAATTCCTTTGGGGTGCTGTGGTCAATGAGGCGCAAAAACTTTAGGAACTCCTGATGTCGATGCCGATTCATGCAGGTGCCAATGACTTTTCCTTCTAAGACGTTCAGGGCGGCAAATAAAGTCGTGGTGCCATGCCGTTTGTAGTCATGGGTCATGGTGCCACAACGACCTTTTTTGAGGGGTAGACCGGGTTGGCTGCGATCCAAAGCTTGAATGCCGGATTTTTCATCTACGCTCAGCACCAGGGCATGTTCCGGCGGGTTGAGATAGAGTCCGACTACATCCCGAAGTTTTTCAGCAAAATGTGGGTCCCGGGAGAGTTTGAAAGTGCGCACCAAATGAGGTTTGATTTGATGAGCCGACCAGATGCGGGAGATCGTGGCTTGGCCCACCCCCGCCTGTTTCGCCATGGCCCTGGTGCTCCAATGGGTGGCATTTTTAGGCGTAGTCGTGAGGGTGGCAGTGATAATCTCCTCCACCTTTTCCGGACCATGAGTTCGCTTGCGACCGCGCCCAACCTGATCTTGCAAACCCGCAAACCGCTGCTGGGCAAAACGTCGGCGCCACAGAGAGACCGATTTGACGCTGAGCCCCACCTGAGCCGCGATCTCCTGGTTCTCGTTACCCGCCGCGGCCAGCAAGACAATTCGGGCTCGCTGCACATCTCGAACCCTGGCTACCGCAGAGCGGACAATTGTTGCCAATTTTCCGTTTTCTTCAGGAGTTAAAGTTATGGGAATGGCCTTTCTCATCTCCG
>JAMCQY010000412.1 GCA_023381945.1 Deltaproteobacteria bacterium
CCGTTCAGCCGCCTGTGTCGGCGCTCGGGTCGCTCCCCAGCGTTGCCCTATCCTCCGCTCAGGCGAGTAAAGCATACAAGAACCAAAACATCCAAACAAGGATGAAGTAGACATTCATCATAGGAGGTCTGTATGCGGGTTTACCCATTTATCGGATTGCTTCTTTTGCTTTGGCAATTGATGATTTCACCGGTTTGGGGCGCCGAAAAATCACCGAAAGCCAAGGGGCCGGACATCGAGCCCAAGGCCTCGGAAATCCTCAAGCAAATGTGTGATTATTTGAAAGGACTCCAGCAGTTTTCCTTTCAAGCCGAGAACACGGAAGACGTGTTGCTGACCTCCGGCCAGAGGATCCAGTACGCCAGGAGTGTGGAGGCTGCGGTGCGGCATCCCGACCGGTTTCGGGCTGAATCCGTGGGCGATACGGATAACCGACTGCTGGTCTACGATGGCAAGACCATCACCCTCATGGATAGGAGCAAGAACTTTTATACTAGCATCCCGTCCCCCCCGGAGATTGATGCCGCTCTGGAGCATGGCGTCCAGGCCTTTAATCTCAGGGCCCCTTTGGCTGATCTGATCTATACCAAGTCTTATGAATATCTCACGGAGGGGGCGCTTTCCGGCTTTTACGTGGGACTGAGCAAGGTTCAGGGTGTCCCTTGTCATCACCTGGCTTTCAGAGAAAAAGATATCGATTGGCAAATTTGGATCGAAGATGGGCCGGCCCCGCTGCCCCGGAAATTCCTCATCACCGATAAGACGGCTCAGGGGCTGCAATTCACGGCGGTGTTTACCAAGTGGAATACCTCGCCTCAGTTTGGAGAAAGCCTGTTCACCTTTGTAGCCCCCGAAAAGGCCGGAAAAATTGACATTCTACCGGCGGCGGCGCCGGCTTCGCCTAAGAAAAAGCAGAAGAGATAGGCAGAGAGGACACAGACATGCAGATTACTAAGCCTAAGGCGATCATGCCGAAGTTTTTGCCACTGTTCTTGTCCCTGGCGATATCGGCGGGACTTTTACCAGTCAGCCCCCTGGGAACCGTGTTGATAAAAGATGCAGAGGCTCGGGCTGCCGTCAGCGGTCCCCGTGGAGGGGCGGCGGTAGCAGGTCCCAGGGGGGCGGCCGCAGTTGGTCCCCGGGGCAATGCCGTGGTTGCCACCCCGCGGAATTATGTACACACCGGATCTGCCTCGGTGACCGCAGGTCCTCGCCGGGCCTACGCCGAAGGCCCCCGGGGTGGAGAGGCTTATGTGGGCCCCCGGGGGGCAGCCGTTCAGGGTCCTCGCGGTGGCACCGCGGTTGTCCGTACCATGCCGGTGGGTGCCAGGGCCTTGGCTATTGCCGGGGTCACCTATTATGTGGCCAGCGGGGTTTATTATCGCCCGGTGTATCAAGGTAGTGAGGTGGTCTATCAACAGGTGCCAAATCCCGAGACGCAATAGCAGGCCGGCCTTGCCGGAGAATGGCCTGGGCGGGGTTGCGCAGACAACTTTAACCATTATTGTTTCAAGGTTGAGGTGGTCAGCGGGATGAGAACATAAGCTGCGTGGCCTTGGCCGCTCTGATCACGCTCACCGCAGGTCCCATCGGTGGGTCCCTAAGGGGGACACCAGCAAGGCCGGGCAGCAGACGTATCTAACACGGCTTTTACTACAGAGGGTGAGAGAGTTCAGCACTAGGGCCGACAACCCAACCTGGTTACCGGGTACAGTGGCCGAAAAAATTTCAGGATGAGAAGGAATCGTGATGCAGACAAAATTGCTCATTTCGAAAATCCAGGCATTCGTCCTTGCAGTCATGCTGACAGCGGTGGCCGTCGCCGCGCAGGAGGCCGCCCCTGCACAGGTGGTGCTCCCGACTGACCGCACGATGCTGCCGATCCCGGAACCCCAGTACCCCCATAGCACAGTGCTCGATGCCCGTAAGGCCACACCGCCGCCGCGGTTCGAAGTCAAGGCGCCTGCCAAGGCGCCCAACGTCCTCATCGTGCTGATTGACGACATGGGGTTCGGCCAGTCCAGCGCCTTCGGCGGGCCCATCCAGATGCCGACGGTGGACCGCCTGGCCAACGCCGGGCTGCGCTACAACGAGTTCCACACTACGGCGCTGTGCTCGCCCACCCGCGCGGCCCTGCTCACCGGTCGTAACCACCATGTGAACAACCTGGGCTCGATCACGGAGACCGCCACCGCCTTTCCCGGGCAAACCGGGCAACGCCCCAACAGCGTGGCGCCCTTGGCGGAGATGCTGCGGCTGAACGGTTACAGCACCGCCGCGTTCGGTAAGTCTCACGAGACCGCGGCCTGGGAGGTCAGCCCCTCCGGCCCCACCGACCGCTGGCCGACCCGCTCGGGCTTCGATAAGTTCTACGGCTTCATCGGTGGCGAGACCAACCAGTGGGCCCCACTGCTATATGACGGGATGAACCAGGTCGAGCTGCCGAAGGACCCGAACTACCATTTCATGACCGACATGACCAACCAGGCCATCAACTGGATGCGCTATCAGAAATCGCTGACGCCGGACAAACCGTTTTTCATCTACTTCGCGCCCGGCGCCACCCACGCGCCCCACCAGGTCCCCAAGGAGTGGATCGCCAAATACAAGGGCAAGTTTGACCAGGGCTGGGACCAGCTGCGCGAGGAGACGCTGGCGCGGCAAAAACGGCTGGGAGTGGTGCCGGCGGACACGAAGCTCGCGCCCAAGCCGGCGGCCATCAAGGATTGGGCCGCACTGAGCCCGGATGAGAAGAAGCTCTTCGCCCGGCAGATGGAGGTGTTCGCCGGGTTCGGCGAGTACACCGATCACGAGATCGGCCGGCTGATCCAGGCCATCGAGGCGATCGGTCAGATCGACAACACCCTGATCTTTTACATAGTCGGCGACAATGGGGCGAGCGCCGAAGGGGGCATGAACGGGCTCTTCAACGAGATGACCTATTTCAACGGCGTGGCCGAGACCGTCCAGGACATACTGAAACGTTACGACGAACTGGGCGGCCCGATGACGTATGGCCACTATGCCGCGGGGTGGGCGGTCGCGGGGGATACGCCCTTCACGTGGACGAAACAGGTGGCCTCAAGCTACGGCGGCACCCGCAACGGCATGGTGGTCCACTGGCCCAAGGGCATCACGGCCAAGGGCGAACTGCGATCCCAATGGCACCACGTCATCGACATCGCACCGACCATTCTGGAGTCGGCCGGCCTGCCCGAGCCGAAGAGCGTGAACGGCACGCCCCAGACTCCCATCGAAGGGGTAAGCCTGGCCTACACCTTCACGGACGGCAAAGCCCCGGGACGGCATACCACCCAGTATTTTGAGATTTTTGGCAACCGCGCCATCTATCACGACGGCTGGCTGGCCGGCACGGTCCACCGGGCTCCCTGGGAATATAAGCCCCGGGCGACGCTGGAAAACGACACCTGGGAACTGTACAACACCCGCACGGACTTCAGCTTAACGAACAACCTGGCCGCTCAGCACCCCGAGAAGCTCAAGGAGTTACAGGACCTTTTCTTGAAGGAAGCGGTCAAGTACTCCGTGCTGCCCCTGGACGACCGATTACTGGAGCGTTTAAATGCTGCTTTGGTCGGGCGGCCCGACTTGATGGCCGGCCGCAACTCCCTGACGGCCTACCAGGGGATGACCGGGATGTCGGAGAACGTCTTCATCAACGTGAAGAACCGGTCGCACACCATTACCGCCGAAGTGGAGATCCCGAAGAAGGGGGCTAACGGCGTGATCCTGGCCCAGGCCGGGCGTTTCGGCGGCTGGAGCCTCTACGTGAAGGACGGCAAGCCGACCTACACCTACAACTGGCTGGGCCTTAAGCGGTACACCGTGGCCGCCAAGCAGGGGGTGCCCGCCGGGAAGGCGACCATTCGCTTCGAGTTCGCTTATGACGGCGGAGGGGCCGGCAAGGGCGGCAAAGGCACGCTCTTCGTTAATGGGAAGGAAGTTGCTGCGGGTCGGATCGAACAGACCCAAAGCAGTTTCTTCTCGGCGGACGAAGGCGCCGACGTGGGCGCGGATGATGGCACCCCCGTCACCGAGGCCTACAAGGTGCCCTTCAAGTTCACCGGCAAGATCAACTGGGTAACCATAGAATTGCAAGAGATGAAGAAGGCTGATCAGGACGAGGCGGAGCAAGCCCGCAAGACAACCGCCCTGAAAAAAGGGCTGTCAGACTAAGGCATCAGCCTGAAAACCTCGGCCAGGCTCGCGTGCTCGGGATCTTCGTTCCAGCTAACCTGCGTTACAGCAAACGGCACAGGAGTGCTCCCGCTGAACCGCGGCGTTATCCAAATGAAAGATAACTGCCCTTTATCCGCACCCGGCCACAAAGAAAAGCGTAGTTGATATTAGGTTCGTAGTTGTATCTTAGACCCTACCAGCATTTTAAATTTCCTCCATGCCCAATCCGGATTGGAAATTGTCCGATCATTTCAAAAAAGGAGGCCGCCAAAGAAACCCTGTGATCCTGCAGCTCTTCCAGGAAGGCTTTTTTGGCGACCCTTTCCATCTCTATTAAACCGGCAATCAGGTCCCTGGACCCTCGGCATCGAAAAGATGGGGCCCGGCGCTCCAGCCCATCTCATCCCGATAATAGCTTTCCAACCCTTTGATATGCTCAAGGGTGAGGCCCTGCGGTCTTTGGCCCAGGGTCGGAATGCCGGTGTTGTGCAGCACGATAAACTCCGGCCGCCATTCAGGAAAAGAGAGCCCGGCAACATATTTCCGGAATTCTTCAGGCGAAAAGCTCTTGCCGACTATGACTTTCCACATATCTGACCTCCTATTTTGTTGGGGAAAATCCTGGGTCACTTTACCGGCGCAACCTTGATCCCCTTGCCGGCCAGGGCCAGCACAATGGCCTGCTGCCCTTCCTGCACCTTGGAAAAGCCTTCATCCATCTTGGTTTCCATGCCCTTGAACTTTTCAAACAGGATATCCACCGCCTTATCGTTGGCTTCCTGCTTGGCCTCCAAGGTTCCGTGGCCCGGGCACTTGGTAGGATCGTTACAGATCACCACTTGGGGGGAAGATACTGCCGGTGGTGGGCCGAAATGGAAGCGCAGCCCGCCTTTGAAAAGCAGATAGCCTATGAAGATGAAGACGGCCGTTACGCCAAAGCCGCCCACGATGGCGCCGGCGATCATGTTGGCTTGGGAGAGGTCCACGATATGCTGGCCCGGCGCCAGGGCCGGAGAGGTCTCGGCGGCCGAAAGAAGGGAAATCATATGCCTACCTCCAAAAGCATTCTTTCATACCCGGGCCCCCCTTTAACATCAGGTCGGGCCTTCGATCTCCCAACGTCGCAGTTAGGGGTCATTGGCTCCCCGGCTTCGGGAATGCACGCTTTCCCGTTTGTGTCTGTAAAACCGCTAGTGAATCCCGCAACGGATAGGTGCGGTGCCCGCCATTGATGATAGGGGCATAAACTGATTCCATCAGAAAGACCTCGACCCCGCCGACTAATCTGGGCAGCTCCAGGATATACAGCTCGAACTGACCTACACCGGTACCGCCCTGGATGATATGGACATCTACACCGCCAACCTGGGCAGACATTACTCACCTTCCATCCCGGCTTCTATAGCGTTAAAGGTGAGAATGTCCCATCCCCCGCCACCAGGTTTCGTATACATGAAGTCATCCACATGGTTAAAGGAGCCGGACAGGGAAAGTGGGTCGCCCAGGTAATCCGTCCCATCCAAACGGCACAGGCGCTTGATGGTGCCTCCACCCTGCCCCCAGTAGCGGAACGCGACCGCGGCAATTCCAGTAAGCCCTTCCGGTGCATCCTCCGGTACATATGAGTCTTTCTGGCCGGGAGCCGTGGGCTCCACATAGGTATCCATACTCGGCACATCTTCGTTGACGCAGGCCACATTGGTCTCAGCGCCTTGCGGGGTCCACTGAGCATAGGTGCCAGCACTGACCATCTTTCGGCGATGAATCTTGACACCGTTCGGCCAGCTGTTGAACTTGCTCCCGAGTGCATCGTTAATCAGCAGGTCGTCCCAATAGGTACTCGCCAGGCCGGCTCCGTGGTTCCACATCGGGACGACGTAATAAACCATGTTGTTTATCGTCGTAGCAGTGCCGGGCTGGGTATTCCCGTTGAAGGTAAAGACCACCAAACCATTCATCCGCACCTGGATTGTGCCACTCGCCCCGACTACTACGCGGACTTCCAGCATCGTCCAGTTGTTCACGACAATCCCGTCGCCAATGGTCCCGACCAGGGTAGCCTTATCGCCCACATACACCTTCATCCCAGTGCTGTGCCAGTCCAAGGTGATGCAACCCATGACCGTCGTGCCGTTACGCCAAGCCAGGAGCTTCCACCCATTGGAGTTGAAGTACCAGGTTGCCGGGCAGGTTGGGAAAAGCGATCCTTGGGCATAGAATTCGGTCCGATCGGGACTGTTCAGAACGATGCCGTTCTTGTCCTCACCGTACCAGTCATCGCACACCGGAATCTCGAACGATTTGGCCCCGGTCCGGGCTTGCGCGGCGCTAATCTGGACGGTACCGAAGACGCTTCCCGGTTCTTGCACCACCCCGTCTTCAGCGCAGGCGAAATTCAATATGGCCATCGTGCACTCCTCTCATGCGAACTGCTCGGCATCTGCCGCCACCACGACACTACCGCCCTCAGCACCCTTATTCTCGATTTGCAGATATAACTTGGCATCTCCGCTCTTATCCTGATACCAGAAGGGCTCCAGGTCCACATAGTCCGGGGAGGCGAGAATCCCTTCCGCTTTGTACATCAGGTCAGCCTCTACATACGTACTACGGCCGAACACGGAGACGTCATACGGCCCGCCGCCCACAGGCGATACAGCCAGGCGGTGCACCAAGCCCCGGTTAAACCAGCCCGTAATCTCCCGGGTCATTGTGATCCCGGCGCCTACTTCGATAGCATCGGTGGTTATGCTACGCACCTGGGTCCCGACACCTGCGACCTTCGCCACATAGTTGAGCAGATAAACCACGGCAAGCGTGACCGTGCCAGAGGTAGAGAGGTAGTAGGCAATCTTGCCGTTCGCATCCGGCTCTACCTGGATGATGTTCCGTTCAACCACGGCGTTGACCGCAGCCGGAAACGCTGCCATTCCCAACCCCGGGTCTCCCTCCACCCCGTTCTTCTTGAACGCCATGAAGCTGCTGCCATCATCAGGCATCCCGTTGAGGAAAACTGCCAAGGTGACACTCTTGCAGCCCATAGGGGCTTCGGTCAGGAAGGCGCTCAGATCAAGCTCGATCCAATCTTCACTCTGAATCTGGTTCGGCAAAGCCAGGACCGCAGGAGGCACATCAATCATTATGATCTTGGAGAATTCCTGGCTGCCCAGCCGCAAGGCCGGGTCCTCGATGTCATGCCAGGTCACACCGCCATCGGTCGTCCACTGCCAGGCATCGGTGTCCCGGTTGAACTGCATCTTGGCCTTCGGGTTATTGCCGTTCTCCACCGTTAAGCCAACTCTTCCGGTCGGGCTGCCGATGGCATCGCTGTCGAGGGTGAACTCGCTGGCCGTGGTTCCCTGGTCGGTACCCTGAGTATGGCCACCGCCGCCCCCGCCCCCGGTCCCAGCGATAGCAGAGGTGCGCAGGTCGGTGATCACCGTGATAGCCCCGCCAGCAGTAACCGCGGCATAAAGAGGAATCTTGCCGGAAGTAAAGCCGAGCTGATTAGCCGACACCGCCCCGGTTGCCGGATCAAGTTCCAGGTAATTAGGAACGCCATTGGCCAGGGTCACTTGGCCAGCAGCCGTATCGGTAACCACCGAGTCGTTACGCACCTTCCCGGCCTTATATTTGAAATTCAGGCCGTTATGCGGGAGGTTCTGAGCGTAATAGCTTCCCCAGGGATCAATGCCATGCTCGAGGTCATTCAGGCGATCCCCGACCTTCTGGTATTGGGTGGTTTTGGCAGCCGAATAAAGCATGGCCTGATAGTCATCGCCATCGAGAAGGATCGACACGCCGACCACGATGGTCTTGTTGGCGACTGTATGGGTGGCTGCATCCCAATGGAAAGACCGGGTGCCATTGGTGGTAGAGGAAGCAGAGACCGTAGGTACGCCGCTTTGATCGACATTAAGGTAATAGGTCCCGGTGGCCACCCCCGCCATGCTTACTTGCACCGGAGCAGAATTCTGCCGGATCGTGCCATCCCCCAGGGTGTAACCGCCCGGATCCACCGTCAGGTTATAACCGGGGCCCGCTAAGACTCCCTCGTCAAAGTCATAGGAATCCAGTCCGATAAGTCCGCGGCGATCCCACAAAAGACTGATCTGTAAAACACCCTGGGCCCCTACGGTGGTGCTTATGCCATCCACTCTCCCGAACAGAGTGTTAAGGGCGTTCTCAATGATGGTGTAATTCGACTGGTGGCGGGCCTGATAACCGGACCCGACATTGAACCAATCTTTGAACAGTTCGATAAGGCCCATTACGATCTCCTAGACCAGCACCTTGATTAAGTTCCCCTGCGCATCGAAGCGGCCATAAACCCCATAAGGCAAAATCCCATAGCCACCGTAAAGGGCCAGCTCTTCATAGTTAAGCTGTCGGGTTTTGGTGCCTTTTGTTTGATTACCGGTGATCTCCCCAAACTTGTCCGTCAGGTTGACATAAATGATGTGGGTGTCGCCGATAGTATGCTTGGCCAGGCCCACGATCTCGTAGCCTCCGGTATTGCACCGCCGCAAGGATACCGGCTTGCCGATCTCGGCATATAGGAGGTCCCGGTTATTTTGAGCCACCGGGACATTCCGCAGCACATTATTGTTAGTTGTGTCTGCTCCCAGGTCGACATCGCAGGCATAGGCCCAGTTGCCACTGGCGTCCTCGATCTGGTAAAACTCTGAGGCGATCTTGCCGACCAGGTCGCTATCGGCAGAGGCGATCTCGATAACCTTGCGAATGCTCATGCAGCCAGCACCTTAAAGCCATCGATCTCTAACTGGGAGACCTGGCCTCGTTTGATGGTCTTTTTCATGTCCATGATGAAAATCTGCCGCCCATCGGGAATTTGCACAATGTCGCCTTTTTCCAGGGTCAGGTCGTCATTAATCACCAGAATCCGAGGGCTGCCCATGGACTTCTGGAAGATCAACTCGGTCACCGCCACCGCATCGGCTTGGTCAAAGGAGCCGATGAAATCGTTCTTAATCTCTTCCTGGTTCTCTTCCCAATATTTGAGGCCCTCTTGCACCGCAATGGAGCGTTTCTCACAATAGGCGAAATCATAGGGCGTGCCCCAAATCTCATACTGCGCCGAGCCGAGGGACATCATAATCATCATGATGGCGATGGAGGCCTGGGCCTGGAGCACCTTGCCCCAGGGAATCGTAAACCAGGGAGCCACCGTCGCCCCGGTGCCAGATGGCCCTACCTGTACCGCTTGCCCGGGGGCGGTCTTATCCGGGATGAATGAGGCTGCCAGATACTCGGCCACCATCACGGTCGCCAGGATCGGCACCCACACGGAAATTTTGATGGTAACCGTGCCGTGGAATTCATCGTTCTGCTGGTAGCTCTCCGACCCCACCGGCAAGAGGTTGTCGTTAACCGATTTGAGGGTTAGCATCCAGGTGTTCTTGGCTCGTTGCCGCCGATCATCAGACCACCAGCAGGGCAGCTTCTCTTGATAAGTGAAAAAGCCGGTGGTAACCTCAGCTTTCCCCAGGCTTTGCAACGGACTCTCAATCTCGTCCATCACCGAATCGAGGAAAGTAACCTTGACCTTGTTGATCACGTCCTGGGTGCGGGCCGGCATTTCCAGCCGAAAGACCTTGATGTAATTCGGCAGAACCCGATCAGGGTTGCGGGACAGGTTCTTCGACCACCAGGACAGCTTGCCATCGCCGTTGAAGAACGGTACCCGACTGATCACCTCAGAGATGGTCAGAAGGCCATCCCACGGCGCTACCAGGCAGAGCTGGTTAATCTTGTGCATGAAGACGCGGCCGGTATTGTAGGGAATCAGGATTTCATCGTCTGACAACCCCATGAAAATCTGCGCGACATCATGCAGCATGATCCCGATGTCGGTGCCATCGGTATACTCGTTGGTGGTGATCTTCCGGCGATTAAAAGACTGTGTGTTCTCGCGGTTATAAGCCGTGACCTTGCAGACGATCATCTTGCTTCGAGGCCCCAGGACCCAGCCGGATTGTCCCTTAATCATGCCGGTGAAGGTCCAGACCCAAAAGTCCTCGGCTACCCGGGCGTCGCCTTCCCGCAGCCGGATTACGCAGCCATCATTGATATAGCGCCGCAGTTCCCCGGAATCGCCATGGAAGCTGCCATCTTTATCTGCCAGGGTGAAGGATAGTTGCCCGGGCGTCCACTGCAGGTCGCCCTCGACCATATCGGTCAGGTCCAGAGGGGGCTGGGTGTTCTTGCCAGTGACGATGTCCGAGATGGAATCTACCGTCGTGTCATAGGCATAGACCTTGTAGGCCGGCTGGCGAATGCCAATCTTGAGCTTGTCTTCCAAGGTCAGGGACAGAGGCCTCATGCCGCGATCCCCATGATCCGAAAGGTAAAGACCAGCTCTTCCAGGGCGCAGTTCTGGCGGGCTGCCAGATAATGCAGAGTGATAAGATCCTGGCCACCCAGGGCCACCGATTCGATCAGGATTTTGTAGCCGACTAGGGTGCGATCCCGCGGCCACCAGGTGATGAAGTCATCGGCGGGCGGGTTGAAGTAGAACTCCACGAGGCGCCGCAGGAAATCCAGGAAGAGGCGGCTCCTGGTGCTGTTGTCTCCAGACCAGTACTCTTTGACCGGACGGTCCGCCCAATATCCCGGCCATTTTAGCGCTTGGTTCCCAGCCAGGGTCTGTTCCACCGGGGTCAGGGGGCGACCCGTCAGAGGGATGGTGTCGAAGTTCTCCCACTTGTCCGGAAGGTCCGGGTAAATGATGGGCGGAAAGATATTGCCCGGATAATGCAGTTCCCGCAGAGCATCAACCCCATTCGTCTTTGGCAGGATGGTAAGATCGAGGGCTTCCTCGTCATACCCTTCTGCTGCCTGGATGGTAAAGGATGTGCTTGCAGTCAAGACCGTCATGTTACCCCTCTGACTCGGTCACTTCGGTCATAAGTTGTAAGGTCTCTGCGCAACTCAATTCCGGGGCTTGATAAGTGAAGGTCCCCCAGCCGTAATCCCTGGTCTGCGTGGTTCGATAGACCAGCTTCCCGGTGGCTGGCTCAGCGAGGGAGGCATTTACCAGGTAGGGACTAACCCCTTCCCCACCATCGCCTATCAGATGAAAGGTAAAGGGCACCTGTTGGTTCACCCTCAGGGGAGCCACCGGGACAGGCTTCGTCAGGATCATCGGCCTGGGGATCGGCCGGTAGACCTCCAAGGCATCATTGGCTGCGAACGTCGCCGTATCTTGCCGCTGCCGGAAGATTGCCAGCTCTCCCCGCTTACTATCCCAGGCCACATAGTAGGCAACATCATCTGAGCGCGGATCGTCGATCTTGGAATAGACCTCGATCTGCATGTTCGTCATGTTGACCTTGGCCAGCCGGCCGCCCTGCCAGATCATCCAGAAATTCTTGTTGTTCTCCCAGGCGAAGTTGTAGAGCTTCTGCGAGGGCAGATAGATGCAGCCAAGGTGGATCGGGTGTGATGTCTCGAAGTCTTTCCAGAAGTGAATCTCTTTGCCGCCAAAGCTGTACTGCCAGCCGCCCACCACCAGGTAGCCATCTTGCCGATTGCAAATGCAGTTAGTCGCGGTAGAGAAGAAACCCCACTGCGGGCAGCCCGGGAGCTTGGTGTAGTCGAAAAACCAGCCCGTCGCATACCCATCAGGGCTATACTCTTGTATCCCGGTTGCAGAGAGTAAAGACCCTCTCCCCATTCGGTATAATCGGTTCAGGGAGCCAACCGTCATTGACCCTGTTGTAATTGACCCGATGATAAGCCGCTTCCCCAGGCACTTCCTTCCCGACCTGTCCACTTAACAGCAAAGGTCGCTGGATCAAAGCCGAACCGGGCGTTATAGTGGTTGGTCATCGGATTGTTAAACGTCGCATTCAGGTAATAGCAGTCTGCACCCGGGTGATAGAAAAACGTCGCCGTGGCCCAGCCCTCCAGGCTGCCAGCCCACCCTCCTAACCGGGATGCGGTCCGGGGAGCTGTTCAGCCTGAAGTGGGACCAGATAATCAATGGCATGATCTACCTGAAGGACACCAAGAGTAACAAACCCCGCCAGATTCCCATCAGTGAACGGCTGGAGCAGGTGTTAAGAGAGGTGCGGCGCCGGCACCAGCTCAAATCTCCCTATGTTTTCTGCAACAAGGATGGGAAACGGTTCAACGACATCCGGGCTTCCTTCAAATCCGCCTGCCGTAAAGTCGGGATCTTTGACTTCCGCTTCCATGACCTGCGGCACACCTTTGCCTCCCACCTGGTGATGAAGGGGGTCGGCCTCAGGGCGGTCCAGGAACTCCTGGGTCACTGCGATATGAAGCTCACCATGCGCTACGCCCACCTGGCCCCCGGCCATCTGCGGGACTCGGTGAACGTCCTGAATGATTTAGGGGGAGGGCAGCAGATAGAGGGGAAGTTTTTAGGATTTGATAGGCGGATCAAACTTTAAATATTTGCAAAGCTTCACAAATGGCAAGTAACTCGCTACGACTTGGAAATAAAAAGGCAGGGCCATGGCTGACCCTGTCCCCTGAAAAGGGAGTTATTTTTCTGGAAGGAGGTGAAAAAGGCTTGACAAATTAGACAGACCGGTCTAAGTTAATTGTCATGAAACGCTCGCACAACAAAGGCGAAATCGTCCAGGCTGGACTTGACATCATCCTTGCCGGGGGATTCAACGGTACCGGCATCGAGGCGATCCTTAAGCAGGCAAATGTGCCGAAAGGATCTTTCTACAACTTTTTCTCCAGCAAGGAGGAATTTGGCCTCGCTGTCATTGACCTCTTCCTTTCCAAGATGGGCGGGCTGCTGCAACCGCTCATGGAAGACGTCTCGTTGCCCCCCCTTATACGGATCAGGAAATCCTTGGAAGCCCTTATCACCCGGTTTGAAGGTAATAACTGCTCAAAAGGGTGCCTGATCGGCAATCTGGCGCTCGAAATGTCCGATCAGAGTGAGGCGTTCAGGCAGCGTCTGGAGGATGCTCTCCAGGGGTGGATCGGTTCCCTTGCCGTGATCCTCGAAGAAGCCCGGAAGGAAGGGGCTGTCCCCATCGATGTCGAACCCGTGGTACTCGCGGAGAATATCGTGGCTTCCTTCGAAGGTGCTCTCTTGCGCGCAAAGGTGAAGAAGTCGGTCGAACCGCTGAAAAACTTTATACATCTCTATTTCGACATATTTCTGGCCTAGAGGGTAGCTGAGGGCTTTTGAGAGGCTTTCTCAGTACCCTCAATTTTCGCACCCGCAGGCAAGTAGACCGGTCTAAATATGGCGAAGACCAAGATACAATGAAAACTCAGAGGAGGTAATTTAAAATGGGACATGGCGCAAATGCTAAGGAAGCGGCCTACATGTTACTTGCCGAGCGATTGAACAGGAATCCGGTCGGAACGCCAATTAACGAGGAGCTGATGGAAATACTCCACTATCTCTTTACCGAGAGTGAGGCCATGGTGGGCGGCAAATTCCCTATGGCACCTATGAAATTGGAACAGGTCGCCAGTAGCACAGGAATTGAAAAAGATGAGTTGGAAAGAACGCTTCAAAGCATGATCCACAAAGGCTTGGTACTGAACATACCAACGCCGGCTGGTACTGTTTACATGCTCTCTCCAATGATGGTCGGCTTTTTTGAGTTTACATTTCAACGGCTGAATGAACCGGATTACGTGGAAATCAGTTCTGTCCGGTTAACTGATTAAAAAAAGCCCGAAACCTCCTGTGAATCTGTTAGAATGTGTTAGGCATAACCCATCAAACAGAAAGGAGATTTCGGACTATGGCCCATTGTAACACAATCTTTC
>JAMCQY010000068.1 GCA_023381945.1 Deltaproteobacteria bacterium
CTCCCATCACCCGGGTCTTTGACCTCATCCGGAAGGTCGCCGATACCGACAGTACCGTGTTAATCCAGGGAGAATCGGGCACCGGCAAGGAGCTTATCGCCCACGCCATCCACTACAACAGCTCCCGGCGGGATGGCCCTCTGATCCCGGTAAACTGCGCCGCCATTCCGGAGGGACTGCTGGAAAGCGAGCTCTTTGGGCACGAGCGCGGCGCCTTTACTCACGCCCAGCGTACCCGTCTGGGCCGTTTCGAACAGGCCGACGGCGGCACCATCTTCCTGGATGAGATCTCGGAGATGAGCCCCAGCCTCCAGGTGAAAATTCTGCGGGTCCTGCAGGATCATGCCTTCGAGCGCATTGGCGGGGTTAAAACCATCCGGGTGAATATCCGGGTGATCGCCGCCACCAACAAAGACCTGGAAGTTCTGGTAGCGGAAAATCGTTTCCGGGAAGACCTCTTCTATCGCCTCAACGTCATTCCCATCGTGGTGCCGCCCTTGCGGGAGCGCAACAGTGACATCTCCCTCCTGGTGCAGCATTTTCTGACAGAATTCAGCAGCAAGCCCGGGAGACCGCGAAAGCGCTTCAGCCCCGGGGCTATGGACTTGCTGCTCCATTACTCCTGGCCCGGAAATGTGCGGGAATTGGAAAATCTGGTGGAGCGCCTGGTTATCTTGACTGAGGGGGAGCTGATCGAGGTGGCGGACCTGCCGGAGAAATTTCGCGCCGAGTCCAGAGCGGTTTCAGTGAATCTCGAAGAACTCCCGGCCGGAGGTGCCGACCTCAATGCCGCAATCCAGACCCTGGAGCGCCATCTTATCCTGCAGGCCCTGGAAAAAAGCCAGTGGGTGAAGAGCCGGGCGGCCCGCCTGCTGCACCTCAACCGCACCACCTTGCTGGAGAAGATGAAAAAGCAGAATATCCCTGCCGCCCCGGCTTTGTGGCTCGGCAAGCCTTCCGACTAGACTGGCCTCGGAAGTTGTAGCCCCCCGGCCTTTATGTTAAAGTGGCCCAAATCTCAAGGAGAGAATACTATGGCCGAATCTTTTCCCGCCTCCACCCGGCAAGCCGTCCTGGTCTTCCATTTCGCCGACCGCCTCAAGGCGGAAATCCTCCTGGCCTCCCGCCTCCTCGGCACGGTTTCCCAACTCGAAGGTCTCGAATTGGAAGGCGCCAACCGCCTTTTCCTCGATTTTCTCAAGGGGCTGGAGCAGGAAATCAACCTGGCCCAGGTCCAGATCAATGATCCTCAGATGGTGCGGGTGAAAACCGTGATGACCGGTCTTTTGGGCATGGCCGATTCTCGCCTGTTCCAGGACATGCAGGGTCACTTCACCTGGATGATCAGCGTTATGGCCACCTATGCCCAACGGGCCATGCAGTACCTGGTACAGGAGAAAGTCTTATAGGTTCTCAAGGCAGTAGATATTCTCCATTCAACTCATTTTTTGGCATAATCAGTCAAACCCAAAATATCCAGAATCACTACCGGCTCTTCGCCCACCACCCAGGCATCGTGACCGGGCGGCACCAAAGATACGTCTCCCTTGATACACTCACATTCGCTGCCGTCCTCCATCACCACGTGCAGGCGTCCGGAAAGATGGTATTGCAGGTGCGCAGCCTGGCAGCTCTCGGTGTTGACCAGGGGTTTTACCGAGGTTGACCACCTCCATCCCGGCTGCAGCGTGGCCCTCCCGAAGGTGACGCCTCCCAGGGTAATAAGCTCCAATTTGCCTTTCTCAAAGGTGCGAAACTGATCTGGTTGGTCAAAGGTCTTCCGTTTGAATTGACTCATAAGCAGGCTCCTGATCAACTTATGGAAATTGCTAAAAGTTTTCCGGCTGTTCAATTATTTTTAAAGGCAAGGCATGAAGTGCCTTGAAGCCTTGGGTATGTCTCGCTACTGGCCCCACAACAAAATTTATTTTCGGCAATCATCATAAAACTTAGGAAGTCTGCCGCCCCAAGTCAATCATAGCCTGAGCCCCTGCGAATTTATCCAAATCCACTTTGAAGCCGATAACATCATAGGTGGTGGCTAATCCTTGGGATGGGGAGGGTTGAGGTGGAAGCGTCACCAAAACTGCCTGAAGTGGCAGGGCAATTAGCGCTGAGCTATAAAACGCTGGAGGTGATCAATGCCCTATTGCAACTCTCGCTGCAAGATTTACCTCTTTCCGATATTCTGCAGCACACCCTGAATCTGCTCGTCACCATACCCTGGATCGGCATTCAGTCAAGAGGGGCCATCTTCCTGGTGGAAAATCAGGCCGGAATGCTGACCCTCAAGGCCCAAATAGGCATGGATAGCTCAATTCAAACGGCTTGCAGCCGGATTCCCTTTGGTCATTGTTTATGCGGACTCGCGGCCGCCACCCGAAAAATTCAATTTACCCCGAGCCACAATGAGCACCATCGCCCACACCTTGACCAGGTGCCGCCCCACGGCCACTACTGCATCCCCATCATGTTAGGCGAGCGCTTGCTGGGAGTGATGAATCTTAGTGTCCAGCCGGACCACGTCCGGTCAGAGAAAGAGGAGGAGTTCTTGACTTCAGCAGCCCATGCCCTGGCAGGGATCCTCGCCCGCCAGGAGGCGGAGGAGGCCCGGAACCGGAGCGAACAGGAATTCAAATTATTTTTAAAAAATGTTCCAGCCATAGTATTCAAAGGCTACGCCGATGGTTCCGTCGACTTGTTTAACGATAAAGTTGAAGAGATGACCGGTTATCCCAAA
>JAMCQY010000248.1 GCA_023381945.1 Deltaproteobacteria bacterium
ACCACCTTGCCGGGGTTGTTTCGGGCCGGTGCAGCACGACGGCAATCAGCTCCTGGATATTCTCAACGCCCTGGCCAGCAACGGCATCGACGTTGATTCGCTGATCGATCTGCCATCGATGCTGCGCTTTTCCGGCGGCCATGGCCTGGTGCGGCCCGCCTGTAGCCGCAGGCTTTAGCCTGCGCTCAGTGGTATAGGACTCCGGCCTGCGGAAAAGAGGGTAGGGCGGTCTTAAGCAATTGCCGAAAAATCCCTCCTCTTATCCCCTCCCCCCCCAGCGGGGGGGGGAGAGGGTTAGGGTGAGGGGGGGATAAGTGGCACAGGCTTTCCAGCCTGTGCATTATAAAAGGAAAAACCCATGGAACCAAAAACGGTTGAGACCAGCGCTGATCAGGCCTTTGCGCATGGGGGCGGCTCCAAAAAGCGGGTCATTAACATACAACCCATCACCCGCATCGAGGGGCACGCCCGCATCGCCATTCAGTTGGACGATGAGGGCAACGTGGCCGACACCCGGCTGAACGTCATGGCCCTGCGGGGTTTTGAGAAGTTCATCGAGGGGCGCCCCGCGGAAGAGGTGCCCCGCATTGTCAACCGCATCTGCGGCATCTGCCCATGGATGCATCATACTGCCTCGAATAAGGCGGTGGACGGCTGCTTTAACGCCAAGGTCCCGCCCACCGGCACCAAACTCCGGGAATTGATGCAGGTCATGGCCCAGATCAATGACAAGATCCTGCACTTCTTCTTCCTGGCGGCGCCGGATTTCGTCCTGGGCTCCGGGGCCGACTATGCGGTGCGCAATGTCCTGGGCATCGTCCAGGCCGCCCCGGAACTGGCCAAGCAGGTGGTGAAGATGCGCCAGGCCGGCCAAATGATGATCGAAAAGTTCGCCGGCAAGGTCATCCACCCGGTGGTGGTGGTCCCCGGCGGCTTCGCCAAGTCCATGACCGAAGCCGAGCGCCAGGAACTATTGGAAAAAAGCAAAGAGCAGTTGGAATTTGCCCGGTTCTGCATCGACTTCGCCAAGAAGAACATCTTCTATAAGCTCGACCCGGAGACCGTTGGCCTGGGACAGATCACCACCGGCTTCCTGGGCACGGTGAAACCGGAAGACGGCGCCCTCTCTTTATTTGACGGCGTGCTCCGGCTCATGAAGCCCGACGGCTCCTTTCATGACTTCACTTACGTGCAATATGCCGATTTCCTGGGCGAGCACGTCGAGGACTGGTCCTATTCCAAGATGCCTTACGCCCGGTCTTGGGATGAGGGCTTTTCAATGGATTTGAAGCAGCCCAAAGGCATTTACCGGGTCAATACCCTGGCCCGCCTTAACGTCTGCGATAAGATCAATACGCCCCTGGCCCAGGCCGAACTGGAGGAATTCCGCGGCAAGTTCGGCCGCCCGGCCCAATCCACCATGCTCTACCACTGGGCCCGGCTGATCGAACTGGTCTACGCCTGCGAACGGGTGCTGGAACTCCTGGAAGACGCGGAGATCACTGACACCAACGTGCGCGGCCAGGTCACTCCTCAGGCTGGCCGCGGCGTGGGCTGCGTTGAGGCCCCCCGGGGCACGTTGATCCACGATTATTCCACCGATGACAACGGTCTCATCTCCCGGGCCAACATTATCGTGGGCACCACCCACAACGTCGCGCCCATGAACATGTCCATCCGGGCGGTGGCCGACAGCCTCATCCATCAAGGCGCCGTGAGTGAGGAAGCCCTCAACAAAGTGGAGATGGCGGTCCGCGCCTACGATCCATGACTGAGCTGCGCCACTCACCGCCTGGATGGCGGCCGCATCGTTGACATCGAGATTTTTGACGCCCAAGGAAATTTGCTTACCCAAACAACTTAGGGAGTTCTAACTCAGCCTCCTTAATAACCCCAGGTAACGGGGTGGGGAACAAATCCCCGCCCCTCATTTTAGTGGCACAGGCCTCTGGCCTGTGTTTTTTGCTGTGCTTTTCACATGAAAATTTATAGTGATTGCCAAAAATAATTTCTTATCGTAGGGGCACAGCTTGCTGTGCCCCCGCTGATTTAAGGGCATAGCAAGCTATGCCCCTACAAAAATCTTGGAAAAATTTTTGGCAATCGCTATAAAAAGAAGGCGGCCAGGATCATCCGAGCCGCCCCTTGGTTGCAATTATACCTTCATTAAGTTAATCAAACCGGCTGACAGTCAATCTCCGGTGCGTTTTTCTTCAATATACTCACCTTCGGCGTTTACCGACCAGGGGTCGAGATTCTCCCCCAGCATGGCTCGCGCCGCCAGTATGCCGGTTAGCATGGAGTGATCCATATTATTGTAGCGAAACTGCCCATACCTGCCGATGCAGTAAAGATTGGAGAATTGGGCCAGCCAGTCTTTGATCAGACCCAGGTGTTTTTCGTAGCCGTCTTCATACATTGGGTAAGCCTTGGCATAACGGACCACGAAACCATCGAGAAAGTCTTCCTGATTATAGAACTTCAAGTGGGACTGATCTTGCCGGGCGATATTAATGAGGTCTGAATCCGTCAAGTTCCAAAAGGTGTCCCCTTCGAAACAGAAGTATTCGAAGCCGGCGGAGCTGGTCCCGGCGCGAGGCACCATGGCCGGACTCCAATTCTCGTAAAGCTGTAAACGGCCGGCCGTGACTTCCGGGCTATGAAGATAGATCCAGTTATCCGGCAAGGTGGTTTTCGTCTTAAACAGCAGATTAACCGTGATGATGGAGCGG
>JAMCQY010000282.1 GCA_023381945.1 Deltaproteobacteria bacterium
GGAGAAAAGGCCGGTTGGCCCTCAGAAAGGCCAAAATGTGGTGGTAGTGTTTTATGGAGATTACAAACAAGTGGGGGCGGGTTTTTAACCCGCCCCTGCAAGGCTTTCAACAGAGCCAGCAGCCCTGCTCCCGGACCTCTTCGTACCACTTGGTCCGGAGCCGGTGCATCTCCTGTTTATCATTAACCAGCAGGAGGCGACGCACCCCGGCCGTGTCGACGAAGCCCCCGAAATAGGCAAATTTCACCAGGCCCTCCAGATTTTCAGGGGAAAATTCCCGGGCCCACTCCGGCACCCGCTCCCACATCTCTTCCGCCCCGATGATTTCTTTCACCTGGGCGAAATTGCTCCGGAGTTGCTCCAGGCGCTCCGGAGGGAGACGGCCTATCTTATCCATCTGCTAATGATTTGCCGGGCCGTATTGATGGGAATGGCAAAGCCGATCCCCTGGGCCTGGGCGGCGATCATGCTGTTGATGCCGATCACCCGGCCGTCAATGTCCAGCAGGGGGCCGCCGCTGTTGCCGGGGTTGATGGAGGCGTCGGTTTGAATGAAATCCCCGTAATTCCCCCGGCCCAGACCCTTGCGGCCGGTGGCGCTGATTATACCCACGGTCATGGTCTGCTCCAGGCCGTAAGGACTGCCGATGGCGATGGCCCACTGGCCCACTTGCAGGCGACCGGAATCCCCCAGGGGTGCGGCTCTCAGGCCTTGGGCCTGCACCTGCACCAGGGCCACGTCAAAGCGGGGGTCGGTGCCGATGACCCGGCCCTGCAACTCCCGGCCGTCATAGAGGTGCACCAGGATTTGTTGGGAGCCGGCCACTACGTGGTTGTTGGTCAGGATAAAGCCCCGGGGGTCGATGATGACCCCGGAGCCCTGGCCGACCTGGCGCCGGCGGATGGGCCGGGAACCGAATTCCCGGAAGGTACCTTCAAAAGGGGTGCCCCGGAAGAAATCCTCGGCCCCTGGAGGAGGCTGCATGGTGACCACCTTGATGGCCTTCAGGCTCACCACCGAGGGCATCACAGACTGGGCCACGCGGGTGAAATCGGCCTGCAGGCCCGTGGCGGTGGAGCCGTAGACCGGAGCGGGGCCCGGCTGCCAGGTTCCGGCGGTGACGGCCAGGATTAAAGCCAGTGACAGCATTATTATGGTGAAACGCGGGCGCATTTTGACCTCCAAAGAAAAATGTTTCTGCATCACAGAGAGAATCCTTGCTTCCGCCTGCCCTGCAATAAGCCAGGGTCCTTTTTCGGAACCTGTTATCAGGTTAGAGCGGCGGTGGTCTCAGGATATTAAAATATAACATTTTTTCTTTGAATCCAGGAGGGAGACCGGATGGGGCAAGGAATACTTTCCGGGCAAGCGTCGCTCCCGCGCCGGCAATCACCTGCGGCAATCCAACAGGACTTTTAGAACCCCCGGACGGCGAGCCCATTCCAGGGCCGGCAGGCCCTCGGACAGGGGGAAGGTTCTGGCGATGAGGGGCCGGGGGTCTACCCAGCCCTGGCGCAGCAGACGCAGGGCGGGCGGAAAGGGGCCGCAGCGGGAGCCCACCAGGCGCACCTCCGGCACCACCACGGCTGCCGGATCCAGGGGGAAACGACCGGTGTAGGTGCTTTTCAGAACTATGGCGCCCTGGGGCCGGACCCGGCTTAGAGCCAGTTCCAAACCGCTGGGGGAGCCGCTGGCCTCCACCACCACGTGGTAATCACCAGCGGGCAGATCGGATTCCAGAAAGGCAGCGACGCCATAAGGCCGGGCCAGGGACAGGTGCTCGGGATGGTGGCCGGCCAGGGTGACTGGCGCGCCGCTTAAGGCCAGAACCCAGGAAGTCTGGAGGCCCAGGGAGCCGTCACCCACCACCAGGATACGGTCCTCCTTTGAAATCGGCACAGCTTCGGCGACGCGCAGGGCGGCAGCCAAGGGTTCAGTGAAGACTGCGGCCTCATCCGGAAGCTCCGGCGGCACCGGATGGAGGTTGACCGCGGGCAGCGTCAAATAAGGGGCGAAGGCCCCGTCATGGCCGTTAATTCCCAGGACCCGGCGGCTCCGGCAATGATGGCTGAGCCCCTCCAGGCAAAGGTCGCAAATCCCGCAACCGAGATTGATTTCGCCCACCACCTTTTGTCCCAGCCACTCTGAGTCGTCGGGGCCGGCCACCGTGCCGACGAATTCGTGGCCCACGATGCCGCGGAAGCCATGGTAGCCCTGAAGGATTTGCAAGTCGGTGCCGCAGATGCCGGCCAGGGACACGCGGACCAGGACTTCACCTGGGGCTGGTGTGGGGACGGGAAGGTCTTGCAGTTTTGGGGTGCCGTCAAAATATAGAGCAAGCATTTTGTGCTCCAAGTTGCCAGTTGCCAGTTCCCGGTTCCCAGAAAAAAACTACTGGTAACTGGGAACCGGGAACTAACATGTATTGCTTTGACCTTTGAATTATGACCTTTGAACTTCTTCCAACACCGCCAGAGTCTGGTCCACCGTGGCCTCCCAGCTCAGGTGGGCCACGGCGGCCGCTGCGGCTTGGCGCACCTCAGGGGCATCACCACGGCGGAGATAATCCTCCAGGGCTTTGGTCAGGCCTTCCAGGTCATCCGGCCGCGTCAATATCCCGCCGTTTTCTCCGGGGGTGAGGAATTCGGCGGCGCCGTTCGCATTGGTGGTGATCACTGGGGCGCCGCAGGCCAAAGCCTCCAGAACCACGTTGCTGCAAGGTGGGT
>JAMCQY010000051.1 GCA_023381945.1 Deltaproteobacteria bacterium
GGCGAGCGAGACCACGTCAAAGACGTACTCCAGAGATACGCCTATCTTAACCCAAAGATCAGTTTTAAATTTGTCGACCCGGAACGCGAGCCCCTCAAAGCCAAGGAAGCCGGCTACCGCTTTCCCGGCAATGTTCAACTCACTTACGCCGGCAAGCACCAGATGGCTGACCGCGCCGATGAGGAATCCATCAGTAATACCTTGCGACGGATCCTGAAGACCGAACGCAAAAAGGTCTATTTCCTCACCGGCCATGGCGAACGGAACCTCGCCAGCAGCGAAAAGGACGGCCTGCAAGTGGCCAACCGGGCCCTGGAGAACGAGGGCTATGAGATCGCTCCTCTTAACCTGGTGACCACGCCCGGAGTGCCGCAGGACGCTGCGGTGGTGGTCGTAGCCTCCCCCACCAAACCTGTGTTGAGCAATGAGATCGACGCTTTGAAGGCCTACCTGGCTCGCGGCGGCCGGGTCCTGGTGCTTTTGGAGGCTTACCAGGACGGCGGCCTCAAGGGCTTCCTGGCGGGCTACGGCATCAATCTGGACGACGGCATCATCCTCGATTACAACCAACTCAGCCAGTCGCTGCGCGTCAGCCCGGTCATGCCTTTGGCCTTTCAATACGGCCCTACCCGCATCACCCGGGATTTTAAAAACACCTTCACCATCTTTCCCTTATCCCGTTCCGTGACTCTGAATAAAGAAACCAAGGGGGTCAGTTTACAGCCCATCGTCAGCACCATGGCCTCCAGTTATGAGAAACTGGGCAAGGACTGGTTGAAGGCCAATAAGGCCGCCTACGATCCCAAGACGGACAAAAAGGGACCCTTCAACCTCGGGGCCCTGGCCGAGATCAAGCCAACTCCGGCCCCGAAGGCCAAAGAGCCGGCTTCTGCCGAGAAGCCCGAAGAAGAAAAGCAAGGCTACCTGGCGGTTTATGGTGACATGGACTTCGCTGCCAACGCTTATTTCAATCTCTTTGGCAATGGCGATCTGTTCTTGAACACCGTTAATTTCCTGGCCGCTGAAGAACAGCAAATCATGGTGCGGGAGGCTTTAAAGGCCCAGCTTCTGACGCTCTCGACCAATCAATATTGGGTCTTGTTTCTTGTTAGTGTGATTTTCGGGCCGCTGATCATGGTGGTGGTGGGAATTTCAGCCTACCGGACCCGGAGGGCCAGAAGATGAGCCCCCGCCGGTTAATCCCCTACCTGGTGATCTTCCTGGTTTTGGCGGGAACCTACGCGGGGCTGCGGTGGCACCAGGCCCAAAAAGAGGCCCGGGAGGCCGAGGCTAAACAAGTTTTTGATTTCAAGGCCGACGAGATCAGCGCGGTAACTCTAAAACGGGAGCAGTCTGAGATTCATCTGACCCGTCAGGGAAGTGCCTGGGAGATCACCAAACCCTTGAAGGCCGGGGCCGATGCCCGGACGGCAGGCGATCTGGTGAAAACCCTGGCCCAATTAAGAATGGAGCGGGATCTGGGCCCCGGCGACCTCAGGAGCTTCGGTTTGGATAAACCTGGCCTGGTGGTCTCCTTCACCGCCAAAGGGCAGCCGCATCTTTTGTCCCTGGGCAGCCCGGTACCGGGCGGCCGGGGCTTTTACGTCCGCCAGGATGAACGTCCCAATATCCTGCTCATCGCCGAGGGAGTTCGGGATTCCCTGGACCAATCACTGGACAACTTGCGGGATAAGACCCTCTGGGTCTTTGCCCCGGACCGGGTTAAATCCGTCAAACTCCGCACCGGTAAGACCGAGGTGAATCTCGAAAAACACGACGGCTCCTGGACCTGGGTGGGGCGCCCCAATTTTAAAGTCCGCTCGGACCGGGTGGAACAGCTATTGCGCCAGCTCCATGAAGCCCGGATTACCGCCTTCCCACCGGCGCCCCAGGATCTGAAAGCCGCCGCCCTGGGCCCCCTGGCCCTGACCGAAGTCAGCGTGGCGACCCCCCAAGGAGTCCAAACGCTGTTGATTGGCGCGAAGATTAATAGAGGCTATTACGCCAGGGTAGGCGATCAGGGTCCGGTGGTCCAGGTGGGGGGCGCCATACCTGAGGAGATCGCCCGCACCATCCCGGCATTGGCAGACCGCCGCTTATGGTCCGGCGCTCTGCGCGAGGTTGGCCGGATCGCCTGGGGCACTCCGGGAAAGACCTGGACCGCCGCCAAAGAAAAGGATTTCTGGAAGCTCACCGGACCTGATAAGGCTGAAATTAAGCAATCTGCGCCTCGGGTGGAGATGGCCCTGGTCGATTTCCAGAACCTGGAGTACTCCAGCCTGCTGCCCCCATCGGCAGCGCCGGGGAAAGAAGCATCCTTCCTGGAGCTGTTCGACGGGGCCGGAAAACTCATGTTCCGCCTGGATGAATTGGGGCAACAGGGCCAGGCCGGGGTCGGGGTGCGCACCCAGACCGGCGACACCGTCATGAATGCGGTCGTTCCCCAGCAAAGTTATAACCGCTGGCATCAAGAGATGGCCCGGCTCACCACGCCGCCTCCCCAGCCAAAAAAGTAATCAGTTTTCAGTTCCCAGTTGCCTGTTTTAAAAAAGGGCGCAACCCAAAAAGTTGCGCCCTTTATAATGGTCTCAAGCTGCGTGGTTTAGGGAAAGCTGACTGCTAACCGCTGACCGGCTATTCTATTAAAATCAGTATCTTCCCACACTTTTATGGTATAATTTAATTATGATCCTGCTGACCAACGACGACGGTATTTAC
>JAMCQY010000080.1 GCA_023381945.1 Deltaproteobacteria bacterium
CGGGCCGTTTCCCTGCTGGACAACGCCGAAAAGAAGCTGAATTCCCGCTTCACCGCGGAAGCCAAGTCCATGGCCAAAGAGGCCAAATCATTGTTCGCTATTTTGCAGAAGGAATGCGGCCAGGATCAAAAAGAGCGTCCCCTGACCCCCAAGGAAGAGCAGCAGGAGGCCATCAACCAGAAGCTGGCGGGTGATGAACAGGCCCAGGCCGAGAACCTGATGAAATCGGCCGAAGAAAAATTCAAGAAGGCCGAAAAACTGGAGACCACGCAGCCGGACATGTACGCCACTTTGATGCGCCAGGCCAAGTTGGAGAATGAGCAGGCCCAAAAGCGCAGCATTAAGTCCATGATTTACGCCATGCGCACCGACCAGATGCTTTTTAGCTTTCTGGCGAAATGATCCTATAGAATGAGTCCGCAGGGGCGGGTTTAAACCCCGCCCCCACCTTTGCTCCCTTGCCTCCCCGGGAGGTCCAGCCTTGGCCTTGAGTATCTTCACCGAAGCCGTGGGGCCTTTCCGGGTTTTCACCTATCTGGTGGCCTGCCCGGAAAGCGGCGAGGCCCTCCTCATCGACCCGGGCGGCCCGGCCCCGGTCTTGGCCAAGCGCCTGGAACAAAAAGGCTGGCAACTGCGCTGGATCGTCAACACCCACGGCCATGCCGATCATACCGCCGGCAATGATCTTTGGGCCGGCGCCACCGGGGCGGCCATTGTCATTCATCAATTGGACTGGGACTTCTTCAGCCAGCCTGCCATGCAGGCCGAGGCTCGCGCCGAGGGCTTGCCGCCCCTCAGCCGGGCCGACCTCCTGGTTGCCGATGGCCATCGCCTGCCTTTAGGAGAGCACGAAGCCCTGGTTATCCACACTCCGGGGCACACCCCTGGCTCCATCTGCCTCTATTTTCCCGGCCACCTGTTCACCGGCGACACCCTGTTCGTCGGGGCCGCGGGCCGCACCGACCTGGCCGGAGGATCGCTGCCCCGGCTCATCGCCTCTCTGGAAGAAAAACTCATGCCCCTGCCGGACGATACCCGGGTCTGGCCGGGCCACGACTATGGGGAAACCCCTACAGCTTTCCTGGGTCAGGAAAAGGCCACCAATCCCTATCTCACCGACTTCTTCTAACCCGGTTTATTATTTGTGGTTGCATTTGGGAAAATTAAGCATACTAATTAATTGATGGTTCCCAAGGGGAAAAAAATTAAGCGGCGGCCGCCGCCAGGACTATTTAGCCGTCTTTTGGACAGCCTCCGGGACATTTTCGCCCTGGTGCTGGATGAAGAGAGGCGCGTCGTTTACACTAATGCCTCCTTCCTGAAGCATTTCGGCCTTGGTTGGGAAGGGATCTACGGTCAGACCTGCTCTAATCTGGGAAACCCTTTCACCGGCAGCGCCGGCGAAGAGATGGGGTTTTGCCCCCTGGAACTGGGCCCTTATTTCCCGGCGCGCCACATTCTGACTCGGGAGGTGGACGGCAAACAACTGGTCTACGAAGGCACCTTCTATCATCTAGAGGAAGGCCATGGGCACACCTGGACCGTATGCGCCTTTCGGGACATCACCCAGATGTTTAATCTCGAGTCGCAGGTGCGGCGATTGGACGAACTGGAACGCATGTTGGTGCAGGCATCCATGGACGGCATCATCGTCAATGACATGCTGGGTCACATCCTCATCTTTAACGAAGGCGCTTCTCGTATCCTGGGCTACCGGCCGGAGGAGGTTATCGGCAGCAAGATGAGGGTTCGCGACTTTTACCCGGACAAAGCGGCCCACGAAATCAAGCAGCTCATTTATTCCCCGAACCATGGTGGAGTCGGCATCCTGGAAAATTATGAAACCCTGGTCCGCCATAAAGATGGATACCTGGTGCCTATCTGGCTGTCGGCCCGCCTGCTCCGGGCCAACGGCCAGGAAATCGGCATCGTTGGTTATTTTCGGGACCTGCGGGAACGGAAGCGCCTGGAGGAAGAGCTGCTGCGCAATGAGCGCCTGGCTACCCTGGGCAAGATGGTGGCCCATGTGAGCCATGAAATAAAAAATCCTTTGGCCGTTATCGGCGGCTTTGCCCAACAATGCGAGCGCCAAAAGGACCTGCCTGAAGAAAACCGGCGCAAGTTGCACATCATTCATCAGGAAGTCCGGCGTCTGGAGAGGTTTTTGGCCGATTTGGCCAGTTTCGGCCGCACCGCCCCTACTCAAAAGGTCCCAAGTGATATCTTGGCCCTCGTTAATGAAGTAGCGGAGTTCATGCAGGTAGACTTCAAAGAAAAGGGGGTAGAATTTATCTTTCGGGCGCCGGAAAAAATTCCGCCGTTTCCCTTCGATCCCGGCCAAATTCGCCAGGTGCTCCTCAATCTCTTGAAAAATTCCCTGGAAGCCATGTCTCTGGGTGGGGTGATCACGGTAAGCGCGGCGGTTCAGAACAATTACCTGGTCCTCATCATTCATGACACCGGCCAGGGGATCCCGCCGGAGCACCTGAAATTCCTGTTCACGCCTTTCTTTTCCACTAAGGAAGGAGGCACCGGTCTGGGCCTCACCATCTGCCGCGGCCTCATCGACCAGCACCGAGGGCAGATCGAATTCACCAGCGAAGTGGAGCGCGGCACCACCTGCACCATCCGCCTGCCCCTTACCGCCGCCTAAATACTTTGCCTGCTCATGGCCGCAATTTTCTAGGGGTGGACCTGGGCGTCCACCCTGAATATTCCTATAGCGATTGCCAAAAATAATTTCTTGTAGGGGCGCACCCGCGTGTGCGCCCTCCTGCGGGCGGACACATGGGTCCGCCCCTACAATCCATCGGGTTATCGGAAAAAACTTTTGGCAAACGCTATAATAATCGCCTCAACGTCAGCCGCCGTTTTCTCCGCCAATAATTCCTTAAAGTTTTTCCAACAAAGGTCCGATTTTCAAATAAAGTTTCCGAGACTTCCCTACATTTCGAGGACTCTATCTTGTCCGGCAACGAGCGGATAATAAAAGAAGCGAAAGCACACCCTCAGGTCGCCCGCGGCGCGGCACGCCCACTTGGAGCCAAAGGCCAGCCGGCGATCACGCCGCCGGCTATCTGGGAGCGGCTGCCGAAGCCGCCGGGTGTCAAAGATTCCACGTCTCCCGCGGCTGAGAATATCCTGGAGCGCTGTTTCCATGAGTTGGTCCGCTATTACCGCCACTCCTCCTGCGGCCAGCTCTCCCAGGGCCTCATCCACCAGATGAATTCTCCCACGCAAAACTTGTTCTTCCAATTGGAGCTTCTGGAGCAACGTTCCCAGGAGGAACTCCGGATTCTGCCGGAAGTGGCTAATCCCATCAGAGAGAAATTGCAGAACCTGCAACATTACCGGCTGCAAAAGCTCCGCCAGTTTCGCCAGGAATTGGAAAATATCCGGGCGCTGGCCCGCAATGTGGTCCTGCAAGGGAGTTATGAAGACATTGAAGACTGGATAGAGATCGATTTAAACGAGCTTTATCGCCGGGAACTGGACCTCTATCTGGCCCAGCCCTTTTTTAAACATCGGGTGGAAAAGCGCTTTTATTTCCAGGAAGGTTTGCCGCGCCTTAGGGGGCATTACCTCGATTTCAGCCAAAGTTTCCGCAACCTCCTGGAAAACGCCCTGGAAGCCATGCAAGACTCGGAGCGCTGCTGCTTGACGGTGAGCACGGCCCTGGAGGACGGCCGCCTGATCCTGCACCTGGGCGACACTGGCACGGGTATTTCCCCCAAGCTCAGATCCCGTGTCTTCGAGCCTTTCTTTACCACCAAGGGGGATCGGCAGCACCGCCGGGCCGGTTTGGGACTTTTTATGGCCCGGCGTCTGCTGGCTCCCTATGGCGGTGAGATTCGCCTGGACAGCATCCCCGGCGAGACCTGGATGACCGTAACCCTGCCGGTGAATTAGCGGTCAGTCGTCAGCTATCAGCCAAAATCAAAAAAACTAGGTGAAGGCCGCAGTTGTTGCCATTTTGCGGACACATTTGGTTCAATGACGCTATCCATGCTTTTAGCTGACCGCTGAGAGCCATTTTTCACTGCGGGGCTGGCTGGCGATCAAGGTTCTTGACTTGCAGGAAAACCTGGGCCGCCTGCCCGGCCTCAAAATACCTGGCTATCTTGCGCAGCCTCGTCAGCCGCTCCAGGGGCGGAGGGTGGGAATCAAGAAAATAGTTGCCTGCAAAAGGATCATGAGATTTAACCGCGGCCAGACGCTCCCAGACCGCCGCGCCTTTTTCCAAATCATAGCCGGCCTGGAAAGCGTACCAGGCCCCATAGATATCCGCCTCCCGTTCATCATCCTGGGAAAAGGCGCTGGCTACTGCGTCACCGGCCACCTGACGCACATCCGGCGAAACCGTGGAATGCCGCCAGTCCATGAGATGGCTCAGGGACAAGGTGCTGAAGGCGGTCAGGGCGGAGCCGAAAAATTTTCCCAGCTCTCGGTGCGCGGCGCCGCGTACCAGGTGTCCCAGGGCTTGATGAGCCAGTTCATGTCCGATGGCCAGGGCCAATTCGTCATCATTAAGGCAGAAATTTACATAGCGTTGAGTGACGATGATCTTGCCGACGGCGGCGAAGGCATTGATATCTCTGCTTTTAGTATCCACCAAAATGGCGTATTCCGCCGGTAGAAGCTGAGGATAGAGGGTTCGGCGGAATTTTTGGTCCTCCCGTTGAATCAGCAGCTCCACCGGACCGGTGAGGTAGCGGCCCCGGGCTTCCATATCGATATGCTTCAAGTCCAGCATTAAAGCCGGCAGCATTTCGCCGGGCAGCCACATATTGATGTAATTCTGGACACTTCTGGTGGTTTTTTTATATTTATAAACCGTCCCATAGCTGTAAACCGGCACAAAGAAGAGAAATTCTTTAAAGAAATCCCGGACCGTCTGGATGCCTCGGTCCCAATCTGCCGTTTCCGGATGAATGGGCCAGTTATTGACGGCCAGGATGATGTCGCCCTGTTTCAGGCCGACGTCGGCGGCGGGAGAAGGATACCAGACCTGATCCACCGCTACCTTGCCGGTGGCGGTGACCCACCAATTGAAGCCCAGAAAAGGATAAGTGCGGGCGTGGACCTGGGGCAGGCAGGGCAGCAGATGCAGAAAAACCCGTGAAACCCGCTCACTGGACCAGCTCTGGGAGGGATGCCGCCGGGCCGCGGCCAATTGGGCCTCCTCCTGCTCATGGTCAGAAGGGGTGGGCTGGGTCACCTGGGCGCAGCCGGTAAATATCAGCAGAACAACAATTATTGCGATTCGGGGCCATTGGGGGCAGCACCCTGTGCTCCTGCCGCGAATGCCTGGCCGGGAATCGCCGGGGCACAACTTCCAGTGGTCTTTTGTTAAAACTTCCATCTGAAGGAAACCCCGGCGGTCATCAACCGGTAATTGTCTACAAATTCCCGGAAATAGAAGTAGTGTAGATCAGTGTAAAAATTGGCGACAAATTCCCATTCCAGAGCAGCCAGACCCTGGAGGGCGGGGCCAAAGTTCCCGTGCTGGCTTACCCCCTGAACCGTTCCTTGCAGGATCAGGGTAGGGAGGCGGTGAATCTGCCGGTCAAAGTCCAGCCCGAGACCGAAGGCATGGTAAGCGTGGGGGCTGAAATAGGCTTCGTGCTGCTGCCGGTAGGCCGCCAAGTAATAGTGGGGGGTCAATGCCAGGTGCATCCGGGGTTGCCGGACGGCTTGCCAGGCCAATCCCTGGTATAAGGTGAGGCGGCGGTTATGGTCCGAGTAAAAGGCTCCGGCCACGGTGCCCCGCCAATCCAGGCCCGGCTGAAACTGGTGGTTGTAAGCGAGATCCGCCTGCTGATAGGTGGTGATGCGGGCCTCCGGCAAATTCAGCACCGACTGGTAAAGACGGGGATAAGCGTAGGGCTCCTGGTCGAAGATATCCCGGCGGCTATAGCGCAGGGCCATGTCGGTCTGGGCTCCCAGGTTGAACCCCACCTCCAGGGAACCCAGGAGGCGGTTGCGGGATTCTTTTTCGGTTATTCCCAGGACTCCGGTTCTATTTTCGGTAATGGTTTGCCATTGAGGCGGAAGTGGAGAAATCGGGTTGAAGAAAATCGAGGCATTATTAAATCCAGTTCCACCGCCTCCAAAACCTGGTCGACCCGGCGAAGTCATTACCGAATACTGCAATTGCCCTTGCTGAGAAATGGTAAGGTCGGTCCGCTTCCAGTAGCGGCGCAGGATGAGGTCGCCGCTGAGGCGGAGGCGATCGTCCACCGATAAAGGACCTAATCCGAGGGAAGCGTCGAGGCGGCGCAGCCGGCTGGCGGCATTGGTCTGCTGCACGTAGACCGGGTTCAGACCCATATCGAGTTGGCCCTGTTCGACCCAGTTGCGATCCTGGTTATACTCCCGGTATTCCATCCCCAGGCGGGCCGGCAGCACCTTGGTGACCCAGAAGGAGCCTTCGGCGCGCACCAGCCAGCCGTAGAGCTTATTGCTGTCTTGAAAGTAAAGCGATTCGGGCTGCACCACCGGCAGCACATCGCTGACCAGGGCGGGCAGGTAATTGCTCAGCCCCAGGCCGGTGGGCTCGCGTCCGAACCGGGAGAACTGTAAAGGCCGGGAGGCCTCTTCAGGGTGGCGCTCGCCCCGGGAATAAGGAAAGCCCCGGGAGGCCAGCTCGGGCCGCATCTGCTGTCGGACGAACTCCAGTTCGTTCAGCAGTTCGATATCCTGAGGGGCCTCCTTCAAGGCTGCTTCATAGGCCCGGTAGGCCGCGCCCCAGTTGTTTCCGGCCCGGTTGCGGCGGGCCTGGGCTATCCGGGCCATTTGCGAGCCGGGCTGGGCCTTGATGATCCGGTCGTAAATCTCCAGGGCCTTCTGGTCCCCCTGGTCTTCCAGGATTTGGGCCTTTTCCATGAGAAAGTCAGCCTGGGGTACCTTGCCTTCCAACTGCGCCAGGGCCTGGAGGGCTTCGGGATAGCTGTGCCCGCTCCGGCAGGCCTGCACCAGGAGCCGCAGGTAGGAGATCCGCTCCTTTGAGCCTGGGGGAATGCGGGCGTCCATCGCTTTGACGCCCTCGTATTGACCTCGTATCTGGTAGATGCGGGCCATTTCCAGGGGAGCCGCCGGGTTGTCTTTTTGATTTTCCAGATTGCCGAGGGCATGGACCCAGTCCTTCCTGGACAACTGGCACTGCAACAACAATTGGGCAATTTGAGGATCGCTAGGCCTGAGCTTTTGGGCCCGGCGATAATACGCCGCCGCGGCCTGGCGGTCGCCCAGTTCCGTGGCCAGCCAGGCCAGCCCCAGGAGTTCTCCCGGAGAGTTCGGTTGTTTGTGGCGGCGATAGCCCTGAAGCACGTGCAGTAAATAGCTGAGCTTACCGTCATGGCGCCCCAACTGGCTATCGAAGTAGGCCATGGCCGCGGCTGGTCCATGGCCGCTTCCCTGGGTGCCGGGGATTCGGTCCATCAGGTAGTCGAGGTCGCCGTAATGAGGCAGGCGGGGCAGCAGGGCAGTCAGGATGAGCAAGGTGGGGTGATGGTAGCGATTCTTCCACAGGTTCGACAGCAGCAGGTCACAGGTATGGCGCAGATGCTTCGGGTCCGGAGAATGAAAATAACACCGGGCCACCAAGGCGCGTTCATCCACACTCATGTCGGACAAAGGCTCCAGTTCCTTAGCCGCCAGGCGCAGGGCCTTGGCATAATCTTTGAGGGTCAGATAGGCTTCGATGGCCGCCACCACTGCGTCCCTGGCAAAGGAAGGCTCCTGGCGCAGGCGGTTTAAGAGTTCCAGGGCTTCTGGAGCGCGCCCCAAATAAATCAGGACTTGGGCCTTTCCCAGGCGGGCGGCGCCATCCTGGGTTTTTTGCAGAAGCAGCTCATAACGATTAAGTGCGCCCGGCAGGTCCCCCAGCCATACCAGGAGCCTGGCCTGCTCCTGGAGGAGCTTTGGGTCCTCCGCAATCGGACACTCATGCAACTCCCGGGCCGCCTCGTCCCAATGCCGGCCTTCCAAGAGCAGGCTGATACGGCGCAGGCGCAAGCCGATATCATCCTTGACCTTTAAAATTTCGCCATACTCCTTCAGGGCCTCATCTTTATTCTTGGGGGTGAAGGAGAGGGCCTCGGCCAGTTGGCGGCGAATTTCGACATCCTTCGGATTCTGCTCCAGGTAGGCCGAGAATAACCGGGCAGCTTGCCCCCAGTTTTTTTGATAGAAATGCATCTGGCCGGCAAACAGCAAGAGCTTGGGATCCCTGGAGTTTGCATGGCGCAGGGGCTGGATGCTCTTGAGGGCATCGTCGAAGCGCCGGGCATAAGAGTAGGTGAGGGCGCTTTCCCAGCGCAGTTCCCCTTTCAGGAGCTGCCGCCGGCCAGCCTCATCCCACATGGCGGCGGCCTGATCGAAATGTCCCTTCCGGGCCTGGAGCCGGGCCAGGTTGATGATGGTTTCCTGGTGGGTGTCCCCGGCGTTCCAGGCGGCCTGGTAGGTCTTCAGGGCGCCCGTCAGATCACCGATGAGCAGCAGTTCCAGGGCGTACTGGCGCCGCAGTTCACAGTCCGGGTTCTCTTGCATCAAGGGGGCGAGAACGCCGGCGGCTTCCGCGTGGTTTCCCTTCCGGGCCCAGAGCCGGGCCAGAGCCAGGGCATATTCCTTTTCGCCCCGGCTGCGGCTGTAGAGCCAGAGGTAATGGGCCAGGGCCTGGTCGGTTTGATGGGCCGCCTCGGCGTTGCGAGCCGCTTCCAGTCGCAGGGCCGCATCGTCGGCCGATTTTCTCAGCAGGCGCTGATAAAGCGCGCCGGCCGCCTGATAGTCCCGCTGCCAGTAATGGAGCAGAGCCAACTGGTGCAAGGCCTCGGAGTTGGTGGGAAACTGGACCACTTCCTCTTCCTGAAGGGGAATGGCCTCCTGGAAGCGGTTCAAAGAGATGAGCAGCTCCAGTAATTGATGGCGGACCAGCGGGTCACGGGTCAAATGGTAGAGATGCTGGTAATAAGTAATCGCCTGGGGGCGGTCGTAATTTTCTCTAGCCGACAGGGTGGCGGCCAAAGCCAGAATTTCGGGATCGTCAGGATTTTCTTTTAGTCCTTCGGCCAGCAGATCCAGGCCGGCCTGCCGGTCGCCCAGGAGATCGAGGGCGCGGGCCTGGAGCTTCAACCCCTGAGTAGACTTGGCGTCCTGAGGGCCAAGCTGGCGGCAGAGACGCAGGGCCTGTTGCGGCTGCCCGGCCGCCAGATAAATCTGGCCGATTTCCAGGCAATATTGGAAATTCTCGGGTTCCCGGGCTCGGGCCTTAGAGGCCAGTTTAAGAGCTCCGGAGTAGTCTCCCCGCCGGGCCGCGTCTTGAGCCAACTGCATCAGAGCAGGGGCAGTGCGCCAGAAATCACGATCCTGACGCCAGACCAGGACCATGATCAAGGCCACAAAGCCCAGAGGGACTACCCAAATCAGGCAGCGCCATTTGCTAGCCATAAACCTGCCGCGGATCTCCGGCAGAACTCCATTTCGGCTTGTCCAGCACCGCTAGTACCAGGTCACCCAGGATCCAAACAATGCCTGCCGAGAAGATGGCATTAAACAGAATCAGCCATGGCAAAGCCCAACCCTGCCACAGGGATATCATTGGTAAGGCAAGGTGCAGGCCGATAAATCCCAAATGGGGAGCCACATGCCACCAGCGGCCTGCATCAGCGAGAAATAGCCGGTTGTTGACCTGATAACGGGGTTTGCACCCCGGGGGATAAAGCAGGGCAACTATGATGGCCAGAGCATGCACCGGGAACAGGCTGCACAACATCTTGAATTGCTTTAGCGGTTCCTTTTTGAAGAACAGGTAATAAAACATCAGGATGGAGGCTGCCAGGTAAGCGAGGCGCAGGACCCCATAAGGCAATTCATAACCTTGCAGGAGGGAATGGCCCCGGAGATAGACGAGCAGGGGTATGGCGTAGAAGATGGGAAAGGCCAGGCCACTGGCCAGATAACTCAGCATGATAATGAGAAAATGCCTCTTTTGAGGCCAGGCCAGTCCCTGTTTCCAGAGGGGATTATCCCAAAAGAAGAGACGCATGGTGTCCAGGCACCACTGGAACCGTTGGCGGTAAACACCCGGCAGGGTAGCAGGGGCCAGTCCACGGGAAAGCGGGTAGGGAAAGTAAATAGACCGCCAGCCGCGGCTTAAGAGTTCATAGGAAGTGGTGAAATCTTCCACCAGGTTCCAGGTGGAAAAGCCGCCCATCTCCTCCAGGGCCTGCCGGCGATACACCACCCCGGAGCCGCAGGAGACCACGGCGTTGGCCTGATCGTTGCTCAATTGCATGGTTTCATAGAAGACCCGGTCGGCATTGTAAAAAGGATCACCTTCAGGGAGAAAGAAGGCCTGCCGGCTCTGCACATAACCCACCCTGTCCTGATTAAAAAAACCAACCAGCCTCTGCAAAATCTCGGGAGCCGGCACCTGATCGGCATCCAGCACCAGGATTAACTCACCCTGGCTATGCTGTAAGCCAAAATTAAGATTGCCGCTTTTGAAATCCTGCAAGGTCAGGCCAGCCTTGGGCCTGGAGAAGTAGTGGAAACCCAGGGATTCAGCCAGGATGGCCACCTGCCGGGAAGCGCCGTCATCCAGGACATAAACCTTCAAGGGCTGGTAAGCAATGCGTTTGACGGCCAACAGCGTGGTTTTGATGACTTCGAACGGCTCACCGCAGCAGGGGACCAGGACATCCACCGACCATTGACGGTCGGGACGGAGTCCCTCAGATTTATGGCCTCGAAGATGCCAACCATCTATGGCAATCAAAGAGAGCAACAGGAAGGAGAGGAGTTCCGCGGCCAGGAAAAGAAAATCCGGAATTTCCCGGTTTCGAAGGACAAGGGGGGTGAGCCAAAACAGGTAGATGAAGCCTAAAACCAGGGTCAATAAAGAAAAGATCAGAGCAACGCGGCGGCGAGGGCGGTCTTGAATGTCCAGATAGCGTCTTTGAGGCAGCCGACCAACCAGATCGGCCCAAAGCAGCGAAAAACAGTTGCTTCTCATGTTCGCCCCCTACTTCCTTGACAGGGCACGCTGCTGTTCTCAAAACAGCGACAGACGGTGGTTCTCTATAAATGCCCTCCTTCCTTGGTGAGCGGCTCCGGACCAATTGGCGGCTGCTCCGGAACAATCTCTTTGGTCATCCCATAAATTTTCGGGAGTAGAAAAATAAGCTTCCAAAACATTAGCAAAAACATTTTATTTTTGTAAAGTAATTTTTTTTCTTTTTTAAAAATATAATCATTAGAGCCTCTTTCAAAAAGTATTTTTGTCATCCTGAGCGAAGCGAAGGATCTCGTATTTTCCCTTAATTATCTGAGATTCTTCGGTCGCTGCGCTCCCTCAGAATGACAGGAAAGGAGACTAAAGTTAGTGCTGACGATTTTGCCCTTTGGGAGCGTCCGGCCTTGACCCAGTCTGGCGGGTAGGCGGCCAGCGAGGCCACAGCCCGGACCCGCATCAGCCGGTCACCCCGGGACCAGGCCCGATTGGCCGCGGCGCTGCAGAATTTGACCGGGCGGCAACCCATACCCCGATAAACGTTGTTAAAGTGAAGAGGTTTCAGCAGGGCATCGGTTTCTACTTCACGCCTTCAGGCCCGCCAGGCACAAGCCGTCCAGAAGGTTGTCAACCAGGTTTGGGAATTTGGCATAGCAGCTGATGAGAAAAGGGGCGGCGGCGGGGAAATCCGGCCTGAGTTGGAGCAACTCCGCCAAGGCTTGGGCTCCTTCCTGATCTCTTCCCAACCGGCCTAAGGCTGCGGCCCGCAACAGCGGATCCCAGAAGAGTTGGGGCATCTGGAAGGCCATGGCTTCCTGATAGGCTTCCTCGCACCTTTCCTGAAGAAACAGATAAAAAAACGTCGCCATATGGAACCACCCCGGGTAATGGGGGTTCAACTGAAGACCCTTTTTGAGGATGGCCAAGCCCCGCTCCCATTCGCCATATAGCGCCAGGAGCCAGCCGAGAAATCCGATGGGGGCGGGAGCGTTGGGGTTGAGACCCAGGGCAACTTCGGCTTCCGCCAAAAACAACTCCCGCTCATTGCGGAAGAAATATACATGGGCCAGAGCGGTCCGCGCCACCTGGTTCTCAGGTTCCAGGTCCGCCCCCTTATGAGCCGCGATCAGGGCCTGTTCCAGGGGCGATTCCATAGGGATTACGATATCCTGGTGTATCTTGGCGAGTCTAGTGCTACCGTTGGTAGCCGTCCCGTCCCTGGCTCAGCAGGCCGCTCCACCAAGCCAACCCGCCCTGGCCGTGGGGGGCCCAGGCAGTGCACCCCAACAACTCCCCGAGCCCCAGGGCGCGCCGCAAAGCGACCGCTGGCAAAGCTCCGTGAGCCCGCAGGTCACCGGCGTGCCGGGTTCGCCCAGCGCCACCACCACCGTTAAGGGTGGTCAAATCCCGCCGCCGCCGGCCAAGTTCGGCGGCAAGATCGAGCGCACCACCAAGGGTTCCAAGCCCTGGTGGCCGCCCCGGGTGGTCCCCCCCAAGGGCTCACCCAACGTCTTGCTCATCATGACCGACGACTGCGGTTTTGGCGCCCCCAGCACCTTCGGGGGTGTCATCCCCACCCCGGCCCTGGATCGGGTGGGCAAAATGGGCCTACGCTACACCAACTTCCACTCCACGGCCCTGTGCTCGCCCACCCGGGCGGCCCTAATCACCGGGCGCAACCACCATTCGGTGGGCTACGGCGTGATCGCCGAGCAGGCTACAGGCTATCCCGGCTACGACAGCATCATCACCCGGGACAAGTGCACCATCGGCAAGATCCTGAAGGATAACGGCTACCGCACCTCGTGGTTCGGCAAGAACCACAACACGCCGGCCTTCCAGGCGAGCGGCATCTGTCCATTCCACCAATGGCCGGTTGGCATGGGCTTTGAGTATTTCTACGGCTTCATGGGCGGCGACACCAATCAGTGGCAGCCGGCGAACCTGGCCCGCAACACCACTTACATCTATCCGTTCCTGGACAACCCCAAGTACAACCTCATTACCGCCATGGCAGATGAGGCCATCACCTACATGAACCAGTCAATACTCTGACGCCGGAGCAGCCGTTCTTCGTGTATTACGTGCCGGGCGCTACGCATGCGCCCCATCATCCGACGCCGGAATGGATCAAAAAAGCCACCGACTTGCATCTTTTTGACCAGGGCTGGAACAAGCTGCGGGAGCAGATCTTCAAGAACCAGAAGAAGCTGGGCGTGATCCCGGCCAATGCCAAGCTGACCCCGTGGCCCAAGGATCAGGGTATTGTCCAGCCTGCCCATGTCCTCCACCGCCTGGATCACCCGGCCGATCTCGTGATCCACGTACATCAGATACGCCGCATAGACGTCCACCTGGCGGATGAACATCTTCTTCTCGTCGGCCGAGAGCTTGTCCCATTCCTTCAGCAGTTCCAGAGGCAACGTTTAAAGATGCACATAGGATCAGAAACTTATACAAATCCCCCCTGCCCCGGTAGTGTCCGGCAGCGATTTTGCAGGGATGCGGGCAGATTGGTACTGAAAAATGTAGCCGCAGGCTTTACCGGCGCTTATTGCCGATAGGTCAAAAACTCCCTCTTCCCTGAGAGGGGAGAGGACCGGGGTGAGGGGTGGCTTCTGAGACTGACCACTTCCCCCTCACCCTAACCCTCTCCCCCATTGGGGGAGAGGGGAATAACCATATAATTCCATATGTTATTTTGATTCGGCAGATAGTTTCC
>JAMCQY010000188.1 GCA_023381945.1 Deltaproteobacteria bacterium
ATATCATGCCGCAGAGCACCAAGGATTATAGCGAAGCCACGGCCCAGGAGATTGACCGGGAGGTGGCGGACCTGATAAACCGGGCCCACGAGCGCGCCAAAGAGGTGCTGGAATCCCAGCGGCCTATCCTGGAGAAGGCGGCCAAGATTCTCTTGGAAAAAGAAGTCCTGGAAGGTGAGGAACTGCGGGAGATTTTGAATTCTTCCTCCAAGAAACACAAGGATTAGTGCTTATCCGTAATTAAATTGACATTTATTAAATAATATGGCATGCATGCCCATAAAACGGCTTATGGGAGGTGCGAATGCCAAGGTTGCCGTCATGGGCTGTTTCCGATGCTTTTTGGAAGCGTGTGGAGCCTCTCTTACCGCAACCGGCCAGGGACCCGAACAAATCTTATATCCGGAAAAAGGGCGGTGGCCGAAAGCCGTTGGATTATCGCAAAGTATTTGAAGGTATTGTTTATGTTCTGCGCACCGGTTGCCAATGGAAGGCTCTTCCCAAGGAGGTATATGGCAGCCCCAGTTCCGTCCATGCCTACTTTCGCCAGTGGGAAAAGGCCGGAGTATTTCTGGCCATGTGGCGAGCCGGATTGGCGGAATATGATGAAATGGAAGGCATTTGCTGGTTATGGCAGAGTATTGATAGTGCCATGACCAAAGCACCCTTGGCTCAGGAGGCGGTTGGTCCGAGCCCGGCGGACCGGGGAAAAAAAAGGAAGCAAACGCCATTTGCTGGTGGAAGAGCATGGCGTCCCTCTGTCGATCGTCGTAACCGGGGCGAATAGGCACGATGTAACTCAATTGGCAACCGTATTGGATAACATTGTCATTAAGCGACCAGAGCCAGCCGCAGACAAGCTTCAACATCTTTGCGCCGACAAAGGCTATGACGGTAAACCTGCATACCAATGCATAGTCGACCGGAACTATATCCCGCATGTACGGCGCCGCGGCGAGGAAATCGAGGCGAAAAAAACTGTTCCCGGATACCGGGCACGCCGATGGATCGTAGAAGTCTGTCATTCATGGCTTAACAGGTTTCGCAAAATCTTGGTTCGTTATGAAAAAACCCTCTCCAGCTATATCGCCTTGATCCATTTAGCAGCAGCCATAATCTGCTGGCGAAAAGTTGGAATTATTTACGGATAAGCACTAAGTTGACCATGGTGGTGCCCCTAAAGTATTAATTACCCCGCCGCGACGTCCGGGAGCCTGGTTGCGCTGCCCTGATTTGAGTGCCGTTCTTCGACTAAACCCTATCCTGCACTGCCGCCCCCTATTTCCTGGACAAGGGGGCGCTTCTCAGATAAAATCCGGCTAACAGACTACCCCATAGGCTGACCTTCCTATGGCCTGCGCCAGGGTGTCTAGCTAGAGTCTTGGGACTCACTCAAGAGGCAACCATGAAACGTACTTTATTACTTAACCCGCCATCTTTTCAGGATTTTGACGGCGGCGCCGGCTCGCGCTATCAGGCCACTCGCGAAGTCACCTCATTTTGGTATCCCACCTGGCTCTGTTACCCCGCCGGCCTCATCCCGGAGTCCCGGGTAGTGGACGCCCCGCCCGAGAACTTAACGGTGGCCCAAGTGGCGGACCTGGCCAGCGACTTCGAACTGGCCGTGCTCTTTACCACCAGCCCCTCGTTTCATCACGACTTGGAGACGGTCAGCCGGCTGAAAGAAAAGAATTCCCAATTGCTGGTGGGCCTGGTCGGTCCGCAGGTGTCCATTCTGGCCCAGGAATCTCTGGCAGCCGGCCCCCAGGTGGATTTCGTGGCCCGCCGGGAATTTGATTACGCCATCTCCGAAATCGCCCAGGGACGCCCCTGGAAAGAGATTTTGGGGATCAGCTACCGGGAAGGCGGCCGCATTCATCATAACCCTGACCGGCCCTATATCGAAGATCTGGACGCCTTGCCCATGGTCACCGAAATCTACCATCGGGACCTGAAGATCGGCAACTACCATATCCCATATCTGCGGGACCCCTACGTCTCCTTTTATACTGGCCGGGGTTGCCCGGGCCATTGCGTGTACTGCCTCTGGCCCCAGACCTTCACCGGCCGGCGTTTCCGGGTCCGGAGCGTAGCCAACGTGGTGGCGGAAGTGCGCCGCAGTTTGGAACTCTTCCCTGAGGCCGCCGAAATCTTTTTCGACGACGACACCTTTACCGCCGACGGCGAGCGGGCCCGCCAGCTGGGCCGGGAATTTCGCGGCTTAAAGTTTGTTTGGTCCACCACCGCCCGGGCCAACACCTCGTATGAGACCCTCAAGGCCATGAAGGAAGGCGGACTGCGGCTGTTGGTGGTGGGCTTCGAAACCGGCGACCCCCAGGTCTTGAAAAATATCCGCAAGGGCGTCACCCTGGACCTGGGCCGCCGTATGGTCAAGTGGTGCAAGGAACTGGGCATCCAGGTGCACGGCACCTTTATGGTGGGCCTGCCGGGAGAAACTCCGCAGAGCCTCGAAGCCTCCATGCGGTTTGCCTGCGAGTTGGATCCGGATACCATCCAAGTGTCCCTGGCCACGCCTTATCCGGGTACCGAGTTCTATGACTTTTGCCGGGAGCAGGGCTATATGCACGACGACGCCCTGGTGCACGGCCAGACCGGTTATCAGCAATGCGTGATCGATTATCCCGGATTGGCCGCGGCCGAAATCTTCGCGGCAGTGCCCAAGTTCTACC
>JAMCQY010000115.1 GCA_023381945.1 Deltaproteobacteria bacterium
ATGTCCGCTCCCTGGAGGACCTGCTGGATGCGTTCGGCGTCCTCCTGGGCCGCCTTCTTGCCCACTTCCGGGTCGCCGCCGGCCCCCAGCCCCCGGGTGGTGCTGGTGCCCAGCTGAATCTTCACCGGCGCCAGGCTCCGCTCCAGGGCCTGGGCATCGGTATTGGCGGCGATAAAATCGACCCCCACCATTTGGGAAGTGATCATGTCATTGATGGCGTTGCCGCCGGCGCCGCCGATGCCTAATACTTTAATTTTGGCCGACAATTCGTTGGGGACTAATTGTATCTTCATCCTGTAAACCCCCTTGCCCTCATAATACCACGTTTGGACAGCTCATACCACTTCGCGAAACCATTTTTTCAAGCGATCCCAAAGGCCGCCGCCAGAGGAGCGGCGGCCGCTCCACCCCCGATGAGATTGGTTGGCCCAGCGTTCGGGCTTACGTTGGGCCTTCTGTTGAGTCTTAAAGCCATACAACACCAGACCCACCCCAGTGGCATAAGAGGGATCGCGAATCACATCAATCAGTCCGCCCACTCCCATGGGGTAACCGATGCGGGTGTGCATCTGGAAGGCCTCGCCCGCCAGTTCCGGGAGCCCCTGAACCAGAGAGGTGCCGCCGGTGAGCACGGCTCCGGAGTGCAGGGGATGGGTAAAGCGAGCCCGCTGGATCTCTTTACCCAATAGGTTGACGATCTCCGCCACCCGCAGGTGGATAATCTCCGCCAGGCGAGCCCGGGGGAGTTGCTGGTTCTCCCGGCCCGACAACCCCGGCACTTCCATCATTTCCATAGGGTCGCCCAAATAATTCAAACAAGCCCCATAAATCTTCTTCAATTCCTCGGCGTGATGCAGGGAGGTGGGAAGACCCACGGCGATGTCGTTAGTGAGGTTGTTGCCGCCCACCGGCAAGACGAAGTTATGGCGCAGGGCATTTTCGGCAAAGATGGCCAGGTTAGTGGTGCCGCCACCGAAATCAATGAGGGCCACCCCCAGCTCCTTCTCTTCGTCGGTGAGCACTGCCTCGCCGGCGGCCAGGCTCTGCAGGGCGATGCCGTTTACCTCCAGGCCAGCCCGGTTGGCGCATTTGAGAATATTATTGAGCGAGGTAACCGCACCGGTGACAATGTGCACCTTGCACTCCAAACGCACGCCGTGGATGCCCACCGGGTCCTTGATGCCGTCCTGGCCGTCGATCAAAAAGTCCTGTACCAGAGTGTGGATCACCTCCCGGTCGGAGGGAATAGCCACGGTGCGAGCCGTTTCGATGACCCGCTCCATGTCCGCCGGGGTCACCTCCCGGTCCTTGATGGCGATGATCCCTTGGCTGTTAATCACCTTGGTCTGACCGCCGCCCACCCCCGCATAAACGGAGCGGATTTCGCAGCCGGCCATGGTCTCCGCCTCTTCCACGGCCCGACGTATGGCCCGGACGGTGTTTTCAATATTGACCACCACTCCCTTGCGCAAGCCGCCGGCGGTGGGGGCGCAGCCCAGGCCGACGATGTCCACCTGGCCTTCCCGCACTTCGCCCACTACCGCGCAAATCTTGGTGGTGCCAATGTCCAATCCAACTATTAGATCTTGGGGCACGTTGCCATCCTATTGAGCCTCGTCCGTACCCTTCAGGTTAATCAGCACCCGGTCGGGGTAGTCGAGATTAATGCGCCCGGTCCGAGCCAGATAGCCTTTTTGAGCTAATGCCGGCAAGACCTTGGCAAATTTTTTTAACTTTTCTGAATAATCGTTAAAACCTAAATCCAGGGCCGCCCCCAGCCCGTTAACATAGAGGGTGTACCCCCGCTCCAGATCCAGGTGGACCTCGGAGACATTTTCCAGGCCCAGCGGCGCCTGGGTCTGCTTAAGCACGTCCAGCAACTGAAAGATTTGCGCAACCAGGGGGGCCAGCGAGCCTTCCGGGTGCTGGAGGTTTTCAGGCTTCAAACCGGTAATGACCGGAAAATCTTGTGGATCGCCGGGCGATAACGGTTTATACAGAGTTCCCTGGCGATCGATGTAAAAGAGATCTTCCCCCAATTGCACCAGGGCCGCCGGCTCCCGCTCCTGAATGTGCAATTGGATGCTGTGGGGCCACTTTCGGGTCAACTCGGCTCTTTTAATCCACGGATGAGCCATGAGGGCCCTTTCCACCCGCCCTGGCTGAATAGCCAACAGGTTGGTATCAGGACCTAAATTGGCCAGGTGCAAAATAACTTCAGGTTTGAGCCGCCGGGCGCCATCGATTTCAATGTTCCTGATATCTTTAATGCAAAAGAAAGAAGAGGTCAAGAGCAGATGATAAAGGAACAGGAGACCCACGCAGAGACCAGCCAATCCCGCGATCCCCGAGCCCAAGAGAATCAGGCGCAGGATGGACTTTTGGGACCCGCTGCCTTTGGTGCGGCGATAGCTGTTGCCGGACTTTCCCCGGGAGAAAAGGCCAGAATTTTTTATCTTTACCGGTTTCTGGACCGCCAGGCGCGAAGGACGCACATTGCGCGAATTCCGGGGCATGCGCTTCTCCTTAAGGGGCCTCCCTGGAGGAGCAAGCCTTGCCGTCGAGGCGGGCCAGCAGCTCCTCTCCGATCTTCCAAATGTCTCCGGCCCCCAGGGTCAGGAGCAGATCGCCTTCTCGCAAATGCTCCATAAGGGTATCGGTCAGGGCGTTTTTTTCTTCAACAAAATGCGCCGCCGGGTGGCCGCTTTTCCGGATACCTTCACAAATGGCCCGGCCCGAGACGCCTTTCAGCGGTTTCTCGCTGGCGGCGTAAATCTCAGTGATAAAAACCAGGCCGGCCTTGGCAAACACCGGGAAGAACTCCGGCAACAACGCCGCGGTGCGGCTGTAACGGTGGGGCTGGAAGGCCACTACCAGCCGGCGCTTCGGGAAGGCCTGGGACAGCCCCTTCAAAGTGGAGGCGATCTCCGTAGGGTGATGGCCATAATCGTCCAGCACCGTAATTCCCCGGCTCTCACCCTTCACCTGACAGCGCCGGTGGATCTGCCCCAGGGACTTGAGGCCGGCCTGCCAGACCGGAAAATCGAGACCCAATATGTGCCCCACGGCACAGGCGGCCATGGCGTTCAGCACGTAATGGGACCCAGCCAGGGGCACCGTCACCTGCCCCAGCTTGCGGCCCCGATGACTCAAATTAAAGCGGTGGCCCAGTCCCAGGGGCTCCGGGTCGTAGGCCCGGAAATCGGCGCCATTCTTGAAACTATAAGTGACGAGTTCTCCGGAATGGTGGCGCAGCACCGGTTTCAAATGCGGGTCATCAGCCCAGGCGCATACTTGGGCGCCGGCGGGAAGCCGACGGAAATAGGCAGCAAAGGTCTCCTGGATGTGGGCCAGGTCGCGGTAAAAATCCAGGTGCTCCCGGTCCAGGTTGGTGACCACGGTGATTTGGGGGCGGAGATAAGTGAAGGAGCCGTCGCTCTCGTCGGATTCGGCGACGAAGTACTTCCCCCGGCCCAGGACGGCGTTGGAGCCCAGGTGGTCCCAGACCGCGCCCACCACCACGGTGGGGTCGAGGCTTCCGGCTCGCAGAATGGCGGCGGTCATGGCGGTGGTGGAGGTCTTGCCGTGCGCCCCGGTGATGGCGATCTGCTGGTGGCCCTCCATCAGCTTCGCCAGCATCTGGCCCCGCCGCAGCACGGTAAGCCCGCGGGCCTTTGCCGCGGCGAGTTCGGGGTTGTCTTCCTTGACCGCGGTGGTATGCACCACGACGTCGGCACTATCGAGATTGCCGGCGCGATGGCCCTGGAAAAACTTCAGCCCCAGGCCTTCCAGCCGCCGCGTAATCGGCCCGGCCGCCAGGTCGGAACCGCTGACGCGGCAGCCGCGCCGCACCAGCAACTCCGCCAGGCCGCTCATGCCAATACCGCCGACACCGATGAAATGGTAGGTTAGACTCTTATTAATCTTAAATTCCCTCGCATTTGTATAAAAAATCTTCAGCTCCTTCTACAAGGATAATAAAGTCGGGTAATTCTCCCGCAATAATATTCTGTGCATGGGCAAGGCTGTTCCTAAGTATTTCTAAATCTTTAAGAAAGCGGTATATTAATTTATCATTAAAACCCAACCGTTCTATAATTTGTTTATTTTTTAGAATAATATCACGCTTATCGCAAAATTGAACACAATCAAGAAGATCAATTGCTACATCACTTGCTTGGCGCTGTAAAAATAATTTATTCGCTTCTTTTAATCTTTTATCAGAAATATTTCGTTTCCAGCATTCACCAGGATAATATTCACGGATAATTCGTAAAAGTTGCATTTCAATTAAAGATATTAAGCTAAAAAGCCACATCCTAATGGTGATCTTTTGCAGGTCGCCACGAGTTACAATTCCACCGATTTCACCAAGAGTGAGAACAAAAATTCTTTCTAAATTTTTAAATGATTTGAAAACATCAATTAATGATGTTGTTTCAGAGAAAATTTCATTTTTATTTTTATTAAAATGTATTAAGTAATCTGAAATAATTCCATCTGATAATTCAACTTTTTTAACATATCCAGAAATAAATCCATTTTCTCTTATGCCAATTACATCATAATCTTTGTCCTCCATGAATTTTTTAACTGAATTTGGCGATGCAGTAATATCAAAAGAAGACAGAGGTTCGGCTATATTCATTATTGTAATGCTTCTTTCAAAAACCTCCCTTAGGTCTTTTAGCGAAGATTTAAGCTGTTTCATGACATTAAAATATTACGCCACCCCCACCCTAACCCTCCCCCCTCAAGGGGGAGGGGATAAGGGTCAAAGGCATCGGTTCTTTATGTAACGGCTCTTAATGCAACCTTTCAAATGATTTTATGGGGATTTTATTTATCTTGGTCGCGATCAGAAATGACATTTAATCGAATCGTTTCCAAGACCTTCTAAGTTAGTCAATACTTCATTATTCCAAAATCTTAATACTTCTATAGCCTTCGGACACGAGCCATTTTGTTCTTTGTTCGTCCTTTTCTCTCTCAAGATCATGTTGCCCGCCATCAATTTCCAAGATCAAGCGTTTCTCCAAGCAGACAAAATCCACAATATACCTGCCGATAGGATGCTGTCTTCTGAAACTTAAACCTTCAACTTGGGTGCCCCGCAGATGCCGCCAAATTACTTTCTCCGCGTCAGTCTGATTCTTTCTTAGATTTCTAGAAAGGTTGACCAAGTCATGCATATTAGCCCAACCCCCAAAATACTTCGGGTTCTATCCCCTCCCCCTTGGGGGGGGAGGGTTAGGGTGGGGGTGGTGAGCGTTTATAGATTCTACGGCAACGCAATTAATTATCGTAAGCGCCGCTAGACATCACTCATTGCTTGGGGTTAATATTTTGTTAGCCGCCATTTGTAATCCAAATATTGTGAGTCCTATCAAGTAAGAAAAAATGGGCAGCCAGATGCCGAACTTGTCAAACCTGAAATAAATCCAGGAACAATTTACTATAAAAAAAGGCGATGGACCCAATTTAAACCCAATAGCCAAACTCAACACTATAATGACTGCGATAAGAACGGTGGTATTTGGACTCGTATAAGTCAGCACGAGGACATACATGGCCGTTAACGGCCCGCCGACATAAGTGATAAGCACTAGAAACTTATAATAAGGATTTATGAACCAGGCTATTTCTCTAAAAACATTTGCAAAGCTGTTTAAGTTCATGTTGAGGTTCTCTTTATTTTCAGAACTATATTTCTAAACCAGGAATAAATCTTTTTCAGAAAAACCAGAACATCCAGCCAGCACATTAAAAATTATCTCGAAGGTTAAGTCCATACAGGCTGGGCCGGCACCCTATCAATGGCTCCTATCCTCAATCAACCCCAAACACCCCTCAACAATCTCCTTGGCGGCCTCCGGCTTCGCCAAACGGCGGGCGGCGGCTTCCATCCGGGCCAGGGTTTCGGGCTCGGCCATGTACTGTTGTATCTTACCAGCGAATAGGCTTCCGGTAAAATCCTTATTCAAAATTAATTGCGCGGCCCCGGCCTCCACCAGAAAGCGGGCGTTGAATTCCTGGTGGTTATTGGCTGCAAAAGGGTAGGGCACCAGCAGCGCGGCGCGGCCTACGGCGGTAAGTTCCGCTAAAGTTGAGGCCCCGGCCCGGCAGACGATGAGGTGAGCCTGGGCCATCAATTCCGGCATCTCGGAGTTGAAGGCCTCCACCCGGGCGGCAAAACCGGCCCGGTCATACCCGGCGGCCACCTCCTCCCGGTCCGCGTCACCGGTCAAATGCAGAAAACGCAGACGGTCCTTCAGGTTCTTCAACTCCGGCAAGGCGGCCAACACCTCCATGTTGAGATGGTGCGCCCCCTGGCTGCCGCCGGTGATCAGCACCGTGAAGGGCTGTTCCGGGCGGGGCGGGCTCTCCCGGAAAAACTCCTCACGGGCGGGGTTGCCGGTCCAGACTGCCAGGTTTCGAGGAAATTGATCCAGGGAAGCCGGAAAGGAGACAAAGACCCGATCGGCTAATCGGGCTAGCCAGCGATTAGTGAAGCCGGGGAGGGCATTTTGTTCGTGCAGGGCCAGGGGCAACTTCATGGACCAGGCCGCCACCCCGGCCGGGCCGGCGGTGTAACCGCCCATACCCAACACCAGGTGAGGCTGTAAGGTTTTAAGGCGGGTTACCGCCTCTTGAATGCTTCCGGGCAGATGCCACCAGGTGCCCAGACGGGAAAATATCCCCTGGCCTTTCAAGGCCCGGCTGGCCACCGTCTCCCAGGGGAAGCCGGCGCTCTCCAGAATCCTGGTGGCCACAGCCTTGGGGCTGGTAATAAAGGTAACCGATGCCCCCAGGCGCGCTTGAAATTCCCGGGCCACGGCCAGGCCGGGGAATAGATGGCCGCCGGTGCCCCCCGCGGCAATGACTACTTTAAGTTGCGAGTTTCGAGTTTCGAGTTCCAAGAACAGCCCATCCAAAAAAAGAAAATCTCACGCAAAGACGCCAAGGCGCAAAGAGCGCAAAAAGAAAATGGCAGGCGGAGACGCTTGCCCCGCTAAGATTTGGTGGGCAGTGCCCACCTACATTATAGACGGCTCAGGTCGTGGACGGGGCGCCGTTGGGTGCCGGCGCCGCGGCCTTGGCCGGCTGCGGACCCGCCGGACGCCGGATTTGGCTGCTGATGTTCAGCAAGATGCCCACCGCCAGCATGCTGGCAATCATGGAAGAGCCGCCGTAGCTGAGAAAAGGCAGAGACAGCCCTTTGGTGGGCAAAATGCCGCTCACTACCCCCATGTTGATGGCCGCGGGCAGGCCGATGACCAACGTCAGCCCCAGGGCCAGAAAGGAGCCGAAGATGTCCGGAGCCTTAAGGCTCAGGCGCAGCCCCCGGGCCACCAGGATGGCAAACAGACCCAGAACCAGGAGAAAGCCCACGAAGCCCGTTTCCTCACTGAAGATGGAGAGGATGAAGTCAGTGTGCGAGTCCGGCAGGTAGAAGAGCTTGGCCCGGCTCTGGCCCAGACCCACCCCCAAGAGGTTTCCCGAGCCGATGGCCAGCAAAGATTGCTTCAACTGGTACCCCACGCTATCCCCGTATTTCCAGGGGTCCCGGAAGGAGAGGATGCGGTCGAATTTCTTTGGATCTCTCAAGACCGCGGCAATCGCCAGCAAGATAACCGCCCCAAAGGATAGGCCGAGATGAAGTATATTGATGCCCGCCACAAAAAGCATGGTCAGGACGATGGCAGTCAGGGTCAGGGCAGTGCCGAAGTCGGTCTCGATACCGATGAGCCCGATGAAGAGCCCGGCCACCAGCATGTGGGGCAGAAAGCCGATGGTGAAATGCTTCATCTTATCCTGTTTATGGGTAAAAGAGTAAGCCAGGAAGATAACCACCGCAATCTTGGCAAATTCGGATGGCTGGAGAGTGAGGGGACCCAGGCGGATCCAGCGGGCCGCGCCCCGTACCTTACCGCCGATGCCGGGCAAGAATACCAGGATCAGACAGAAGAGGCTGATAAATAAAAATGGATAAACCAGGCGCTGGTACTTATGATAATCGATCTTCCTTCCTGCCAGCAGGGCCCCCAGCCCCAGGATCGCGTACATCCCCTGACGTTTAATGAAGTAGAAAGGATCACCGTAGTTGGTCTGGGCCATAATATTACTGGCCGAAAAGATTATCCCCAGACCCAGCAACATCAAGGAAAAGACGCTGGCCACCAGGATCAGGTCACAGTTTGCCCCGGGGGCGGCAAGGGTATCAGTCTTGGCGTCAGTTGGCATGCTGCAATTCCTTCACCAGCCTTTGGAAGGTTTCGCCCCGCTGGGCATAATCCTTAAACATGTCGAAGCTGGCGCAGGCCGGGGACAAGAGCACCACCTCCCCGGGCCGGGCCAGATCATGGGCCCGCTGCACCGCCTCCGCCAGGTTATTCACCAGGCAGATGGGGGCCAGACCCTTCCAGACCTGGCTCAGATGGTCACGGGTTTCCCCCAGCAGGACCAGGGCCTTGACCCGCTTCCGGATCAGGGGTGAGATGAGACTGAAATCGCTATCCTTATCCCGGCCGCCGGCAATAAGAATCACCGGTTTGGAAAAGTGCGCCAGGGAGACGGCCACGGCGCCCACATTGGTGCCTTTGGAGTCGTCATAAAATGCGACCCGGTCCACTTCGGCCACGAACTCCAGGCGATGGGGCAGACCCTGAAAGGAGGCCAGCACCCGCCGGCAAGCCTCGGGTACGGCGCCCGCATCCAGCGCCAGTAGCAGGGCCGCCATGACGTTTTCCAGGTTGTGGTATCCCGAGAGCCGGATATCGGCCACCGGAAAAAGTTCTTCTTTGGCGTCATCCAGTTTGAGGTGCAGCGCCTCGTCAGCCAGCCAGGCGCCCCGGGTCAGGGGGCGGCTGCTGGAAAAAAAGTAAACCCGGCCCGGACCGGCCCCCAGGGTCGCCACCAGATTGTCGTCGGCATTGAGGACTTTAAGTTCGTTCCCCCGCATATGGCGGAAGAGGCTGGCCTTGGAAGCGGCATAGGCCGCGAGCGATGGGTAGCGGTCCAGATGGTCCGGGGTAATGTTGAGCAGGGCCGCGGCCTGGGGATGGAAGCTGGGGGCCGTGTCCAACTGAAAACTGCTCACCTCCAGCACCAGAAAATCCGCCTGGTGCTGCCGGGACAGCAGAGAGATTACCGGAGTGCCGATGTTGCCCCCGACCAGGGGTCTGAGGCCCGAGGCCTTAAGCAGTTCCCCCACCAGGGTGGTGGTGGTGGTTTTGCCATTGGTGCCGCTCACGGCCAGGAGGGGCTTCTCGATAAAACGGCTGGCCAGTTCAAGTTCTCCCCAAACAGGAATGCCGGACTCCCGGGCTCTGTTCAGCCAGACCAACTCCGGCGGCACCCCAGGGCTTAAGATGATCAGGTCGTAGCCCTGCCAGCGGGGCCGGGCTATGCCCACCTCTTCCGTAATCCCCAGGCCGGCGATCTCCCGGCGCGGCTCCGCCAGGGACGCGGGAGAAGCCATATCCGTCACGGTCACCTTGGCGCCGCGCTCTGCCAGGAAACGGCACAGGGCCACGCCGGTGCGGGCCAAGCCGATTAACAGAATTTTTTTGCCGCTAAGTTCCATTCAGTAGCGCCTAATCCCGACTAACTGATGATCTCAGTCTGTTTCCCCTCCCATGATGGGAGGGGCCAGGGGAGGGTGGCTTAAGCAGTTGGCTCTGATGGTTTCCATCACACCTTCCAGGTTTTGCAGTACCTCAGTATTCCAAAATCTTAAAACCCTGAACCCCTGACTACGAAGCCATTCGTCGCGCCGAATGTCGTTGGTTTGGCAATTTTCTTCGGCATGTTGACCGCCGTCAAGTTCTATCACCAGGCGGTTTTCATACGTGACAAAATCGGCGATAAAATTGCCGATCGCCTCTTGTCTTCTAAACTTGAGGCCTTCTAACTGCTTGCCTTTCAGATGGACCCAAAGACGATTCTCCGCGTCAGTTCCTCTTTGTCTTAAGGCCCTGGAAATATTGGTGAGCGTATTCCCAATCTGACATCACCCCCACCCTAACCCTCCCCCATCAAGGGGGAGGGAATAAGACAAATCCCTATATGGCCCACCAGAAAAGCGACATAAGGCACGCTGGTTCTTGCAAAACCAATAAATAGAATTTTATTGCCGTTAAGGTTCATCAGGTAACGCCAATCTCGACCAACTGCAAGTCTTAGCCTTTTTCCCCTCCCTTGATGGGAGGGGCCAGGGGAGGGTGGCTCAAGCAGTACGCTCTGATGGTTTAAACTTACCGCAGTTTCAAGGCACTCAGCGACACCAATCCCAAAATAATGGCAATAATCCAGAAGCGCACGATCACCTTGGGCTCGGGCCAGCCCTTGAGTTCGAAGTGGTGGTGCAGCGGCGCCATGCGAAAGATGCGCTTGCCGTTGGACACCTTGAAGAAGCTTACCTGCAAAATCACTGACAGGGCCTCCACCACGAAGAGGCCGCCCACGATGGCCAGGAGAATTTCCTGCTTGGTGGCCAGCGCCACGGTGCCCAAGACGCCGCCCAGGGCCAAAGCCCCCACGTCACCCATGAAAACCTGGGCCGGGTAAGCGTTGAACCAGAGAAAACCTATCCCGGCGCCCACCAGCGCCCCCAAATAAATAGAAAGCTCCCCCACCCCCCGGACGTAGGGAATTTGCAGATAAGCGGCGATCTTGACGTTGCCTGCCAGGTAACAGAAGATCATATAGAAAGCCGCCGCGATGGTCACCGGGCCGATGGCCAGGCCGTCCAGGCCGTCGGTGAGGTTGACGGCATTGGCGGTGCCCACTATAACAAAGACTGCGAACGGAATAAAGAACCAGCCAAGATCTGGTTGCACCTGCTTAAAGAAGGGCACCGTCAGGGTAGTGCTGTAAGCGGGCATTAAATAAAGCCATAAGGCCGGCGCCAGGGCCACCAGGGTCTGGGCCACCAGCTTGGCCCGGCCGCTGAGGCCTCTGTTGTGTTTCTTGACGACCTTGAGATAGTCGTCATAGAACCCGATGAAGCCGAAGCCCAGGGTTACCAGGACCAGCATCCAGATATAGGGATTGTTCAATTCCGACCAGAGGAGGGTAGCGGCCAAGGTAGCCAAGATGATCATCAGGCCGCCCATGGTGGGGGTGCCGTTCTTGGAAAAATGGGACTTAGGGCCTTCTTCCCGGACGGTCTGGCTTACCTGCAGGGACTTGAGCTTCTTGATGAACCAGTTGCCCACTGCCAGCGTGATGATCAGGGCGGTGAGGACGGCAAAGATGGTCCGGAAGGTAATATACCGGAAGACATTGAAACCGCCGAAGATATCCTTCAGTGGATATAAGAGATGATAAAGCAACTAAATTCCCCCTGGGGTTCCCCGCTCCCCGATGATTAAAACTGATAACGCCAACTCTGCATCTATGACTTTTCCAATAAATCTATCAAACCTTCCATATGCATGGAGCGTGACCCCTTCACCAGCAGCCAATCCCCCGGCTCCAACAATTCCTGGAGCACCCGCGCCGCGTCGGACAAATGGCTGACGGGGAAAAGACGAGAGACGGGAAGGCCCTCTTCCCGGGCTCCGGCAGCCACCTCCATCCGGAAGTTACCGTAAACCACCAGATAATCAACCCCGTATTGCGCGGCCAGGCGGCCGATCTTCCGGTGTTCTTCAGCCGCCACTGCACCCAATTCCAGCATATCCCCCAGGGCGGCGGCGGTCTTCCCATGATCTCTCAGTTCCATGAGGGTTTTTAAGGCCATAGCCATGGAACCGGGATTGGCGTTATAGCAATCGTTCAGCAGATGGACCCCGCTGGGCAGAGTGACTGCCTGGGAGCGCCGGGCGATGGGGCGGAAAGCCGCCAGCGCTGTGGCGGTGTCCGATGGGGCCAGCCCCAAGACCAGACCCACCGCAGTGGCCGCCAAGGCGTTATACAGCATATGCTCCCCAGCCGCGGGCACCTCCAGGTCCCAACTTTGCCCCCGATGATGCAATACCGCGCTCTGTCCCTGCGTGCCCTGGGGACGGCGCTGGCCAGCCTGTAAGTCCGCGCCGGGTTTAAGCCCGAAGCTCAGGGTCTGCCCCTTAAAATTCCGGACCAAATCATTAATCCAGGAATCATCGGCATTATAAATCAGCCGGGACTTTTGGTCTAACGCGGCGATAATCTCGCCCTTGGCCTGGGCCACACCGGCAATGTCTCCCAACCCTTCGGTGTGGGCCCCGTACACGTTGGTAAGCACCCCCACGGTGGGGGAGGCGATTTGAGTCAGACGGCGGATCTCCCCAAATCGGTTCATGCCCATCTCTACGACTGCCACGTCGTGGGCCGCTTCCATATCCAGGAGCGTTAGAGGCAAGCCGATAAGGTTGTTCAGGTTCAGGGTATTTTTGTGAACGCAAAAAGCGTCCGAGAGCACCTGGGCGATCATCTCCTTGGTGGTGGTTTTGCCGCAACTGCCGGTGACGGCCACCACGGGCACGGCAAATCTGCCGCGCCAGGCTTGAGCCAGGTCGCCCAAAGCGGCGAGTGCGTCGTTAACTGCGATGACGGTGATTTCGGAAGGGATACCATGTAGGACAGCCGTCCCCGGCTGTCCCTGGACAGGCGAGGGCGCCTGTCCTACATATCTTTTTTCCACCAACACGCCTGTCACACCCCGCTGAATGGCCTTGGGGATGAAGTCGTGGCCGTCGCGGCGCTCCCCGGACAGGGGGATGAAAAGCTGCCCGGTCTGGGCGGTGCGGGAGTCGGTGGACACGCCGCAAAAGGCGTCCCACGATCCCCGCTGGGCCAGGACGCCGCCGGTGGCGGTCAGAATTTCATCAATGGTAAAGGCGGCAGCCATCAGCCGTGATACTCCTTCATGGCCTCAGTAACTTCTTCCCTGTCGTCGAAATGGCGGCGTTCCGTGCCCCAAATCTGGTAATTTTCGTGGCCTTTGCCGGCTACCAGGACGGCATCGCCGGGCCGGGCCAGCTTCACGGCCAGGCGAATAGCCTCCCGGCGATCCGGGACCACCAGATAACCCTGAGCGCCCCGTTTGGCGGCGGCCTCGGAGATTTTGGCCAGCCCCGCCGCTTTAACCCCAGGCTCAATCTCTTTGATAATGGCCAGGGGGTCTTCCGTACGGGGATTGTCGCTGGTGACCAGCACTAATTGCGATCCCGCCGCCGCCGCCCGGCCCATCAGGGGCCGTTTTTTGCGGTCGCGGTCGCCGCCGCAGCCGAAGACCGTGATGATCCGGGCAAAGTCAAGCTGCTGCAAGGCCCCCAGTGCCTGGATGACGGCCGCGGGGGTATGGGCATAATCCACGAAGACCGCGGGTCCCTCTGATGGTCCGAAGCGCTCCAGCCGCCCCGGCACTCCCTGCAAAATATTGATACCCCGAGCCACCTCAGTGGTACTCAATCCCAGCCCCAGGGCGGTGGCCGCGGCGGCCAGAATATTGGCCAGATTAAAAGGTCCCACCAGCCGGGAATTGATCTCCATGTCACCCGCGGGGCTCACGAGCCGGGCCTGGATGCCGGTGGGCCGGAATTTATAGCTCAGCGGCCGCACCTGGCTGTCGGGATGGCAGCCGTAGGTCAGGATTGGTACCTGCACCCGGCGCTTTAGCTCCTGCCCCCGGGGCTCATCCAGGTTGAGCACCGCCAAGCCCGGGGCGCCGCCGTTGGCCAAAAGTTCCAGAAACAGGCGTGACTTGGCGGCAAAGTAGTCGT
>JAMCQY010000334.1 GCA_023381945.1 Deltaproteobacteria bacterium
CTCCCTGAGCCTCTCCATCAGGTTCCTAGGCTCTGCGAACTCCTAACGCCAGTGCCCTTGGTAACCCCCAGGTATGGTGGGTTCCTGCCCCGCGCCTGCTGTCGGAACTCGATCTTTTCCCGGTTCCGGCAGGGAATCCTCGTACTAGAAATATAGTTTAAGCCTGTTGAGACATTATTTCAATCAATATTGCCAAAAAATTTATGACAAATCAGGGTAATTTTTCACATAAGCACATGAGCCGTCGCCGGGTAAACTCCCCAGGCTGAAAAGGGGTAGGATTCCTGGCGCAGTTCGCCTCGTAGGGGCGGGTTTTAAACCCGCCCCTACCCGCGCAGGTAGGAAATCGCAAACGCGAAACAGAGTCCGATTTCCACCGCCCAGGTAAGGGCGTAAATCAACAACTCCATCCGTGAACCGTATTCATCCATCTCGATGATGCGGTTCGGTTCCCGGACGATATCCCATGAAGTGACTTCTTTGTCGGCTGCCATTATATCCTCCTTGTTATGTAGCGCCGGGTGGCAGTTCTACATAATCTTTGTTCAAGCCGGTGCTAAAGGCGGGCGAGACGCCCGCCCTACCATGACGTATTAAAAAAATTCAGTCAGCAGGTCCTTGATTGAACGCTCACCTGTTTGTTTAACCAACGGCCCGGCCTGGAGGACCCGATGGGCCTCTCCCAGCAAGGGCCTGGGACGCTTAAAGATTACCCCGATGGGGATACGCTCCCCCCATTCCTTCGCCTTTTGGTAAGCCCACAGTTCGTTTTCCGGGTCATAGTCCGGCTCTTTTTCAATCTCGTAGACCCGGGTTTTATACCATTGGAAGGTATTGACCCGATTAAAGGTAACACAGGGCTGCAATACCTCCAATAGGGCAAAGCCCTGGTGAGTGAGGGCCTGCTTATAGAGGACGGTCAGGTGCTCCGCCATCCCGGCGAAGCCGCGGCCCACCCAGGAGCAGTCCTGGCTCACTGCCAGGGCCAGGGCGTGCATTGGCGGACAGGCCACCCCCTCCGGCTGCAGGAGGGTCCTATATCCCTGATCGCTGGTGGGTGAGGCCTGGCCCTTGGTCAGGGCGTAGACCTGGTTGTTATGCACCACCAGGGTGAGGTTGGGGTTGCGCCTCAGGGCGGCCAACAGGTGATTGCCCCCCTCGCCGTAACAATCGCCGTCGCCGGCTTCGGCCACTACTTTTAATTCATGATTAGCCAGGTGCGCCCCGGTGGCCAGCGGCAGGGTGCGCCCGTGGATACCGTTGAAGGTATTGCATTTCAGATAATGGGGAAATTTCCCCGACTGGCCGATGCCGGAGACCACCAGCAGGTTTTCCGGCCGGATTTCCAACTCCGCCAGGGCCTGTTTGAAGGCCTTGAGCATGCCAAAATTGCCGCAACCCGGGCACCAGGCCGATTCGATCCCATGATATGTTTCAATTGGTAACATAAAAAATCGCCATGTCACTAAATCTATTTAACGATTATTATTCTCAGCTTTTTATCCCCCTCCCCTGGTGGGAGGGGGTTAGACATAATGGTTGAAAGTTAAAGGCCTGCGAACCTTGCAACGTGGGTTAAGCTGTGAGCCGAACCGACTAACAGCACAGAGCCACAACCAAGGAGGCAGGCCATGGGAAAAAGTGTACTGTATGTGGGGTTGGATGTCCATAAAATGTCCGTGGATGTAGCCATTGCCGAGGCCGGAACCAAAGCCGAAGTGCGGTTTTACGGCCGCATTGCCGGCGACCTGGAAGCCCTGGATAAAGTGATCCGCAAGCTTACGGCCAAGGATGCCGAGCTGCGGTTCGCTTATGAGGCCGGGCCTTGCGGCTACCAGGTCTACCGGCATCTGACGGCCCAGGGCCATAGCTGCTTGGTGGCCGCCCCGGCTTTGATTCCCCGGCGCCCCGGCGACCGTTTGAAAAACGATCGCCGGGACGCCTTGGCCCTGGCCCGGCTGTTGCGGGCCGGAGAACTGACGGCGGTCAAGGTGCCTGACACGGACGACGAAGCCATGCGGGACCTGACTCGGGCCCGGGAGGACGCCATCAGTGTGGAGCGCCGGGCCAAGCAGCGCACCGCCGCCTTCCTGCTGCGCACGGCCGCATTTATCCGGGCAAAACCACCTGGGGCCGGGGCCACTGGAACTGGCTCCTGCAACAAGTCATGGACCGCCCGGCCCAGCAGATCGTCCTCCAGGAATATCTGGACGCCGTGCGGGAAGCCAGCGCCCGGGTGCTGCGCCTTACCGAACAGCTCCGGCAGATCCTCCCGGACTGGCGCCGGGCGCCCGTTGTCGCCGCCTACCAGGCGTTGCGCGGGGTCTCCCTCGTCGTCGCCGCCACCGTGGTGGCGGAAGTGGGGGACCTGAGCCGCTTTCACAACCCCAAGGAACTGATGGCCTATCTGGGGCTGGTGCCCTCAGAGCACTCCAGCGGCGCCTCTGTCCGCCGGGGGCACATCACAAAAACCGGCAACGGCCATGCCCGCCGGGTCCTGGTGGAGGCGGCCTGGGCCTATCGCTTGCGAGCCCGTGTCACTCGATCTTTACTCAAACGTCAGGAGGGCTTGCCGGAGGACATCCGGCAACTCGCCTGGAAGGCGCAACTGCGCCTGTGTGCCCGGTATCGCCGCTTTCAGGCCCGGGGCAAGGCCAAACAAACCATTGTCACCGCCATTGCCCGAGA
>JAMCQY010000002.1 GCA_023381945.1 Deltaproteobacteria bacterium
CCTGGAGCTGGACCAGGTAAACCTGAAGTTCACTGACGACGCCCTGGTGGCGGTGGCCAAAGACGCCCTGAAGCGCAAATCCGGGGCCCGGGGCCTGCGGGCCATCCTGGAAAAGGCCATGCTGGACCTGATGTACGAGTTGCCGTCCTTGAAGGACGTCAATGAGTGTCTGATCACTGAAGAATTCATCACCAAACATGCCGCCCCCATTTTGACCTACCGGTCTGAAGAAGAGGCTTGGGATAAACCTGGAGTGATGGTGCAATAATGATTTTTAGACTTCCGAAATCGCGGATTCCCGGAGAAACCGACCGGCGCCATGTCGTCACCGTGCCCATGCTGCCCCTGCGGGATATTGTCATTTTTCCCCATATGGTGGTGCCGCTGTTCATCGGCCGGGAGCGCTCGATCCACGCCTTGGAATACGCCATGGGGCAGGAGAAGTACATCCTGCTGTGCACCCAGAAAGACCCGCGCAAAGATGAACCCAGGGAAAACGAGGTGCATAAATTAGGCACCCTGGCCTCCATCCTGCAGCTCCTGCGGTTGCCGGACGGCACGGTCAAGGTCCTGGTGGAAGGCAAAGGCCGGGCGGTGGTGCGGCAATTTCTACAAAATTCCCAGTTCTTTCAGGTAGAAGCGGAAGAGATTTACGAATTTTGGGAAATTACTCCGGAAACTGAGGCCCTGCGCCGCTCCGCGGTCACCGGCTTTGAAACTTACGGCAAGTTGAACAAGAAGGTGCCCCAGGAGGCCGTGCAGAACGTCACCGGGCTGGAAGAGCCGGGTCGTTTGTCAGACCTGATCGCCGGCCATCTGGCCATCAAGGCGGATGAAAAGCAAGGGCTTCTGGAAAATCTGGACGCCAACCGCCGCCTGGAAGCCGTGCTCACGCTGATTAACCGAGAGAACGAAATCCTCCAGATCGAAACCCGCATCAAGAACCGGGTCAAGAAGCAAATGGAAAAGACCCAGCGGGAATACTATCTCAACGAACAGATGCGGGCCATTCAGAAGGAGATGGGGGAAAAGGAAGACCTGAAGGGCGAGATCCAGGAGCTGGAGCGCCGCATCCGCCGCAAGAAGATGAGCGCCGAGGCCACCAGCAAGGCCAAGCATGAGCTTAAAAAACTGAAGCTCATGAGCCCCATGTCTGCTGAAGCCACAGTCTCGCGCAATTACATCGACTGGATTTTGTCGCTCCCCTGGTTTGATCGCACCAAGGACAAGCTCAATCTGGAAGATGCCGAAAAGATCCTCAATGAAGACCACTACGGCCTGGAGAAGCCCAAAGAACGCATCCTGGAACACCTGGCTGTCCAAAGCCTGGTGAAAAAGATGAAGGGCCCCATTCTCTGCCTGGTGGGCCCGCCCGGGGTGGGCAAAACCTCGCTGGCCAAATCCGTGGCCCGGGCCCTGGGGCGCAACTTCGTGCGTCTCTCCCTGGGCGGGGTGCGGGACGAAGCCGAGATCAGGGGCCACCGGCGAACCTATATCGGCGCCCTGCCGGGTAAGATCATTCAGTCGCTCAAGAAGGCGAAGAGCAACAATCCAGTCTTCTGCCTGGACGAAGTCGACAAGATGAGCACTGACTTCCGGGGCGACCCTTCCGCGGCTTTGCTGGAAGTGTTGGACCCGGAACAAAACTTCGGGTTCAACGATCATTATCTGGACATGGACTATGATCTGTCCGAAGTAATGTTCATTACCACGGCCAATAATCTCTACTCCATTCCGCCGCCGCTGCAAGACCGGATGGAGATTATCCGCCTGCCGGGTTACACCGAAGTGGAAAAACTCTTGATTGCCCAGCAGTTTCTGATTCCTAAGCAGTGCATTGCCAATGGCCTGGAGCCGGAGAATATCCAGTTTTCAGAAAACGCCATCTTATCTGTGGTACGGCAGTACACAAGGGAGGCCGGGGTCCGCAACCTGGAACGGGAAATTGCCGCCATCTGCCGGAAGGTGGCCCGGGAAGTGGCCTCGAAGGGCAAGGACCACCAGGTCAAGGTGAACAGCCAGGCGGTGGCCAAATATCTGGGGGTGCCCAAGTACCGCTATGGCCGCACTGAGGAGGCCGATGAGATCGGACTGACCACCGGGCTCGCCTGGACCGAGTTCGGCGGCGAACTGCTCCAGACGGAAGTAGTAGTTCTCCCCGGCCGGGGCAAGCTCCTCATCACTGGAAAATTGGGCGAGGTTATGCAGGAGTCGGCCCAGGCGGCCTTGAGCTATGTGCGTTCCAAGGCCGAGAGGCTGGGATTGGCCACGGATTTCTATCGCAATATCGATATCCACATCCATGTGCCGGAAGGGGCGATTCCCAAGGATGGCCCTTCTGCCGGGATCACCATCGCCACCAGCATCGCCTCGGCTTTGCTGAAGATTCCGGTGCACCGGGACGTGGCCATGACCGGGGAAATAACCTTGCGGGGCCGGGTTCTGCCCATCGGCGGCCTCAAGGAGAAGATCATTGCGGCCCATCGCCACCAGATGAAGGCGGTGCTCATTCCCAGGGACAACGAAAAGGATATTAAAGAGATTCCCGCCCGCATCTTAAAGTCCGTGGAACTGGTGTCAGTGGACCACATGGACGATGTGCTGAAAAAGGCCCTGGTCCTGGACGACCCGGAGAACCTGTTCAAGGAACCGGCGCCGCCGGCTCCTGAGCCGGCCTTCCTGACCAC
>JAMCQY010000030.1 GCA_023381945.1 Deltaproteobacteria bacterium
GAGGCGTTGGAATTATGCTTGAAGGTAGAGGCTGATATTAATAGGTGCGCCTTAAATAACGATCTTTCCTATTCACTAACCACTGACTACTAACTACCGGCAACCAACTCATGCCCGAACTACTGAAAGCCGAAGACCTCTCCTGCCATTTCCGCCTCAAGGGCCCCTGGGGCCGCGGACCGCTGCTCAAGGCGGTGGATGGGGTAAGCTTTTCCCTGGCTCCCGGCGAGACCTTGGGGCTGGTGGGTGAGTCCGGCTGCGGCAAATCCACCCTGGGCCGCCTGGTCCTCGGGTTGCTGGCCCCGACTGCGGGCCGGGTGTGGTTCGGCGGCGAAGAGTTGACCAACATGCGCCGTCCCGCGCTCAAGGCCATGCGCCGCCAGTTCCAGATCATCTTCCAGGACCCTTATTCGTCGCTTAACCCCCGCATGACCATCCGCCAAATCCTGGAGGAGCCCTTTATTATTCATGACCTGGGGACCCGCCGCGAACGCCGCGCCTGGGTGGAGGGTCTATTAACCGAAGTGGGCTTGGCCGAAGAGCACCTGGGGCGTTATCCCCACGAATTCTCCGGCGGCCAGCGCCAGCGCCTGGGCATCGCCCGCGCCCTGGCCCTCAGGCCCAAGCTGATGGTGGCCGACGAGCCGGTCAGCGCCCTGGACGTCTCCATCCAGGCCCAGATACTTAACCTGCTGGCGCAGTTGCAGGAGCGCTACGGCCTCACTTATCTTTTCATCTCCCACGACCTCAGCGTCATCTCCCAGATCAGCAGCCGGGTGGCGGTCATGTACTTAGGCAGACTGGTGGAGATGGCGACCCGGGAGATTTTTGCCCGGGAACGCCTCCACCCTTACACGGAGGCTTTGCTGGCCGCGGTGCCGCTCCCCGACCCGCAGCAGCCCTTTAAGCCCCCGGCCCTCAAGGGCGAGCCCCCCAGCCCGGTCAACGTGCCGTCGGGCTGCCCCTTCCATCCCCGCTGCCCCGAAGCCCAGTTCCCCCGCTGCCGGGAAGAAGTCCCGGCCTACCGCGAAACAGCCCCGGAGCACTGGGTGGCCTGTCATTTCCGGTGAAATTGTTTGAATGGTGGGGCGGGCGTCCCCGCCCGCCAATCTTTTAGTGGCACAGGCCTCTGGCCGGTGAAATAGGGCGTAAGGCGGGAAAGCCCGCGCATCCCGCCCCACAGGCTACAGTCTTGAATTCTATTATATTGTGCTTAATTAGAAGTGTGTTCTACGAAAACCGGGACGATTTGCAGTCAAACTCAGGGTAAAGTTTTCTATGGGCAGAAAGGCGGACATTTATAGATGGAAGCTCTTGCGCCTGACTCTCTTTTTATTCCTTTGCCAACCGCTGGCCTGTGAGGAACGGAAACAACCAATCGGGATGGTGACCACTACTAATTATTGCCGGGGTAAAATCATGGCATCATCTAAGATTGTAAAACCCGGGGATATTGCCCTCAGCCATGATCTTATAAAGAAATATCGGCTAAAGTTTGGTGACTTGATCTATCTTGATGATGAGCCAACACCTTATGTATTCTTGGATAAAATGCCGCCGGAATGGAAGAGACGCGCTGATCTCTACAGCAGAAATTGCAAAAATGCCGAAGATTACGGAGTCAGAAAACGCATGCTCTGGTTTGTTAGGAAAAATTAGGGGAAGAATCTATATTTCATGCACTATCTCATTATCTGCTTTTGCGCCTTCCTGGCCTCTGGCCTGACGCTGTTTTCCGGCTTCGGCCTGGGGACACTCTTGCTGCCGGGGATGGCCCTCTTCTTTCCCATCGACACCGCCATCGCCCTGACCGCAGTGGTCCATTGCCTCAACAATCTATTTAAACTGACCCTGCTGGGCCGCTATGCCGATAAAGGCACGGTGCTGCGGTTCGGGCTGCCGGCGGTCCTGGCCGCCCTCCTGGGCGCCGAAGCTCTTCTGTGGCTCTCTCACCTGCCGCCCTTGTTTGCCTATGAATTGCTGGGCCGGCACCTCAAGGTTACTCCGGTGAAGCTGGTAGTGGCTGGTCTCATGGTTATTTTTGCCCTGGTCGAACTTCTGCCGCGTTTTGCCGAAATTCCGGTAGAGAAGAAATACCTGCCCCTGGGAGGCCTGCTCAGCGGCTTTTTCGGCGGCCTCTCGGGCCATCAAGGTGCCCTGCGCGCCCCCTTTCTCCTGAAGTCGGGCTTGAGCAAGGAAAGTTTCATCGCCACTGGCGTGGTCATCTCCCTGTTGGTGGATATTCCACGGATTGTGGTCTACGCTGTCAAGATGCCATTCCTAAGAGGCGGTGGCAACCTGCCGTTGCTGGCCGCCACGGTCCTGGCGGCCTTTGCGGGGGCCTTTCTGGGCCGCCGCCTGCTTAAAAAAGTGACCCTGCGCGGCATTCAGATCCTGGTGGCCGTAATGCTTCTGGGAATTTCGGTGGGGTTGGCCATGGGGCTTATTTAGCCATGTAGAGTGCGAAGGCTTGGCGCTTTTGCGAGAATCCTTAAGGCGGGATGCGCTTCGCTTTCCCGCCCTACGTCCTGCACAGGCTGGAAAGCCTGTGCCACCAGAGCCTCTTGCAAAAGTCTCATAAGGGTTGATTTATTGAAAAATTAAGCCTCATCGGCGCTGCTGTGCTAAGGTAGTTTTGTGAGTAAAACCGGAAGCATAGTGAGGCGGCGATGAGGCTTAAGGA
>JAMCQY010000093.1 GCA_023381945.1 Deltaproteobacteria bacterium
GGGCGGCTGTCCTACAACTCCCGCCGGGCCGCGGCCCACAGGATTTCCTGCAAAAAAGCAGATTGATCGGCAAGGGGGATTTTCTGAGCGTCGATGGCCGCCACCGGCATCACGCCCATCAGGGCATTGGCCAGCCAGAGGCCTTCGGCATTCTGGAGTTGTTCCAAGGTGGTGGGCGTTGCAACCAAGGAAATGGAGCGGCGGCTCAGTCCCCGGCTTAAAGCCGCCACGGTCACCCCAGGCAGGGCGCTGGTCGCGGCTGGAGTAAAATACTTCCCTTGTCTAAGATAAATAAGGCTGGTGGCGGAGCCTTCCGACACCAGACCGTCAGCCTCCAGGATGATGGCCTCCCTCGCCCCGCGGTCCAGGGCATACTGCCGGGCCGCCAGATAGAAGAGATAATTGAGGCTCTTATGGCGGCCGACGAAGCTTAGGCGCGGCTCCGGAAAGACCGCCACTGGCCAGCCGCTGGCGTACTCCGAGGGTGGCGGCGGCGCGTAAGGCTGGGCCCAAATCACCAGGGTGGGACGGCCAGCCTCGGGCAACCCTAAACCGGGGACCTCTCCCCGGCTTAAGAGAATCTTCACCCGAGCCGGGCAATGCTCCAAGTTGTTAGCCGCCAATAACCTTTTAAGGCGCTCCTCCCAAGGAAAACCTGCCGGAAAAATCAGCCGAAATACCTCTGCCGATTTCTGTAGGCGAGCCAGGTGTTCCATTAAGAAGAAAATTGTCCCAGCCTCGGCCCGCAGGGTTTCAAACAGGCCGTCGCCATACTGGAAGCCCCGGTCGTTAACCGACACCCGGGCTTGATCTAAGGGGGTCAATTCGTCATTAAGCCAGACAAATTCCTTCATCGGTCACCAACTTAATACTGCCCCATATCGCTGACGGGAAAGGCGAAGGGTGAAAAGGCGAAATTTTTAATTTTGCTTCGCAAGTACAATTTGGGAACAGAGAAACACACAAGATTCGAAACTCGAAACTCATTATAAGTCGCCTTCGATAATCCGGAATAGGGTAGCCGCCTTGTGCAGAGTCTCCTCGTATTCGTCTTCTTCCCGGGAATCGTAGACCACGCCGCCGCCCACGGCAAAATGCGCCCGGCCGCCCGCGATGATGGCGGTGCGGATAGCCACGTTGAGGTCCAGGTTGCGGTGCAGCCCCAGGTAGCCGATGGCTCCGCAATAGACATGGCGTACGTGGGGCTCCAGCTCGTCGATGATCTCCATGGCCCGGATTTTGGGGCAGCCGGTGATGGAGCCGCCGGGAAAAGTGGCCCGCAGGATGTCCGCGGCGTTGCAATCCGGCCGCGTTTGTCCGGCAACAATGGACACCAGGTGGTAAACGTTCTGATAGGCCTCCAGGCGCTTGTGCTCTTGAACCCGCACGGTCCGGGGCAGGCAGACCTTGCCCAGGTCATTGCGCAAGAGATCCACGATCATAGAGAGTTCGGCATCGTCTTTCCGGCTCTCGGCCAATTCCTGTCGCAGGACCGCATCCGCGGCCATTGTTGCCCCCCGGGGCCGGGTGCCCTTGATGGGCCGAGTCTCCAGATAATCCCCCGAGCGATAGAGGAACCGCTCCATAGACGTGGAGAGCACCTGAAAATCGCCGCAGTTAAGGTAGGCATAGAATGGCGCCGGGTTCAGCTCAAAAAGCCGCTTGAACAGGTAATAGGGCTCGCCTGACAGAGGGAAAGAAAAGCGTTGGGTCAGATTCACCTGGTAGACGTCACCCTGGCGGATATATTCCCGGATACGGCTGAGGGCCTGGAGATAGGCCTCCCGGGTAAAATTGCTCTGTGGGGGGCCGACCCGGTAAGCGCCCAAGGGCACCTCAGGGGGCCAGATCTCAGTCTCCTCCGGGATAGTGCAGCGCCCTTGGGCGTCCTCGTAAGTCACGCACACCTGCCAAAAGCGTCCTTCCTTCCGATCATGCACTACCAGTCGCCGGGGAAAAGCCAGGACCAGTTCCGGGAGGTTGAGGTCATCCATTGCGGTCTGCGGCAATTTTTCCAGATGATTCTTCAGATCATAAGCCAAAAATCCCAGGCCTCCGGCAGCCAGGGGCTGAAGCGGCGTTTCCCCCGCCAGTTCCAGCGCTCCCAGCAAGTCTTCCAGGACCTTTAAGGGGTTGCCCCGGCAGACCTTGAAGCCCTTATCTCCTTGCAGACTGACCTGGTCGCCCCGGCTGCGCAATACGAGGAAGGGGTCCCAGCCCATAATGGAATAACTGGCGCAGTCCAGCATGCCGCCGCTTAACAGCAGCATGGTGTAAGGCTGCTGCCGGATGGCGATGAACAGGTCGGCCAGGTCTTGAACCCCTGGCGGCGGCAAGAAAGGTTTAACCTTTATATCGACGATTCGTCCAAACATAGTTCAAAGTTCAATGCTCAAAGTTCAAAGTTAGAAAGGCAGGTATTTTAATCTTGATCCTGGAACTTTGGATTCAAGCTTAAAAAATTCGCTGCCAGTTCCCGGCCGTGGCTGGTGAGAAAGGATTCCGGGTGAAACTGAACCCCATGCAGGGGGTGATGGCGGTGACTCAGGCCCATGATCACCCCGTCGTCGCTCCTGGCGGTGACCTCCAGGTCCGGGGAAGCGGGCGCGGCCATGAGAGAGTGGTAACGGGCCGCAGCAAAGGGCGACGGCAGGCCGGCGAACAAGCCCTGGCCGTGGTG
>JAMCQY010000328.1:0-1803 GCA_023381945.1 Deltaproteobacteria bacterium
TCGATGACAAGGAATTGGCCGCCGCGATGGACCTCTTTAGGAAGAAGAATAATCTGCAAGACGATGACGCCTTCAATAAAGCCTTGAACAAGGCTGGCCTCTCTATCAAGGAACTCAAACAAACCCTTGCCGACCAAATAATCCAGCAGCGCCTGATCTCGGTGGCAGTAGGCGCTAAGGCCATGGTTAGCGATGCCGAGGTACGCCGGTTTTACGATGAGCATTTCAAGACGGGCACCAGCGTCACGCGGGTGCATCTGCGGGTTATGCAAATACCTTATCCTCCAGGCGCTACCGAGGCTCAGAAGGAAGAGACCAAAAAGAAAGCCGAAGCGATTCTGGCGGAACTCAAAAATGGGTCTTCTTTCCCGGACGTCGCGGCAAAATTCTCCGTGCAGGAAAGAGATGTGGGCTTCGTCACCCAAAACGACCTGGAGCCCAGGCTGGCAGAATTCTTAGGGCGCCTAAAGCCTAAGGAGGTGGCCCCGGCCTTGTCGCCACAGGGAGTTCAACTGTTCATGGTGGTGGATCGCCGGACCGGCGGAGAACCCCGTTCTTTTGAAGAGGTGGCCCCGGAGATTCGCCAGATGTTGTCCCAAAAGGAGATGGAAAAGGAATTTGGCGAATGGGTCAAGACTCTTAGAGCAAAGGCGCATATCAAGATAATGCTATAAGTTTCGAGTTTCGAGTTTTTAGTTTCGAGATAAAGGCTAAAAGCCAAAATTCAACGGCAGCGACAATCACGGCAAGCTTGCTCCTTAGGGCACAGGAACCGTGCCTATTTGATTAAGTCCACACCTCGATCGTCATGGATTTGTCAGCCGAAAACTTATCGCTCTTGCGGACCTCGGCATATATCAGCCTGGTCATGTGGGCCTTGGTGGTCGTGCTCCTACTGGTCGAATGGCGGTTAAAACGTCCTGGAATTTCTTGGCTCCCCAAATGGGCTTTGGTTAAAGGTAAGTTAACCGAAGAACAAGTGAGAAAGGCACGTGATGCCTGTCTCAAACTGGATAGAGGTTTTATCAGGGTGGTTCAGGCGCTGCTCATCATCTTGTCAGTAGCGACGTCCGTGTTGTTCCTGTTTTCCGATGTCAAAAAATCGCTTCTCTTACTCTCTTTCATTTGCTGGGTGATTATTCCTTTTTATTTCCTTTGCCATTTAGTAGTTCGAACCGATAAACTCTCTCTGGAACGATTGGGACGAATGGTTGCTGAAAGGCAAGGGGAAGGAAAACTCGAAACTTGAAACTCGAAACTCCCACCTCACCCGTAGCCGATATCGCGGCTCTGCCCCAATATATAGGGCAAAACGTCACTCTGCGGGGTTGGGTTTACCATCTGCGCTCCAGCGGCAAGGTGCGATTCCTGGTGGTGCGGGACGGCACCGGTTTGGCCCAGGGCGTCATGGTCAAAGGCAACCTTCCGGAGGAAGATTTCCAGGAGTTCGAGCGTCTTACCCTGGAGTCGTCTTTGATCCTCGAAGGCAGGGTGAAGGCGGAGCCCCGGGCGCCCGGAGGCTACGAGCTGGAAGTCACTCGACTGCGGCCGGTGAGCATCGCCCAGGAGTACCCCGTCTCGCCGAAAGAGCACGGGGTGGGCTTCCTGATGGATTGGCGGCACTTGTGGCTGCGGGCGCCCCGGCAACAGGCGGTCCTGCGGGTTCGGGACGAAGTCTGCCGGGCCTGCCGTGATTTTTTCCAGGAGCGCGGCTTCGTCCTGGTGGACACCCCCATCCTGACCCCCACCTGTTGCGAAGGCACCACCAGCCTGTTCGAGACCGACTACCTGGATAAGGGCAAG
>JAMCQY010000328.1:1813-2660 GCA_023381945.1 Deltaproteobacteria bacterium
TGCTTCGGACCCACCTTCCGGGCGGAAAAATCCAAGACCCGGCGCCATCTGACCGAGTTCTGGATGGTGGAAGCCGAGGCCGCCTTTTACGGACTGGATGAGGTTATGGATCTGGCGGAAGGCCTGGTGCGCTATGTGGTGGGGCGGGTGTTGGAGCGGCAGGAGGCCCGGTTGCGCCTGCTGGAACGGGACACTGCGCCGCTGGCCGAGGTAATGGCCGGACCGTTTCCCCGCCTCAGTTATACCGAGGCCTTGGAGCGCCTGCAGACAGCGGGTAAAGAGGTTACCTGGGGCGAAGACCTGGGCGGTGATGAGGAGACGGTGCTGTCCGAGATGTTTTCTCGGCCGGTGCTGGTGCACCGCTATCCCAGGTCCGCCAAGGCTTTTTACATGGAGCCGGACCCGCAGGACCCGCGGCTCGCCCTGTGCGTCGACCTGCTGGCCCCGGAGGGTTACGGCGAGATCGTCGGCGGCTCGCAACGCATGGACGACCTGGAAACGTTGCTTTCGAGCCTCAAGGCGCACAACCTGTCCCAGGAGCCCCTGGAGTGGTACCTGGACCTGCGCCGCTACGGCAGTGTGCCCCACGGCGGTTTCGGCATGGGCATCGAGCGGCTGGTGGCCTGGCTCTGTGGCCTGCATCACGTGCGGGAGACCATTCCTTTCCCGCGGCTCATCGATCGGATTTATCCCTGAACGCCCCCAGATCTCACGCAAAAGCATCAAGTGCAAAGACGCCAATCAACCTTCCTTCAATTATTCAGCGCAAATTGCCGAAAAATTATATTATTTCAAAAGGGTATTGCCGTGCCAGGTTTAAGCCGGTAACCATCCCGAAGGTTTTGGG
>JAMCQY010000009.1 GCA_023381945.1 Deltaproteobacteria bacterium
ATCCAGGGCCGCCCGGGCGGGGCTGTCTCCCTGGCGGTGGGCATGGCCTACATCTTCTCCTCCATCCCCTTCATGAAGCACCTGATGGCGTACTGGTATCATTTTGCCATCATGTTTGAGGCGGTCTTTATTCTCACCGCGGTGGATACCGGCACCCGGGTGGGGCGTTTCTTCCTTCAGGAAATCTTCGGCAAATTTTATCCCAAATTCCTGGAACGGCGCTGGATGCCGGGCATTGTGATCACCAGTTTCCTCTTCGTGCTCTCCTGGGGTTATCTGGTCTATACGGGGGATATCACCACCATCTGGCCGCTGTTCGGCATGAGCAACCAGCTCCTGGCGTCCAGTGGGCTGATCATCTGCACCACCATGATCATCCGGATGAACAAGGCGAAATACGCCTGGATCACCGCGGTGCCGGGGGTGGTCATGGCCTTTATCACCATGTGGGCCGGCTATGAGAACGTCATGAACTTTTTCCCGAAAAAGCTCTACCTGCTGGGCACCCTGGCCGTTATCATCATGGTGCTCATGGTCATCGTCTTTGTCGGGGCGTTTAGAAGATGGGCCGAGCTGCTCAAGGTGAAGACTACAGTGTGGGACGAGGCCGGCGACCAGGTCTTGGAAGTGGTGCCGGAATAGCGGTGTTGGGTTGAAAAAATCGTAGGGGCGGGTTTTCAAACCCGCCTCTACAAGTCTACTACCCCTTTGTAACTCCAAAAATCCCTTCTCCCTTCCGTAAATTGCTTTATACCCTTAGCCTTTTCTGTTATTGAATTTAGATTGAATATTTCTCAAAATCGCCATTTTTGTGCGGCGTGAAATGGAAAACATGCTGACGCATTTTTTAGGATTATTGGTATTTGCTTATCTCCTGGGCTCCATTCCCTTCGGATTGGTGGTGGCGAAGGTTTTGGGTGCGCCGGATCCGCGCCTACAAGGCAGTGGCAATTTGGGGGCCGCCAACCTTTACCGCCAGTTGGGCCTCCAAGGCGGCGGCCTTACTCTGATGGGCGATGCCCTGAAGGGGACCCTGCCCACCCTGCACGCCCTCTACTGGCTTTCTCCCCTGGGTCCCTGGCTGGGTTGCGCCGCGGCCCTGGTGGGCGCGGCCGCGGTCCTGGGACACGTCTTTCCCATCTATTTGGGTTTCAAAGGCGGCAAAGGGGTGGCCACCTCCTTCGGAGTAGTGCTGGCCCTTTGCCCTCCGGCCGCCTTCAGCCTGATCCTGGTTTACCTGGCGGCCCTGTATCGGACCCGTATCTTTTCCCTCAGCGCCCTCATCTCCGCCTGGCTGAGCCCGGTGGCCATGGGGCTGTTTTCTGCCTCCAAAGCCTATCTCCTGCTGGCCGCGGCCTTGTCAGGGCTGATCTTCATCTGCCATCGGGAGAACCTCAATCGTCTGGCCCGCAACGAAGAACCACGGATTTAGGAGACAGGGGATAGGGATCAGGGGCCGGGGGATAGAAAGAAACTGATCCCTAACCCCTGATCCCTGATTTTTCTTTATCCTGGCCCCGAATCTGTGGTAAATCTTGATTGCCATAGCCCAGACACCGGAGAAAAACCATGCTGATCAAGGATTGGATGACCAAGGACCCCATCACCATTACTGACGAAACCTCCATGATCAAAGCCATCCATATCATGAACGAACGCCGCTTCCGGCGCTTGCCGGTGGTGAGCCAGGGCAAACTGGTGGGCATGGTCACTGACCGGGACCTGAAGGAGGCCTCGCCTTCCCGGGCCACCACCCTGGACGTGCATGAACTCTATTACCTGCTGGCGGAGTTGCAGGTCAGCGAGATCATGAGCCGCAACCCCGTCAGCGTCTCCCAGGACGACACCGTGGAGCACGCCGCCCAGATCATGCTGGAACGCACCATTTCGGGGCTGCCGGTGGTAAACTCCGAGGGGCACCTTACAGGCATCATCACCCAATCGGATATCTTCCGGGCCTTCATGCATATCAGCGGCATCCTCCAGGGCGGGGTGCAGTTCGGCCTGCGCCTGGAGGACCGCCCTGGCATTTTAAAAGAGGTGGCGGACCAGATGCGGGGCCGGGGCGGCCGTCTGGTGAGCCTGCTCACCTATTACCGCAGTCCGGAGGAAAATACCCGGGACGTCTATCTCAGAGTAAAGGGCTTATCTGCCGAGGCGGTGACCGAGATCAAGGCAGAACTGGAAAAAAGATTTGCAGTCATTTACGTCATTTCTGACGGGCCAGAGGGCAAATAAGAAAAATTCATCACAGAGGCATAGAGAGCACAAAGGGACGCAGAATATCAACGGCAGGATTGGTATAGCCAATCCTGCCTTGCCGTTTAACTTCCCTCGGTGAATCTCTGTATCCTCTGTGTCTCTGTGGTGAAAGATTTTTTACATATGCTCGATCAGCCCCTGCCCGAAGGCGGAGCAGGAAACTTCCTTACTGCCGGGCAGGAGGCGGGCCAGATCGTAAGTGGCGAGGCCCGTTTGCAGGGTGCGGGGCAGGGCCTGGTGGATCAACTGGGCGGCCTCATTCCACCCCAGGCATTCCAGGAGCATGGCTCCGGAGAGGATGAGGGAGGTGGGATTGACTTTGTCCAGGCCGGCGTATTTGGGGGCGCTGCCGTGGGTTGCCTCAAAAATGGCGCAGTTGTCGCCGATATTGGCTC
>JAMCQY010000428.1 GCA_023381945.1 Deltaproteobacteria bacterium
GCAAAGACCATGGCCCGGAAAATTTGGCCATCTTGCGCCACCTGGCGACCAACATGCTTAAACGGGAAAACTCCCTAAAGGGGGGCATTCAAACCAAACGCCTCAAGGCCGCCTGGGACCATGCTTATCTGCTCAAAGTTCTTACAACGTAATTTTTACATGCGATTGCCCTGGTGCCTGGGGCCGGACTCGAACCGGCACGGGGCGAACCCCGAGGGATTTTAAGAACCAAAATCGCCAAAAATCTTCTTCAGTTCTTCTCATAACTTATTGATTGTATTGTATTATACAGGCATACTAATCAGATGTATACCTACCAAAAACAAGCCAAAAAATTAAGCGATGGGAACTTTTTGGGAACATGAAGAAGGTATTTTTAGCATCCTTTTTCCATTATAGATCCTGCGCAAAATTCCCCTTCCGCCTTTAGGTTGTTCGAAAGTTCAGTGGTAAGACCTATGTATTTTGAACTATATTTCATTAAATGGACCCTTCTATAATGCCTTCAACAACTCAGGATGATTTGCCTTCAGCCATTTGAGAACTTCCTCTTTAAAGGATTTGGCCTCTTCCAGAATTTCATCGGCTGTGGCATCGGCTACTACCCCGGCGCGATCATAATCTGTTACATTGCGAGTTGATCGACAAGAGTTAAAGTAATCAGCTCGCTCCTGGGCTTCCGACCCCATAACCTCCGGTAAAATTTTGAAGGTTACCCAGTGATGACCTGATTTACCCGTCCGATAGCCGGAAGCGTAAAGCACTATAGTCGCCAGCTGTAATGCCGCGTTATAGGCCGTGGCGAAACGCCGGTCGGCCGAGATCTCTTTGATAGCCGCATCGGCAAGATCCCGGTCCACCACTTTCATTAAATCTGCGATCTCTTTGATCGAGGTCTTGTGCTGCTGGAGCCGGGCATCATTCAGCCAGTTTTGCAAGTTCTTCTTCATTTCCGATCAACCAGATTTTAGGGCCCCTAATGACTTCAGTGATGAAATGGTGATTTTCTCGGGCTTTTTTCTTGAATTCTTCAGGGGAATAAACTACCGGATTAAATTCTCGGCCTAAATCAGATGTAACCGGGCCCAAAATTCTGGTCGTCTCCCGCAAGGATAGCTCTCCCACCAGAAAGAGGTCGACGTCACTTTGAGCAGTTTCCCTCCCCTGAGCCAGGGAGCCAAAGATGAAGGCCAATTTCACCTTATTCCCCAATGGGGCCAGGGCTTCCCGTAGCACATCACCAAGAGCCACGGTCTTGAGGAAAACCCGCTTCAAATCCTCAAAAGCCGGATGCATCCGGTCAGCTTTATAATAGACCATATTGCCACGCTTAGTTTTGCTCACCAACCCGGTGCGTTCTATCCGCTTCAGCGCTCTCTGGACTTGGAGCAAAGCACTCCCCGTGGTTTCCGCAATGCCGCGCTGGTAGAATTCTTCTTCTGGATGTAGCAGGAAAAGGGATAGGACCTTAACCATGGTAGGATTGGGGAAGAGTTCAGTCAGAGTAGAAAGCTGACTACACTTTGTAGTCGATTGACTACGATTTGTTGTCAATTCAGGCATGGAATGCAATTAATCATGATGCGCAGGTTTTGTAAAGCAAATATCTAAATAGACACACTATTCATTTGAAATTGAAATGCATATTTGCGAAAAAGGCGGTACTGACCTTAGGCTGTGGAATTGCGGCTTTCCTGCTCCATGACTGCCTGGGCCGCCCTGGTAAGGAAAGAAGAACGACTCAAGCCCCGGCGTTTTGCCGCCGCATCCACCCGCCGTAGGATATCCTCTGGGATGGTGATGTTAATCCTCTTCGCCTTCCCTTGGGTGTCAGGCACTGAAACTACCAGGAAGGCCACCGAATCGGCGTTCTCGGGATCGGCAACGATCTCCTCCAGATTCGTGGGGGCCGGCAGCGGTTCCCCGTCCTCCCGCAGGCCCTCCAAATGAAGCAGCAGTGCCTCATAGGCCATGTCCTTGGCCTCATCGATGCTCTTCCCGGCTGTAACGCAGCCGGGAAAGTCAGGGAACGACACCCCATAATCGCTGGCAGGCTCCTTGTGGACTACGGCGATATAATTGGGCATGAGACCTTCTCCTATCTAAATCTGACGCCCGATTGTCGCTCAATGCTCTTAAGCGTCTTGGCGGGAATATCCTTTTCAGGGTGAGGCACCGTCACCCGCCCGGGCTTAGCCGGGTGCTTGAATTGCACATGAGATCCTCTTTGGCCCACCCGATGCCAGCCGTCCACCTCCAGGCGACGAATGATCTCCCGGCTGTCCATGTGTAACTATACACACTACAAAATGATATGTCAAGCATGTCCTTTTGGGAAACTCTTCGGAGTGCCTCGAAGAGGATTCTCCACAATTTAAGTACCCCCCTTACCGAACAGATTGGAGGAGGGGGTAAAGGCTAAGCTTTAAAGGTGCCTTTGGGATTGAATAGGAGTCGCCGGCGTGAAAGGCCTAAATTCAAAATTGCCGATCCTCTGAAACCCTTGATTTACTGGTCTTTCAGAGAATGGAGGTTCACCCGGTGACCCCTGTTTGAACCCAACCTACTCGCCGACCTACTCGCCCTCCCGGGGGTCCTCCCAGCCTCTCTACCGACCCCAATGGCAATTGCACCAAGCCTATACCTGGCCTAGCCAGGATTTCTATCGGCGTAGCTTAACATAGTGATATCATAGCATAATATTATTGAAGGTGCGTATAGTGGCAAGGAGAGCTCTGTCTGCCCGGATGGTTGGTGGTATTCTGGGATTCCAAGCCAGTCTAACCATCAAGAAGGAGGCTGAGAATGAGACGTACCAAGCATCAGGTTACAAGCGAAGAGGATTTATTTGTCGGAATCGACCTGCATAAAATCAGGTGGCACGTAACCATTCGGACGCTGGACCTGGAATTGTTCAGCGCCAGCATCCCTGGGACCTGGGAAGCTTTGCAGCGCGTATTGGCTCGATACGCTGGCCACCAAATGCAGGCGGTCTATGAAGCCGGATATTTTGGGTTCCGGCTTCATGACCGCCTAGTGGCGCATGGCATCCCCTGCCTGGTTACTCCTCCAAGTTTGGTTCCCCAAGAATACGGCAACCGGGTCAAAACCGATCGGCGGGATAGCAGTAAGCTGGCGCATCTGTTGGCCAAGGGACTACTGAAACGGGTGTGGGTACCCAGTGAGGAGGAACTTTACCACCGCCAGGTCATCCGCCGACGCCGACAACTCGTCAGAGACAGGGTGCGCACCCAGAGCCGCATCAAGGCAGAGCTGAGATTTTACGGGATTCATCTGGAAGAACCACGAGGCCGTTGGACCCAGATGTACTTCGAGACTTTGAGGAGTGTCACGTTTGGGAACCGCTGGATACAAGAAAGCTTCAACCGTCTCTTGGAACAGTATGAATTTTTAAGCATGCAGATCGACAAGCAGACCCGACTGCTGCGGGAATTATCCGAGACTGCGATGTACCGGGATCGGGTGGAGATTTTGCAGAGTATCCCAGGTATCGGGGTGATCTCCGCCATGGAACTGCTGCTGGAACTACAGGATGTATCCCGCTTCCGACGGGCCGAACAGCTGGCGGCCTATGTGGGTTTAACCCCATCGCAATACTCCAGTGCGGATAAGGTGCGCATGGGGCGTATCACTGGCATCGGCAAGAATACTCTGCGGGCTATTCTGGTGGAAGCTTCATGGAAACTTATCACCAAGGACCAAGTGATGCGCGAGAAGTATGAAAGGATCAAAATCCGTTCAGGGGGGAAGCGGGCCATTGTGGCCATTGCTCGCACCCTGTTACTGCGGATGAGGCGAATGTTGCTTGACGGACGGGCATACGCGCTTCCACTCGCAGCTTAGACAAGGTTGAAAGAAACCGGCATGGGGCATGGCGATCGCTATCTGCGTGTGCTAATTACTCTGCAACCACGTTGGCAAGTTTGTCAGCCCCGCTGGAATACCCCGGATTAATTACTTGCGGTCCTACCTGAGAGAGGAACCACGAATAGGAGACTGGTTTGGATTCTGAAGAACACCGGGCACCTTGCTAACTTGACTTTGCACATAGGAGATAGTGCGCCAGGGGTAGCGCCCCGAAAGCGTAATATGTCCGGCCCTTTCATGGTGCAAGGGATGATGGTGGCCCTCGTGGAGCAAGCAAGGTATTTTATCTCTTCCAAACTTGGGGGGAATCCGCTAAGACGAAATTTTTATTTACTCCCACCATCTGGGCACTTGAATTTAGTTTCATCCACCATAATCTTATGTCTATTGAAAACGGTAGCGAACCCAAACGCCGGAGGGAACCATGCCAGCCAAAAATGAAGAAACCGTGCGCCTGGAAGAGGCCCGGGAGGGCAAGGCGCCCTGGAAGAAGTGGGGCCCCTACTTGAGCGAGCGCCAGTGGGGGACGGTGCGCGAGGATTATAGCGAGGGCGGCGACGCCTGGGATTACTTCACCCACGATCAGGCCCGCTCGCGGACCTACCGCTGGGGCGAGGACGGCATCGCCGGCCTTTCCGACGACAAGCAGCGGATCTGCTTCGCCCTGGCCCTGTGGAACGGCAAAGATCCCATTCTCAAGGAACGCATCTTCGGCTTGACCAACAGCGAGGGAAACCATGGCGAGGACGTCAAGGAATACTATTTCTACCTCGACAGCACACCGACCCACTCCTATATGAAGTTCCTCTACAAGTATCCCCAGGCCGCTTTCCCTTACGCCGACCTGGTGGAGACGAATCGCCGCCGCACCCGCGACGAGATGGAGTATGAGCTCCTCGACACCGGCGTCTTCGACGGCGACCGCTATTTCGACGTCTTCGTCGAGTACGCCAAAGGCGGTGCGGAAGACATCCTGGTGCAAATCACCGCTTTCAACCGGGGACCGGAAGAGGCCGAACTGCACCTGCTGCCCACCCTGTGGTTCCGCAACGACTGGGCGGCGTGGATTGCCAGACCTCAAGAGAAACCGAACCTCAAGCAGATCGAGGGACCGGCGGGCACGAGTGCGGTGGCGGCGGCGCACTCGGTAGCGGGTGAGTACACCCTCTACTGCGAGGGCGAGGTGCCGCTGCTCTTCACCGAGAACGAAACCAACTACGAGCGCGTTTTCGGCACGCCCAACGAGGCCCCGTACGTCAAGGACGGCATCAACAACTGCGTGGTGCTGGGCCAGCAGGAGGCAGTGAATCCCGACCGGCACGGCACCAAGGTCGCAGCGCACTACCGTCTGCAGGTCGCACCCGGAGAGCTGGCAACCGTGCGGCTGCGCCTCACCGCCCAGGCCCCTGCCGGAGAAGCCGGAAAACCAGCAGTCACTGCATCTCCCTTCGGCCCGGAGTTTGAGAAGACCCTGACCGCCCGGCTGCAAGAGGCAGACGAGTTCTACCAGTCCGTGACCCCGCCCTCGGTCTCCTCGGATGCGGCCAATGTGATGCGCCAGGCCATCGCCGGCATGCTCTGGTCCAAGCAGTATTACTTCTTCGACGGTGACCAATGGCTGGACGAACACCGCGCCAACCCCCTCCATCCCGGGAGCCGCGACTTCCGGAACCGGGAGTGGTTCCACATGGTGAACGAGGACATCATCTCCATGCCCGACAAGTGGGAGTACCCCTGGTACGCGGCCTGGGACCTGGCTTTCCACACACTCCCGCTCGCGATCGTGGACCCCGACTTCGCCAAACAGCAGATGGAACTGATGCTCCGCGGGGTCTACCTGCACCCCAGCGGCCAGATGCCCGCCTATGAGTGGAACTTCAGCGACGTGAACCCCCCGGTTCACGCCTTTGCGACCCTGTTTCTGCATCGCACCGAAATGGCCCTGCGCGGCGAAATGGACCTGGATTTCCTCAAGAGGGCCTTCAATAAGCTCCTGCTGAACTTCACCTGGTGGGTGAACCGCAAGGACCGGTTCGGCAAGAACGTCTTCGAGGGGGGCTTCCTGGGTCTCGACAACATCGGCATCTTCGACCGCAGCGCCCCGCTCCCCACCGGTGGCCACCTCGAACAGGCGGACGGCACGGCCTGGATGGCCTTATTTAGTCAGAACATGTTGGAACTCGCAGCGGAGCTCGCCGTCTATGACCGCACCTACGAGGACATGGTCGTTAAGTTCGCGGAACACTTCTACTATATCGCCAGGGCCATGAACCGGCCCGGCCAGGACGGCATGTGGGACGAGGAGGACGGCTTCTATTACGACCTGCTGCGGCACCCCGACGGCAGCGCCACGCGGCTCAAGGTGCGCTCGATGGTGGGGCTCCTGCCCCTGTGCGCCACCACGGTGATCGAGAAGTGGCAGCGGGAGCGTTTACCGCAGGCGATGGCTCAGTTAATGGAACGCATGCGCCGGATTCCCGAGCTTTTCGAGACTATCCACCCCACGGGACCGGGTCATTTCGGCGTGGCCGAGCGCGGGGTCTTGGCCCTGGTCAACCCGGAGCGGCTGCGCCGGATTCTTACGAAGATGCTCGACGAGAACGAGTTCCTGAGCCCCTACGGCCTCCGTTCGCTCTCCAAGTTCCACGCGCAGCACCCGTATGTTTTCCAGGTGCACGGCCAGGAGTACCGGGTGGACTACCTGCCGGCCGAGTCGAACACCGGCATGTTCGGCGGCAACTCCAACTGGCGGGGGCCGGTCTGGATGCCGGTGAATGCGCTCATCATCCGGGCGCTCCTGAACTTCTACCTCTACTACGGCGACAACTTCAAGATTGAATGCCCCACGGGGTCCGGCAAGATGATGAACCTCTTCGAGGTGAGCAAGGAGATCGCCGACCGGCTCAGCCGGATCTTTACCCGCGACGAGCATGGCCGGCGATCCGTCTACGGCGGCACGGAGAAGTTCCAGAGCGACTCCCACTGGCGGGACCACCTCCTGTTTTACGAATACTTCCACGGCGACAATGGCGCGGGGCTTGGCGCCAGCCACCAGACCGGCTGGACCGGGCTCGTGGCCAAAACCATCCAGCTTTACGGGCTCCTGGACCCCAAGCGAGCCCTGGAGGGGGGTAAAGAGGCCGCGTTCCGGCAGGCCACGCCGGGCGCTTAGAGGTTATAACAAAGTCTGACTCGGGCGGGTCCTGACTTTAGGGCCCGCCTCATTCCACCTCAAGGGTGGCAGGGGCCAGCGGGGCTTGGAGGTGTGTTTTATGGAACAAAGCATGCAGCCACCCGGGTCTCTGACCCGCGAAGGGCTGAAAACACCACGTGCCGCGGCGATCGCCGGGATTCTCTTTTCGGTTCTGCTTACTACCACTCTGGTCCTCCTCCGAGTTTCTGTTCCAGCCATCTCCCCAGAGATACAGGAGTGGTCTGCGACTAGGTCGGGAACCGTGGTACTGGCGCTGAACCTGGTGCCGTTCGCCGGCATTGCCTTTTTGTGGTTCATCGGCGTGGTGCGCGACCGGCTCGGCATTTACGAGGACCGCTTTTTTGCCACGGTTTTTTTTGGCAGTGGGATTTTATTCCTCGCCATGTTCTTTGCTGCGGCAGCAGTGGCAGGGGCAATGATCCTGGTCCTCAACGCCGCCCCTAAACTGATGATCGAGTCCGGCGCCTACGCCTTTGGCCGTGCCATTAGCGCCCAGATCATGAACGTCTTTGCCCTCAAAATGGCAGGCATATTCATGATTTCGACCGTCACCCTGGCCATGCGCACGCACATTCTGCCACGCTGGATAACGCTCCCGGGCTATGCCCTGGCGGCGCTACTCCTACTGAGCAGCCGCTTTGTCGACTGGTTGCCCATGGTGTTTCCGCTATGGGTGCTTGTATTAAGCATATACATTCTGATTGAGAATCTGCGCGGGATGAAGCCGGGCGCGGCAGGTTAAGCCGAGGGTGGAAGGGTTTTGGGTCCATGACTCGCAGTAGAAAATAGGGACAGATTAACAGGGCCGACGGTCGGTGTATGGCGGCACGGAAAAATTCCAGAACGATCCCCACTGGCGGGATAATATCTTGTTCTATGAGTATTTCCATGGCGATAACGGCGCCGGCCTGGGGGCCTCCCACCAAACAGGTTGGACTGGCTTCGTGGCCAAGCTCCTGCAGATGTTTGCCTCTTTGGACCCGCAGAAATACCTGGAGTACGGCAAAGGCGGACGGTGCTTTTTTCGAGGGGAATATAGGCATGATCATTGGATGGCAAGTTTGCTTTGGTTTTTTATGGTCTCATGGTCACCCGACCTAAGGATAACAGAGGCCATGAACAAAAGAATAATAGTACTCTTTTTAGTTGTGCTGGGTGTTCTGCTGAGCACCCCGGCCTGGCCCTGGGACCCCACCGAACTGCCCCCGGGCTTTGTCGTGGAAACCCCTGGCTCACCCGTGGAATTGGATGGCAAGACCCTTTTCTTTCTCAGGGTGAAGCCAAAGACCCTGAGCACCGAGCAGAGGGCTAAGGCGGTCAGTGAGCACCTCAAGAAACTGGCCCAGGACCCCTCCTTCCGCCCCGGCACCATCACAGTCCGGGATTGGGAATTGAGCTCGGACATCATGGTGGGCGACCAGGTCATCCTGGCAGTCTGGGCTTTTGAGGCGAAGGTGGAGGGGAAGGCGGCGGACCAACTGGCCCGGGAGTATGCTGGAAGCATTCGCCAAGCCATTGCCGAATATCAGCGGGAGCACAGCCTGACTAACTTGCTCAGCGGTATTGTCAAGACCGTCCTGGCCTTACTGGTCCTGGTCGCCTTGATCATGCTGGTCAACCGGGGGGTGCGCCGCCTCAACCAGTCCATCCTGGCCTCAGAACGGATACACGCCGTAAAAATTGGCGAGTTCGAATTTTTTACCGCCGACCGCATCAAAACAGTATTTGTCAACGCCGTCAAGATAGCTCGATTCCTGATCATTCTACTCCTAGTTTACGTATACCTGCACCTGGGTTTGAGCTTCTTTCCCTGGACCCAGAGATATGCCCTGCAACTTTTTAACAGTGTACTGGGGGCTATCAGCGCCATCGGCGAGGCCATTTGGGACCAAACCCCCGCCCTGGCTTTTCTCGCCGTCCTCTTTCTCATTACCCGGTACGTCTTGAAGACGCTGCGCTATTTCTTTGACCAGGTAAGCGCAGGGAAGGTGACCGTCGCCGGCTTGGATGCCGAAGTCGCCCCCATGACTTATAAGCTTCTGCGCCTTTTTATCATTGCTTTCGTGGCGGTGGTCGCCTATCCGTATATTCCCGGCTCCGAGTCTCCGGCCTTCAAAGGTATCTCCATCTTCCTGGGCGTGCTCTTCTCCCTGGGCTCGACCTCTGCCATTGCCAACCTGATTGCTGGAGTCAACCTCATCTATCAGCGATCTTTTCATGTGGGGGATATGATCAAGATCGGGGAGGCCATGGGGATGGTAGTGGAGCGCAAGCTCTATTTCACCCGGATCAAAACTTTTAAAAATCATGTCGTTACCATACCCAACGGCACCATCCTCTCCAGCCACGTCACCAATCTCAGCCAGGGAGTCAGGCAGGGAGACGGTCTTATCCTGCACACCAGTGTCACCATCGGCTACGACGCCCCCTGGAAGACGGTTCACGCCTTACTCATCGAGGCGGCGAACACCACGAGCCACATCCTCAAGAGGCCGCCCCCATTCGTGCTACAGACTGCGCTCAACGACTTTTATGTCACCTACGAACTGAACGCCTATACCGATGCCCCGGAGAAAATGCCCTGGATTTATGGTGAGCTGCACCAGAATATCCAGGACAAGTTCAATGAAGGCGGGGTAGAGATCATGTCACCCCATTATACCCAGTTGCGGGATGGCAACCAAACTACCATCCCGGCCGACTACCTGACGCCGGATTACGAGGCCCCGGCCATTAGAGTCACTACGGCCGAGACTAGAGGGAAAAAGGACAACACCTAACCTGCCGGGACTATCTCTTAATGACCAGGGTGGCCAGAATCGCGGGTTTCCTTATTTACATCCTTTTGTGGTCCTGCTGGTCAGTGGGTGCCGCCTTGGCCCAGGTCCAACCCGATTTGGGCGCCCAGGTTGAGATTCCTGCCATGGAGACAGAAAAGCCTGAGGCCATTCTCGGCTTGGCCGCCGCACAGATGGACCGGGGAGACGCAGCCATCGCCCTGGCCACCATTGCCCAAGGGCTGGCGCAGTATCCCGACGACCCCAGATTGTTGGAACGGCAAGCCGATATCTATGCCACTCAGCCCTTCTTGTGGCATCGCGCCGCAGACCTCTATAAGCGCCTCCTGGCTCGACGCCCCGGCGACCTGACCTTGATGAATAAGCTGGCGAACATTTTCCTGGCGCTCCGCCAGTTCGATCGGGCTGAGAAGCTGTTTCAGGAAGTCCTGGCCGCAGAGCCAGAGAACGCCGAAGCCCATGTGGGTCTGGGCCGTATCTATCTGCGGAGTGCCTTTTACACCCTGGCCCAACAGCATTTTGACCGGGCCTTGGCCAGGATGCCTGAAAATCAGGAAGCCCAGAAAGGATTAGGGCAGGTCCAGGGCTTAATGACCCCCCAGGTGCAAGCCCTGGCCGGCTATTTTGAAGACTCCGAGGGTTTCCGGCGCGACTTTCTTTACAGCAGTTACCGCCTGTACCTACATCCCCGGCTGCGCCTGTACGGCGGCTACGGCTACCTGACCTATAACAGCGGCGCCGCTCTCTTCCCCAAAAGTTACCGTGGCAAGTCCCTGCATCGCCATGCGCTGCCGCTGGTTCTCCAATACCGGCCGAGTCGTACGCTTTTCCTGGAGGTAGCGGGAGCCTTCAATGATTATGGCCGCTGGGGGCAGTCAGGGGCGGTGCGGACCGCCGCCTACTGGCAGGCAACCCCCGGGACGGGGCTTTCTCTGTCCTACAGCCTCCATGATGTCATTGACTTCTTCGGTCCCTTCCGGGGGCCGTGGGGCCTGTATTTCGACGACTTTTCCAGCTATGGCCGCTATCGCTACGCGGTCGTCAATCCCATCGGCTTATGGTCGCAGACCTTTTTTGGACTCGCAACTGCCAACAGCCTGGCGGTGACCCAGCAGATCCGGGCCCAGGAAGGTTCCTTCTGGGGTTATCAGGCCCTGGGGGAACGGCTGATATTGACCGGCATGGGCATTTATAGCTCCTACACGGACACCAATGCGCGCCAGATTCTGGGAGGTGGCGTCCAGTTCCGAGTGCTCATGAACCCGCTGCTCAAAATAAAGTATTTTTATGCTTACGGCGACTATAACCGCCGGGCCGCAGACCTGGCTCCCCCCGGTAGTGGCCCTGCCTACGCCGATTTTCAGTCTCTCAACTTTCATTCCTGGGGGATGGTGCTGGAAAAGAACTGGGGGAGCCGGGCTAAACTGGCCTTGGAGAGCAATTTCAACTTTAGTCAACAGGCAGACAATCCCTGGGTCAAGACTGTTAATGTCCTGGTGGAGATGAATTATCTGCTTACTTACCATCTGTCTCTGCGGGCTGTGGGCTTCTACTCTCACAGTGTACTACCAGGCGGCGCCTCTTATCAAATGCGCAGTGTCTCTGGTGGGCTTTCATACCGATTTTAGGAGGAGGTTGAGATGACACTTTATCCTTCCCTGCCAGATCAACACCCGGGTGTGGCTCCGGGAGCTGGCCAACACGATGGGGCGTCCGGCTACCCTGGCCGATATCCCCGATGCCTTTCTTGACCAAGTGGCTGCCCAGGGCTTCGATTACGTCTGGTTTCTGGGCCTCTGGCAGACCGGGTCGGCCGGACGTCAGGTCTCCTTGAGTCACCCTGAGTGGCTCCGGGAGTTTCAGGCAACGCTGCCTGATTTTACCGAGGCCGACGTCAGCGGCTCGCCCTTTGCGGTCACGGGCTACACCTTGCACCGGGATTTCGGCCGGGAGGCGGACCTCATGGGTCTGAAGGAACGTCTCAAGTCCAGAGGTCTTAAGCTCATGGTGGACTTTGTTCCCAACCACACCGCTCCTGATCATCCCTGGGTAAAGCAGCACCCGGAGTTCTACGTCCAGGGGGGTGAAACCGACCTGGAGAGGGAGCCCCACAATTATCGGCGGGTTGAGACCCCCAGCGGCCCCCTAATCCTGGCCTACGGCCGGGACCCCTACTTCGCCGGCTGGCCCGATACCTTCCAGCTCAACTATCGCCACCCGAGATTAAGGGAAGCCATGGCCCAGGAGCTCCTCAAGTTGGCCGAGGTCGCCGACGGAGTGCGCTGCGACATGGCTATGCTTATTCTCCCTGAAGTCTTCCAGCGCACCTGGGGCGAGCGGTCCCTCTCAGCCGACGGCTTGGCCCCCGTGGACGAGCCCTTCTGGCCTGAGGCCACTGGCAAGGTAAAAGCCAAAAACTCCCAGTTTATCTTTATGGCTGAGGTCTATTGGGACCTGGAGTGGGAACTCATGCAGCAGGGTTTTGACTATTGCTATGACAAAAAGCTCTATGACCGTCTCTTGGCCCAGGACGCCGCGGCAGTGCGCAGCCACCTCTGGGCTGATCTGGCTTATCAGAACAAGCTGGCGCGATTTCTCGAAAACCACGATGAGCCCCGGGCCGCCCATGATTTCCCGCCGCCGTTGCACCAAGCTGCGGCAGTCCTCACCTACTTTAGTCCCGGCCTGCGTTTCTTTCACGAAGGCCAGTTTGAGGGCCGCCGCGTCAAAGTCTCCATGCACCTGGGCCGCCGCCCCGACGAGCCGGTTGATCCCGTCCTTCAGGAATTTTACCGAAAACTACTGTCCTGCCTTAAGCGCCCCGAATTACGGCAAGGCCGCTGGCAACTCCTGGAAGTCCGCCCGCCCTGGGACGGCAACCACAGCTGGGACCGTTTTCTGGCCTTTGCCTGGGAAGATGAGACGCATCACCGCCTCCTGATCACGGTAAACTATGGCCCCAGCCAGGGCCAATGTCACGTGGCCTGGCCCTTTGTTGATATGAAGGGAAAAAAGGTGACACTCAAGGATCTGATGCATGAGGCCCGCTATGAATGGGAGGTCGACGCCTTGCTATACCGGGGCCTTTACGTGGACCTGCCCGCTTGGGGATTCCACGTTTTTGCATGGTAAGGAATTTTTACCAACCTTAAGAAAAGGCGACCAGGTATCAAAGAAATACAACGTGATCTGGCCCAGTCCAGGTAGAACTGGTTTCCAGCTTTCGCTTCAAATGCAACCCTGAAGAATCCTGATGCCCCATTCTTACGAAATGTCGGGTAGACCTGGCGCACTTCCCTGGCGAGCCTTATATTTGAATGACAATCCTGGAACATTTTGGGAGGCTACTTCAACTCGGAGCAGTTCTGGGCGCTTTGGGCTCCTGGATTTATACCGCTATAAGGAGATCTTGGCCAGGGTCGAGGAAGAAGTGAACGGGTTTAAGGAAGAGCTAAAGAAATATCTCGCTCCTTGTAGGACAATGGAAATAGCATTTGATACCGATCATTAAAATTTAAGGAGATGGTATGAATGAGTTTCTTCGGCGGTGATACCCTATCGGCCAAAAGCTGATGGGGTAGACGGGTTACAGGCTGGATGTAGTCCTTGAGGCAGTGGACCTCGATAAGGAGATTAG
>JAMCQY010000388.1 GCA_023381945.1 Deltaproteobacteria bacterium
AGCCCAGTTTGGCCCCCCTCTTTGAGCCTGACTTCGGGGGCGCTCACCGCCCGGACTTCGCCGGTGAGGCCCACTTCCCCGAAGATCAGGGTATCCGCGGGCACCGGCCGGTCCAGAAAAGAAGAAGCCACGGCGAGCGCTACTCCCAGGTCGGCGGCCGGCTCGGTCAGGCGCACGCCGCCGGCCACATTGACGAACAGGTCCTGGCCGCCCAGCCCCAGGCCCACTCGTTTTTCCAGGATGGCCACCAGGAGCGACACCCTTCCCGGGTCCACCCCCATGCTCTGGCGCCGGGGCAGGGCCAGAGACGACGGCGACACCAGGGCCTGGACCTCCACCAGGATGGGGCGGGAGCCTTCCAGGCTGGGGACCACCGCGGCGCCGGGGACTTCCAGGGAGCGTTCCGCCATGAACAGGCCGGAGGGGTTGTCCACCTCCAGCAAGCCCGCCTCCTGCATCTCGAAGACGCCCAGCTCCTGGGTGGGGCCGAAACGGTTCTTGACGGTGCGGAGCAGCCGGAAACTGTGGCTGCGGTCACCTTCCAGGTAGAGGACCGTGTCCACCAGGTGCTCCAGGGTCATGGGCCCGGCGATGGCGCCTTCCTTGGTGACATGGCCGATGATAAAGATGGCGCACCCGGTGAGTTTGGCCTGCTGCACCAGACGGAAGGCGGTCTCCCGCACCTGATTCAGGGAGCCCGGGGCCGAGGGGATAGTGGCGGTATAGATGGTCTGGATGGAATCCAGGGCCAAAAAAGACGGCTGTACCTCCTCCACCATCTTGAGGATATTTTCCAGGCAGGTCTCGGTGGCCACCAGCAGCTCGGGGGATTGCAAACCTAGGCGGTCGGCCCGGAGTTTGAGCTGGACTTCGGATTCTTCCCCGGAGATATAAAGGCCTTTGAGTTTTCCCTGGCAAAGGCGGTCGAGAACTTGAAGGACCAGGGTGGATTTGCCGATGCCGGGGTCGCCGCCCACCAGGACCACGGAGCCCTGGACCACGGCGCCCCCCAGGGTGCGGTCAAACTCGCCGATGCCCGAAACCCGGCGAACCTCCGGGGCGGCGTGCAGGTGTAGCAGGGGCTGGGGCTGGCTGCGTCTCGGCGGCAGTTGACCAAGGCCCGCAGGCACGGGAGTAATAACTTCCTCGGCCATGGAGCTCCAGGCGCCGCACTCCGGGCAGCGCCCCAACCACTTGGCGGCCTGAAAGCCGCAGGACTGGCAAACGAAAACCGGTTTCCCGGATCGCGAAGACATAGGAATGATCTTACTCGAAGCGAAGTTGAAAAGACAATATAAACCGCAGATAGACGCAGATTAAGAACATCATCGGCGTTTATCTGCGGTAATCTGTGTTCATCTGCTTCGAAAAGTTCCGTGGTGGCGCAGGCGTCCCTGCCTGTGGCCCAGGTTTGGCAGGCACGGAGGCCTGCCCCACCAAACCTTTTCATGCTTTACGGGTGGGCCGCAGGTCCATGAGGAACTGCGGTTAAAATATCAGCTCCTGGCCTCACCGGGCCGGACCCGTAGATCGCGGCGTTCCAGGCCCCGGAGGATGGTGAGCACTACCTCTTGGCCGATGGGCCATTCGGCCAGGAAGAGATGCAGATCATCGACGCTGCTCAGAGGCTGACCGTTGATGGCGATGATCAGGTCGCCTTCTTGCAGTCCGGCCTGGGCTGCGGGGCCCATGGGGTCCACCGAGATGGCCTCCACGGCGTATTCATGGCTCAGGCGATGGAAGCGCACCAGACGGCGCTCGAGGGGACGCTGGCGGCCCGCCAGCCCCAGGTAGCCCCGGCGCACCCGGCCTTGGGTGAGCAACTGGGAAACCACCCATTTGGCGGTGTTGGCCGGGATGGAGAAACCAATGCCCTGGGCCATCATGATAATGGCGGTGTTAACTCCCACCACCCGGCCCCGGGAATCCACCAGCGGTCCGCCGGAATTGCCCGGATTCAGCGGGGCGGAATGCTGGATAATATTTTCGATGAGACGGCCGGAGCGGCTCCGCAGGGCGCGGCCCAAGGCGCTCACCACCCCGGTGGACACGGTGGATTGAAAGCCGAAGGGATTGCCGATGGCAATGACCAATTGGCCTACTCGCAGGGCCGCGGAATCTCCCAGACTGGCGAAGGGCAAGCCCGCGGCATTCACCCGGATCACGGCCAGATCGGTGGCCGGGTCGGTGCCGATGATCTCGGCCGCCAGGGTCCGGCCGTCTTCCAAGGTGGCCTGAAGTAGTCGGGCATTGGCTACCACGTGATCGTTGGTCAAAATATAACCGTCCGGGGCGATGATGACCCCGGAGCCGGCCCCGGCTTGCTCCGCCGCGAGCCTCTGGGATTGCACCCCGATGGTGATACCTACTACCGCCAGAATGAAGAGCTCCTCCGCCACCTGAATAATGGCGCGGGAATAAGCGTCCAGGAGTTCCAGGTCCGAGGTCTCCAGAGAGCCGGTTTGGCTGCCGTCAGGGTGCGAAGAAGCCAAATTTTCCCCTGAAAGGAGTTCCAGGGTGCGCTTCACATGCTCTTTCATGCATGGCTCCAATATATAGCGATTGCCAAAAATTCTTTCCGATTGGTTGATTTTTAAATCCCCCTAAATCCCCCTTTTTCAAAGGGGGACTTTCAAAGCAATTTCGCCAAGTT
>JAMCQY010000390.1 GCA_023381945.1 Deltaproteobacteria bacterium
GTCTACATCCCCGGCTGCCCGCCCCGGCCAGAAGCCATCATTGAAGCCATCTTAACGCTGGAAGAGAAGATCACCAAGCGGGGTCGTCTCAGGAAGTTCAGAGATGTTAAAGGACAAGCTTAAATCCGCGCTGGCCCCCCTGGGCCTGGAACAGGTGGCCGACGGTGACTATGCCAAGACCGGCTATCACCTGGAGGTGACCGCGCGTCCTCAGCAAATGCCGGAAGTCGCCCAGGCCATGCTGAATGAGGGCTGCTTTTTGGAATCTCTTACGGCAGTGGATTTGCGGGATTCCTTCACCCTGGTCTACCACTTCGCCAATTACTATGAACTATGCCGCACCGTGGTGCACGCCTCCCTGCCCAAAGAAGCGCAGGCGCCCACCGTCTCCCAGGTTTATCCCGCGGCTGATTGGTATGAGCGCGAGGTTTACGACCTGTTCGGCATCAAGTTCGCCGGGCATCCCAACCTGAAGCGCATCCTGCTGCCGGACGATGCCGATTTCCACCCGCTGTTGAAAGACTTCGGAGCCGAGGCGGCCAATGATTGAGTTAGGCATAGAAGAAAAGACTTATACCCTCAACCTGGGTCCGCAGCACCCCAGCACCCACGGAGTCCTGCGGGTGCTCCTGGAGATGGATGGTGAGTACATCACCAAGGCCGAGCCAGTCATCGGTTACGGCCACCGGGCCCACGAGCACATGGCTGAGAACCGCAACTACTACCAGTTCCTGCCCAACATGGGCCGGGTGGATTACCTGCACGCCCTGGCCTACAATCAGGGCTACTGCATGGCGGTGGAAAAGCTCATCGGCATCACCGTGCCGGAGAGGGCCGAATACATCCGGGTGATTTGCAGCGAACTCAACCGCCTGACTTCTCACCTCCTGTGGTTCGGCGCTTATCTTCTGGACCTGGGCGCTTTTACTCCCATCATGTACTGCTTTGATGACCGGGAACAGATCCTGGACCTCCTGGACCGGATCACCGGCTCCCGGCTCACTTATTGCTTCTACCGCTTCGGCGGGGTGCCCCAGGACCTCGACGAGGAATTCATCACCGGCGTTAAGACCTTCATCAAGCGCCTCCGCAGCCGCTGGCCGGATTACGACAACCTGGTTACCAAGAATGTCATCTTCATCAACCGCACCAAGGACGTGGGGGTCATCAGCAAAGACCAGTGCGTCAAATATGGCCTCACCGGCCCCACCCTGCGCTGCAGCGGCATTGCCTACGATATTCGCAAAAGCGAACCCTATTCCGCCTACCCGGCCTTCGATTTTGAGATTCCCATCGGCGAGAACGGCGACATCTTTGATCGTTATCTCGTCCGCTTGCAGGAGATGGAGCAGAGCCTCCGGATCATCGAACAGGCTTTGGACAAGCTTCCGGGCGGCCCCATCATGGCCGAGAAGGTGCCCAAACGACTTAAACCAGCCGCCGGGGAGGTCTACCAGGCCGTAGAAACCGCCCGGGGGGAATTCGGCTGCTACATAGTCAGCCAGGGAGATATCAAACCCTACCGGATCAAACTCCGGGTGCCGTCTTTCGGCAACCTCAGCATCCTGCCCGAGATCGCCGTGGATACCCTGGTGGCCGACCTGGTGGCTATCCTGGGGTCCGTGGACGTGGTGATCCCGGAAATTGACCGTTAAAGGCAGGGCTCAGGGGCCAGTAAAAGCAAAATGCCTTTTGACCAAAAAAAACAGAAAACAGAAAACCGGTTTTGAACTGAGCGCAACTTATGGAACAACTGGCGCAATACTTGGGAACGGAAGTCGGGCGGCTGCTCATCGGCCTGGTCGGGGTCATTGCCCTGGTCTCGGTGAACGCCCTGTTTCTCATCTGGGTGGAACGTAAGGTCTCGGCTCATATGCAAGTTCGCCTGGGGCCCATGGAAGTGGGCCCTCACGGCGTTATCCAGTCCGTGGCCGACGCCCTCAAGCTTATGGGCAAGGAGCTCATCACCCCGGAAGAAGCGGATAAGCCGATCTTTTGGCTGGCCCCCATCGTGGTCTTCCTGCCGGTGCTGCTCTCCTTCCTGGTGATTCCCTTCTCCCAGTCCCTGATCATTAAGGATATGAACGTGGGGATCGTTCTGATCCTGGGCTTCTCCACCCTGGCGGTCCTGGCCATCCTCATGGCCGGCTGGGCCTCCAACAACAAATACTCCGTTTTGGGCGCCATCCGTTCCGTGGCGCAAAACGTGGCCTACGAGATTCCGCTGCTCATCACCGTGATGAGCATCATCCTGATGGTCGGCTCGTTCAAGCTGTCGGACATCGTAGCGGCCCAGGGCGGCATGTGGTTTATCGTCCTGCAGCCCCTGGCCTTTCTCCTCTTTATTACTTGCGCAACCGCCGAAACCAATCGCGCCCCCTTCGACCTGCCGGAAGCCGAATCAGAGCTGGTGGCCGGCTTCCATACGGAATATAGCGGGATGCGGTTCGCCGTCTTCTTCCTGGCGGAATATACCAACATGTTCATCGCCGCGTCGGTGGGCACCGTCCTTTTCCTGGGCGGCTGGCACGGCCCCTTCCTGCCCGGAGTGGTCTGGTTCCTGTTGAAAGTTTACGCCCTCATCTTCATGATGATGTGGTTCCGCTGGACCTTTCCCCGGGTGCGGTTGCGCAAGTAA
>JAMCQY010000394.1 GCA_023381945.1 Deltaproteobacteria bacterium
AAAGGAAGACTCGAAACATTAATGCCAGGGCGGACACCTGGGCCGCCCCTACGAAAGAAATCGAATATTTTTGAGCCAATTGCAAAATTCGTATCGGACCTGGAATTTCACCTTGTTGCTCGAATCATCTTCCGGTAGCACAGGCTTTCCAGCCTGTGCCGGCGCAGGCTAAAGCCAGCGGCTGCAGGATTTTGCAAGAGGCTCTTTGGAAAGGAATATCTGTGACACTAGACCTACCGTTCCAATTCCACTTTGAGAGAGAGGAAGGCCAACAGGTCTTTTAGAGTCAGGAGCCCCACCAACTTCTCGCCTTCCGTTACCAGGAGGCGGCTCATGCCCGTCTGATTCATAATGGCAAGGGCCTTGACCGCGTCGGTCTCCGGGGTGATAAAGATCTCCGGAGGGCAGCCTTCGGCGATCTCCCCCACGCTCTCTTCACCCCATTTCTCTTTGGGAATTGCCTTAATATCCCCGGAGGTGACGCAGCCGACGATGCGCCCGTCATCCACTACCGGAAACATCTTGAAATGGTGGTGCAGGACATAATTTTCCACCAGTTCGGCCACGGTGATGGTGGGGGGCACGGTTACGGGATTACGCGTCATGAAGCGGCTGATGCGCTCCCCCTCCAGGGCCCGGCGCACCAGGAGCTGCTGGTAGGACATCTGCGCCGCACTCTTAAGGAACATGCCAATCATGAACCACCAGATACCGCCGATGATATTGCCCTCCAGAATCGAGATAATTCCCAGAAAGATCAAAACGATAGCGAAGCCGGAGCCGATACTGGAGGAGATCCGGGTGGCCCAGGACAGGTCCTGTTTGACACCCCAGAGGATCGACCGCAGGATACGGCCGCCATCCAGAGGAAAGGCCGGCAGGAGATTGAAGGCGGCCAGCAAGGCATTGATCCAGGCGAGATAGCGCACCACCCCGGTTACCGGCTGGCTCCAATCGGCGCTGAGGCCCCACAGGTAAAACCAATAAAAGACGCCGGCGAGAAAGATGCTGGAGACCGGCCCGGCCAAGGCCATGAGAAATTCGGCCCGGGCGGAGGGGGGCTCGTCTCCCATCTCCGCCACGCCGCCGAAAATAAACAGGGTAATGCCCTTCATAGGCATGCCAAACTTGCGGGCCACCAGAGAATGGCAAAATTCGTGGAAGATAATGGAGGCAAAGAGACCCAGGGCGCCAACCACGCCCATGGCCCAATAAACCTCCTTATCCAAGTTTTTATAGAGGTAGGGGAAGAGGCCATCCGCCAGGGACCAAGTCACCAGCACCGCGATGATGATCCAACTCAGATCGATGCGCACCTCGAAACCCAATAGATTGAACAGTCGCAAACGCCGCCCGAACATCGCTCGCCTCCATAGTCAGTTTTCAGTTCTCAGTTAAGGTAGTTACCGGCCAGGCCTTAGTCAACACTTATTAGAAAGCCAGGTTTTCTTGAGACTGATTGACTCGCCTCCGCAGGTGATTAATTTATAAATAACTTTAATGAACTTGCAGCGCACGGAGGCCAAGATGGATAGACAGCATGCCAGGAGAGTCTGGCTCCTTTGTACCCTGATCCTGGGTTTTGCCCTGACCGCAGGAATTGGTTTTTCCTGGAGCAAGGACGATAAGCCCAAGGCCCAGGAAAGAGAGACCAGCTACGCGCCAGTGGTCATCAAAGAAGACTTTAACACCATCATGAACCGTTGGAAGGCAGAGAAGCCCAAGGTTGAGGCGCGCCAGAAGGAACTGTTGGAGGCGCGCTATGACCTGGGCAACCACCCGGCAAAAGGTATCGCCATGACCCGGGGCAAACCCGTACAGGAGGGCGTCCGGGTCAAACTCCCCAAGGACCTGACCTGGGAAAAGCTGGCGGCCATGAGCCCGGAGGAGATCAGGGATAAAGGGCTGTTTCCCATCGGCTTTCTGCCCTTGCCCCATCCCAATCACCCCGAGGGCGGCATGCTCTTTCCCAAATACCATATCGAGGAAGTGAAAAAGCAGGAAGGCCGGGACTTAACCCGCTTCGACCTGGACTTCGACCTGCCGGACCATTTCCTGCCGGAATTTCCGCCGGCCATCTTCCTCACCACCCGGCCCGACCTGGGGGACGTTTCCCAGGGCAAGCTGGTGACTATCATGAACTATTACGAATTGTTCAACGGCATTCTCAATCCCAAACAACTTGAAGGGATGCGCCTGCTGCTGACGCCTTTTCCGCAGCAGCAGTTCAATCAAACGGAAGACCGGCGCTCCGAACTGCCCAGCCGGGGGGTGACCTGCTTCGACTGCCACGTCAACGGCCACACCAACGCCGGCACCCACCTGGTGGGCGACATCCGGCCCCAAAAATTCCGGCACCGCCTCGACACCCCCTCTTTGCGGGGAGTTAACATCCAGCGGCTCTTCGGTTCGCAACGGGCTCTTAAATCGGTGGAAGACTTCACCGAATTCGAACAGCGCGCCGCCTACTTCGACGGTGACATAGTCATCGCCACCAAAAAGGGGGTCAATATCCTGGAGCGGGGCTCCCAGGTGCACTTCATGGCGGAAGTTCAGGAAATTTTGGACTTTCCGCCAGCCCCGAAACTGGACGTCTTCGGCCGGCTCGACCCCAAACAGGCCAACGAGGCCGAGA
>JAMCQY010000178.1 GCA_023381945.1 Deltaproteobacteria bacterium
TCATCGCCGCCTCACTATGCTTCCGGTTTTACTCACAAAACTACCTTAGCACAGCAGCGCCGATGAGGCTTAATTTTTCAATAAATCAACCCTTATGAGACTTTTGCAAGAGGCTCTACAGTATGATTATTTTTGAGGTAGTCAGTTTTAGGCAGATGCCAGGGCGGAAATTCTGGAGATTGAATCATGCTAAAGCAAGGGAGTGCTTAATGAGATATTTAAGAATTGCCGCCTGCCTGGCGGCCCTGATCTTCGCCTTTTCATCCACGGCCACTGGAGCTGAAGTGACTTATTCGGGGGTGCCGGGAAAATTCAAACGCGGCGCCAAGGGGGCCAAGGAAAAGTCCTCCGAGTCAGAAGCCGCGGACAAGGAGGCTCCTCAGGAAAAAGGCAAAAGGACCATGACCGTGCCGGCGCCCAGGATAACCGTCACGCCGGGCACTCCGGAAAAGAAATAATCCCGTACGAACAGGGGTCTGGATGGGATCTCTGAGAGTCGACGACTAGCTGCTCGCCGGGCGCCTTTGAGCGATAAACCACCGCGGCCGAAGCCGCCGGCGTTTTTTCCGGCCACAGCCTGGTCTGGATAAAGAAAGCCGGGGACCCGAATGGCCTCATTACGAGTGTCATTCGACAGTTCCCCGGCTTCCCGAGATCACGAAACTAAGTCAGTTGTCCTTAAGACATCCGCTCGACGTCCGCCGCTTCGTGATCACCAATTAACCGCAATAGGCGTTGGTGCAGGCATTCGCCGCCACATCTGGCTCGCAACGCCCAGCCTACGCTTCTGAATGCTCATACATCCAGATAACGGGCTTTTGCCCAAAGCCAGTCGCAGTTGCCGTTGAGGCTGTGACTTGGGGCGGCTTTCTTACCGGGACGTCTCCCCTTCCCCTCAGGGTGTAGAGTCTCAACCTCTTGGCGATTATATTGGTAGTCATCCTGGGCTCCCAAGTCAAGGGGCGGCCGTATTTTTAATGACCAGTGGCCAGCGGCGGATAGTCAGTAGTCGGGAGCCAGTAGCCAGTTAGAAGGCTTCGCTCGTCGAAGAGGGACTAATCTTTATCTCCCCGGCAGCTTGGGCAGATTCGCCAGGGCCTGCTGGATCATCTCTCCGGGATCGGTCTCCACGTCCTGAAGTTTGCCTTCCAGGAAGGCGTCGTAAGCCGCCAGGTCAAAGTGTCCGTGACCCGAGAAATTGAAGACGATACACTTAGCCTCACCGGTCTCCTTGCAGACCCGGGCTTCTTCGACCGCAGTCTTGACGGCATGGGCCGTCTCCGGGGCGGGGATGATGCCCTCGGTTTCAGCGAATAGCCGGGCCGCCTCAAAGACCGGATTCTGGGGATAGGCCCGGGCCTCGACGACTTTTTCGTGCACCAGCAGGCAGAGCAGCGGGGCATCGCCGTGATAGCGCAGGCCGCCGGCGTGGATCCCCGGGGGTACAAAGGTGTGGCCCAGGGTATACATCAGGGTCAAGGGCGTCAGTCCGGCGGTGTCGCCGAAGTCGTAGGTGTAGGCCCCCCGGGTGAGGGTGGGACAGGCGGTGGGCTCCACCGCCACAAAGCGAATATCCTTGCCCTGGAGCTTATCCGGGACAAAGGGGAAGCAGAAGCCGGCGAAATTGCTGCCGCCGCCGACGCAACCGATGAGGACGTCCGGTTCTTCCCCGGCCAGGGTCAGTTGCTTCTTCACCTCCAGGCCGACTATGGTCTGGTGCAACATGACGTGGTTGAGGACGCTCCCCAGAGAATAGTTGGTGTCAGCGTGGCTGGCGGCGTCTTCCACCGCCTCGGAGATGGCCATACCCAGGCTCCCGGAGGTTTCAGGGTCTTGCGCCAGGATGGCGCGGCCCGCCTGGGTGCGATCGGTGGGCGAAGGAGAGACCTCGGCCCCCCAAATGTGCATCAGGGAGCGGCGATACGGCTTCTGGTAATAACTCACCTTCACCATATAAACCGTGCAGTCGAGGTCGAAGAAATTGCAAGCCAGGGCCAGGGCACACCCCCACTGGCCGGCGCCGGTCTCGGTGGCTAGACGCTTGATGCCCGCAGCCTTGTTGTAATAGGCCTGGGCCACCGCGGTGTTGGGCTTGTGGCTGCCGGCCGGGCTGACTGACTCGTTTTTATAGTAGATACGGGCCGGGGTGCCGAGAGCCTTCTCCAGATTACGGGCCCGGTGCAGGGGGCTGGGCCGCCAGAGCTTATAGATACGCTGCACTTCATCGGGGATGGGAATCCAGCGTTCCTGGCTGACTTCCTGCATGATGATCTCCATGGGGAAGATGGCGGCCAGATCCTGGGGACCGATGGGTTGGCCGGTAGCCGGATGGAGATAGGGCGGCATCGGCGCCGGCAGGTCCGGTATGAGGTTGTACCACTCCTGGGGCATTTCGGCTTCGCTGAGATTAATTTTGTATGAATCCATAGGAAAAGCTCCATTTCATAAAGATTGGAAGCTTTATAAACAGTCGGGGCTGAGCTGTCAAGTGGAGGCCGGGTGGGATGCAGGGCAATCGCATGTATATTTGGCATGGAATATGATCCGATCGAAATTGCCGGGATTATAACGAATTGACTTGATAAAAGTAACTGTCTGGAATAGTTAAATAATTCTAGACTTTTACTAGATTTT
>JAMCQY010000141.1 GCA_023381945.1 Deltaproteobacteria bacterium
CCGCCTACCGGGCCGTGGCCGGTGACCTGCGCCTGACTTACTCCCAGTTCCAGGAGCTGGAGGCCTTCTCCCGTTTCGGTACCCGCCTGGACGAACGCACCCGTAAAACCCTGGATCACGGCTACCGCGTCCGGGAGGTGCTCAAGCAGGCCCAGTTCGATCCCATGCCGGCGTCACACCAGATTGCCGTGCTGCTGGCGGTGACCCAGGGGCTGTTCGACATTATTCCTCTGGACAAGGTGATAGCGGCGGAAAAGGCGGTGCGGCGCATGCTCTGCGAGCAGCTTCCGGAGCCTTGCCGGCGCATCGAAGCCGGCGAACAGCTCAGCGCCGAGGAGCGCGAGCTGATCTTGCGGAAAACCCAAGAGGTCATTCAATCCTCATTGGAACAGGGCGATGGAAACCAATGAACTATAGGGGCGCACCTGCATGTGCGCCCTAAGGCATGGGCGGACACCTGGGTCCGCCCCCACTTGAGGCGGTGATGGAAACCATTGAAGCCTTACGAAGAAAAATCGACGTTTCGCAAGAGCTGCAAGGAGTGGTGAAAACCATGAAGACCATCGCCGCGGTCAGCATCCGCCAATATGAAAAGGCCGTGGCGTCATTGCGCCAGTACAGCCGCACCGTCGAGATGGGCATGCAGATCGTGATGCGTGGCCATAAAGAGGAAAGGACGCAACCCCGCCCCGCTCCCGGCCGCCGCCTGGGGGCGATCATCTTCGGCTCGGAGCTGGGCATGTGTGGACAGTTCAACGAATTGCTGGTAACCTATGCCCTGGACAGATTTAACGAGTTGCAGGTGGCAAGGAAAGACCGCACCATCATTGCCGTGGGCGCCCGGGCTGCCTCCCGCCTGGAGGAGGCCGGAGAACAGGTGGAGTCCTTCTTCAGCGTCCCCGGCTCAGTTAGCGGCATCACTTCCCGGGTCCAGGAATTATTGCTGAAAATCGATTCCTGGCAATTCCCGGAGGGAATCGAACGGATCATGCTATTCCATCATCAGTCCGTTGCCGGCGCCCTCTACCGGCCCCAAGCCCTGCCCCTCTTGCCCATCGATATGCAATGGCTGGAAAGTCTGGGGCAAAAACCCTGGCCCTCCAAGGTCCTGCCCACCTTCACCATGCCCCGCCCCCGGTTGGTTTATGCGCTGCTGGGCCAGTATCTCTTTATTTCCCTGTACCGGGCCTTTGCCGAGTCCCTGGCCAGTGAGAACGCCGCCCGCCTTGCCGCCATGCAGGCCGCGGAAAACAACATCGAAGACCGCCTGAAGGAACTGCGGCTGCAATACAACCAGCTGCGCCAGAGCACCATCACCGAGGAGCTTTTGGATATCGTCGCGGGATTTGAAGCCTTGACCGGCAAAACTTCTTGAAGGGGCGGCAGTGCGCGCGCCGCCCGGGTAGCCGGAAAAAATACTGTCACTAAGAAGGATCTGTGCGATGAAAAGAATCCGGAGTAAAAAACAATGGAAATGATTTACAGTTTTTTCGAGAAAATAGGCTATACGCACCCGCTCCATCCCCCATTAACCCATATGCCTACCGGGCTGGTGGCCGGTGCGTTAGTGTTGGCCATCCTTGGCTGCAGGTATAATCGTACTGATTTTTCCTTAGCCGCCCGTTACTCCCTTATCCTCGCCCTGATCTTTTCAATTCCAGCGATCATAACAGGATATATGGATTGGCAACACTATTATGGCGGCGCCTGGGTTTTGGCCATAAAGATTAAAATTATCTGTTCCGTCCTGCTCGTAGTTCTCCTAGCCCTGGGCCTCTACCTCAGCCGAAGAAGCGACGTATGCGCCAGGGGCGTTCTGCCAATCTACTTCTTATATTTCGTGACCGTGACAGTCCTGGGTTATTTTGGCGGGGGTTTGGTTGTTGGCGCAAAGATGGCCAAGATTCCTACAGAGTACCAAGCAGGAGAAAAGATATATGCCACCAATTGCACCTCTTGTCATCCCAATGGCGGCAACACCATTAATCCCAGCTTGCCATTAGTAGGTTCCCCTCAGTTGAAAGATTTCGATACCTTTTTGGCATTTAATCGCAATCCTCAAAAGCCCCCTGGCCCCAAACGCTTGATGCCCGCGGTTTCCGGGAAAAGAGTTACTGATCAACAGATGAAGGAACTCTACCTTTATATCGTCAACGTCCTGCACCCGAAAAAATGATAGCAGGGTTCAGGCCCAGAAACAGCTTTTATTGATATTTCATGCAGGTGTCTTAAGCAGGAGGAAAGCAAGTATGGACCATATCTACCAGTTTTTGAACGCAATAGGTTATCACAACTTGTTCCATCCCCCGTTAACCCGCATGCCCACCGGGCTGGTGGCCGGTGCGTTAGTTTTTGTCATCTGGGGCTGCCGGTATGGACGTCCTGATCTTACCAAGGCTTCCCGTTACTTGCTTATCCTCGCCCTAGTCTTCTCAATCCCGGCCATACTGTCGGGAATAATGGATTGGCAACACAATTATCGCGGGATCTGGACTCTCGCCATCCAGATTAAGATAGGCCTGTCCATACTGCTTCTCGTTCTCCTATCTTTGGGAATCCATCTCACACGAAAGGCTGAGGTGTGCACCAAGGGCATTCTGCTGATATACGTCTTTTACTTCGTGATCGTGGTG
>JAMCQY010000318.1 GCA_023381945.1 Deltaproteobacteria bacterium
CGAAGAAGGCCAGGAAGTCGAGTTTGAAGTAGTGCAGGGGAAAAAAGGCCTACAGGCTCAGAATGTAGTGAAGGTCTAAGAGTTATTCCCCACCGCGGCTGTCCAGTTAATCCTGCAGACCAGGGAACCTGGCGAGTGCCAGTTCTGCCCGCAGACCTGAATGGACCCGCACGGTTTTCAATAATCATAAATTTGCATTAATCCGGCGGGGCGATCCTTAAAGGCGCCCAGCCCAAGGAGAGGTTCATGCCCAAAGTTAAAAATGGCGATTTCGTGCAATTACACTATACCGGCAGCCTGGAAGACGGCACTGTGTTTGACACCAGCACCGATCGCGAGCCCTTGGAGTTTCAGGTGGGCGGCGGCGGCATCATTGCCGGCTTCAACGATGCTGTAATCAATATGGAAGTGGACAGCGAAAAGGATGTGACCCTGACACCGGATCAGGCCTATGGCGATCTGCGGGACGACCTCAAGCGGGAATTTCCCAAATCGATGCTGGGCGACCATCAGATCGAAGTGGGCCAGGAACTCAAGTTCGCCAGCCCCCATGGTCCCGTGACGGGCAAGGTCTTGGCCATCGAGCCGGACAAATTCGTGGTGGATTTTAACCACCCCTTGGCCGGCAAGACCCTGCTGTTCAAGATCAAGCTCGTGGGCATCACCGACCATCCCACCCAGGCGTCGGCCTGCTCTTGTAGCTCCAGTTCCTGCGACTCCGGCTCCTGCGGCTCGGGTTGCGGCTGTTAAAAGATGCTGGGTTCAATTGCTTGAGCCCAGTCGAACGATAAAAAAACCGATGGGGCGTGAGAAATCACGCCCCGCGTATTTTTCCATCCGCAGGCCTGGAAGGGATCTGCCTTATTCGCTGGTTGCCGGAGGGTTGGCTGGAGTTGCGGGCTGACCGGATTGGGCGCCGCCCTGGGGTCCATTCATCCCCTGGCGCATCTGGGCCTTAGCGGCGCCGGCGACCGGACAAATCTGCTTGCCGGGGCTTTGGGCCGGGTTAACCGCGCAGGTTCCACCCGGGCCGCCGGTACACACCTGATTGCCCTGACCCATCGGGCACACCGCTGGGCCGCCTCCCTGACTTTGGGCCAGTGCTGCGCCTGCCAGGAGCAATATTGCAGCCAAGGCTAATGCCAGGCCTGCCATTAAGCACTGTCTATTCTTCATAAAGTCTCCTTAATTTATCGATGAAATATTGCCAGTCATTGATTGACTATTAGTCAGGGCGTCCCGGATCTGCGGGGCCGAGGCCCGGTTCCATTCCCGGACCCGGCATACCGGGGCCTGGGCCTGGACCCATACCAGGACCATGGGGCGGCCCCCCGTGCCAGGGGCCGCGCCTGCCGCCCCTGCGACCGCATGCCTTTTCCAGACGGGTCTGGACCAGACTCAGGAAGGCGGTGCGCTGTTCGGGTTTCAATTCTTTCCTGAACTCCAGCAGGTGCCGCACCAACTCTTGGCCCGGTGCTGCCAGAACAGGCCGCGCACGGCTTGGCGCTGAGTCTCATCCAGCTTCAATGTTTGCCACAGATCCCGGATGGGCAGGGGCGGCGGAATTTCCCGGGACAGCCCTTGCGCCTTATCCTGATATCGCAGGTAGACGATGGTGCCGATGGTCCCAAAGTTCAGGGCCAACGAAAATATAACCAGATATAATAACCAGTTACGCCTCAATTGCAGTTACCGGTTCCTTCGTCCTCTTGATAAGAGGCGAGGATCATCCCCATGGAGCCCTGGGGAAAATCATGAAAGGCTTCCAGGCTGGCGACTTCCGTGCTGAAACCGTTCGGTGTCTGCGGCTGGGAATAGAAATTCAGAGCCAGGCTGCCACCCAAATAAATGCCCAACACCAGCGACGCGGCCAGGGCCAGCCGTTGCAACCAGCGGCGTGACGGCCGGGTAAGACGGGCCCGCACCTTCCCGGGCAACCCGCCTGGAACCGGGGCCGTCAAGGTCCCCAGAGCCCGCTCCAAGGCCTCCAAATGGGCCAGTTCCTGACGGCAGCGGGCGCAACCTTCCAGGTGACGCTCCACCTGAGTCCTCACCTCGGGCGCCAGCTCACCGTCCAGCCAGGCGGAAAGGTTATCCTGCACCTCGAGGCAATTGTTAGTCATGTTTAAGTTCCCCAAAAAAAAATTAATCCCTGTTTAGTTTAACACAAAAAACCGCCAAGACCGGCGCACCCCGTGCTTAGCTTTAAAAATTTCCGAAAGCAACCGGAGGGATTCCTGACCGTCGATCTCCTTTCGGCCTTTGCCTCAATCTTTCTTGACGGCTGCGGCTGCCATGCTTATCTTCTGCCCAGCGCCAACACCGGCCAACCATTAGATCCAGGAGGGTTTATGCTGTCCCAAATTCCCATAGACTTCACCAAAGTCAAGAAAGAAAGTCTCAATAGAGAGATTTTGCGGGCGGCCATCATTGCTGAATTGGACGCCATTAACCTGTATGATCAGATGGCGGCCCTGACCGACGACCCCGACCTTAAAAAGGTACTCCTGGATATCGCCCGGGAGGAAAAGACCCACGTGGGCGAGTTCGAAATCATGCTCCTGCGCTTGGACGCCGAACAGGTGAGAGAGCACGAGCACGCCAAAGAAGAAATCAAAGAGCTCACCGGAA
>JAMCQY010000427.1 GCA_023381945.1 Deltaproteobacteria bacterium
CAGCGGCCCTCGGTGGACGTCATCACCGGCCTGATCAAGGCCAACTTTCCCACCCGGGTCAGCTACCAGGTCTCGGCCCGGATGGACTCCCGGGTCATCCTGGACGCCATGGGGGCCGAGCGCCTCCTGGGCATGGGCGACCTGCTCTTCATGCCGCCTGGCACCTCCCGCCTGAAGCGCCTCCACGGGCCCTTTGTCTCGGAAGAGGAAGTCACCCGGGTGGTGGACTTCCTGAAGGTTCAGGCCGCGCCGCAGTACGAGGTGGGCATCACCGAACTCAAGGAGCATGAAGAGGAAGTGGCGGAAAATGGCGACAAGGACGAAAAATACGCCGACGCCGTGGAATTGGTGGCCGAAACGAGAAACGCCTCCATCTCCATGCTGCAACGCCGTCTCCGGGTGGGCTACAACCGGGCCGCCCGCATGATCGAGACCATGGAAAAAGAGGGCCTCATCGGTCCCTCGGACGGGGTTAAGGCAAGAGAGGTGTTCGTGCCGCGGCGGTAAGAAGTCAATAGATTTATTGCTGCACTGTAGGGGCCGGCCTAAGTGTCGGCCCTTTTTTTGGGCGGACACACAAGTCCGCCCCTACGATTGTCATAAGATTTTTGACCTGATTTTCATGGTTTGATTGTCAACCTCTTTTGTTTTATTGGTTGACAATTAGCCTATCCTGGGTGATTTTAATCAGGTATGCAATATTCCGAATGGCAAGAAATTTTTGAGCTGGATTGGCCGGGGTTGTGGCCTTTCCTGGGTGAAGCGAGCCGGCTGCGAGAGCATGAGTTCGGCCAGAAAGTCAGCTTCTGTGTCATTATCAACGCCAAGAGCGGGCTGTGTTCCGAAGATTGCGCCTTCTGCTCCCAGTCGGCGAAGGCAAAGAGCGGTACGCCGCATTATCCGCTGCTTCCTAAAGAAAAATTGCTGGATGCCGCGGCCGCCGCCGCAGCCGCCGGGGCCTCGCGTTTTTCCATCGTTACTTCCGGTCGCGGCGTCGCTACCGTAAAAGACCAAAAGGCTATCGTCGCGACCGTGGCCGCCATCCGGGAGTCGGTGCCGGGACTTAAGGTCTGCGGCTCCCTGGGCATCGTGGACCGGGAGTTTTTGCGCGACCTGAAAGCCGCCGGACTCTACCGGTTTCATCACAACCTGGAGGCCGCGGCCTCGCATTTTCCCGAGATTTGCAGCACCCACACCTACGCGGAGCGGGTGGCCACCATCGCAGCCGCCAAGGCCGCAGACTTAAGTATTTGCGTGGGCGGCATCGTGGGACTGGGAGAGAGCGTGGCGCAGCGCTGGGAACTGGCCCAGGCCATCAAGGATTTGGGGGCGGACGCCATTCCTCTGAACTTTTTACATCCGCTGCCGGGTACCGCCCTGGCCGGCCGGCCCATGCTGCAACCTTTGGAAGCGCTCAAAGCCGTGGTGGCCTTCCGCCTGAGGTTTCCTTCCCGCTCCATCATCATCTGCGGCGGCCGCCAGCCGACTTTGAGAACCCTGAGTCCTTTGATTTTTGCAGCCGGGGCCGACGCTCTGATGACCGGCGACTACCTCACCACCCGGGGCCGCCTGCCGGAGGAAGACCGGCAGATGCTGGCAGACTTGGGGTTGGAACTGGAACATTAGGGCGACCCGGCGGGTCGCCCCTACGGAACAGCCGCGACGCCGTGCTATAAAGGCTTGGATATGGACGTGCCCGAACTTCCACCAATCAAAGGCATCTTCGTCACCGGCACCGATACCGACGTGGGCAAGACCGTCATCGCCGCTGGCCTGACCGCGGCCCTGCGCCGCCGGGGGCAGCAGGCGGTCTATTTCAAGCCCGTGCAGAGCGGCTGCCCGGAAGCAGGGGGCAAGCTGATTCCCACGGACGCCGCCTTGGCGAAGGAACTGGCGGGCATACCTGAACCCCTGGAACTCCTGACCCCGATAACTTTGCGGCTGCCCCTGGCGCCCGGAGTGGCCGCGGCCCGGGAGGGGGTGACGGTGGATTTAGGGCGCATCAATCAGGCTTTGCGGGAACTGTCCAGCCGTTATGAATTCTTCGTTGTGGAAGGGGCCGGCGGCTTATATGTCCCTTTGATTGGCAATAGTTTTCTGGTACTGGACCTGATCCGCTTATTAGGGCTGCCGCTCCTGGTGGTGGCCAAAGCCGGCCTGGGCACCATCAATCACACGGCGCTGACGGTTATAGGGGCCCGGCAACAGGGGATCAAAGTGGCAGGAATAATCCTGAACCGCGCTTCCGCCACCCCCAACCTGGCGGAGCAGACCAATCCGGCGGTGATCGAAGCCATTACCGGCCACCCCATACTGGCCCGGGTGCCGGAAATAACCAACCTCAATGATTTTGCTGGACAGGAGGTTTTAATCACTGCCCTGGGCGAAGCTTGTGACAAATGTTTAGCTCTCAGCTAATGCGAGTTTGAACCTTGAATGCCTACCCCCTAAGAATGAAAATCCCCCCTGCCCCCCTTTGTTAAAGGGGGGGGTAAAGTCCCCCTTTAATAAAGGGGAATTTAGGGGGATTTGGGTTTTCATGTTAGAAATCATGCTAAAGCAACTATCCCAAGAATTGGCCTCCCTGGAAACCCGGTCCCTGCGGCGGCG
>JAMCQY010000245.1 GCA_023381945.1 Deltaproteobacteria bacterium
TACCGATTCGGTCTTTTCGGTGGACGGCGACCTGGCCCCGCTGGCGGAGTTAGTGGCCCTGAAGGTGCGTTTCGGGGCGGCGCTGATGATCGACGAAGCCCACGCCACTGGAGTTCTGGGGGAACGGGGCGCCGGTCTGGCTGAGGCTTTGCGCTTGACTGGGTGCATCGAGGTGCATCTCGGCACCTTTTCCAAGGCCCTGGGCTCCCTGGGGGGTTACGTAGCCGGTGACCAGCGGCTCATCGACTACCTGTACAACCGCTCCCGGTCCTTCATCTATTCCACTGCCCTGGCGCCGCCGGTCATAGGCGCCATTGGCGCGGCCCTGGGGATTGTCGCCCGGGAACCGGAGCGCCGCCTCTATCTCCAGGAGGAGTCGGAAAAATTTAGGCAGGGCCTAATGAACGCCGGTCTCGATACGTTGGGCAGCGAAACCCAGATCATCCCGGTGTTGGTGGGCGAAAATGCCCGGACCCTGGAGTTCGCCAGTAAGTTAAGGCAGCAGGGTCTGATGGCTGTGGCTTTGCGCCCCCCCACGGTGCCGCCGGGAAAGGCCAGGGTGCGGTTTTCTCTGTCCGCCGCCCATAGCCGGGAAGATTTGACCCAAGCCTTGAAGATCATTGTGGCCAGCGCCAGGGAAATGGGGCTGGGACGATGACGCATCTGGTGCTGCTGCACGGCTGGGGCGCGTCGGCGCACATCTGGCAGCGCCAGGTGGAGGTCTTTGGGGAGAAATGCACCGTACTGGCCCCACGAATTTCTCAGTGGGACGCCAGTTGGCTGAAAGAGTACCTGACCCGGCTGCCCCTGGAGAACAGCGTCCTGGTGGGCTGGTCCTTGGGGGGTATGCTGCTGCTGGAGGCCCTGAGCCAATTCGCCTTGCCGGCTCCTTCCGCCACAGTGCTGGTGGGGGTCCCCGCGATCTTCTGCCGGCGGCCTGACCATCCTTTCGGCCAGCCACCGGCTTTGGTGCGGGCCATGCGCCTGGGTCTCAAGAGCGGCCAACACCGGGTTTTGACGGATTTTCTGGCTTCGTGCCTGGCCCCGGGAGAGGAAGGGTTCCGGGAGGAGGCCGCGGCAGGCTTCGATATCAAGGCCGGCCAGGCTCATCTGGCCCAGGGGCTGGATTATCTCAAGGAGAAGGACCTGCGGGAGTTGCTGCCCCATGTTTCTGCGAAAGTCGTAATTGTCCAGGGGGAAAAGGACGGCATCGTGGAACCGGCCCAGGCGCAGTTTCTCCAGGAGCAGATAGCGAACGCGAGTTTACAGATTTTGCCGGGCGCCGGGCATCTGCCTTTCCTGAGTCAGGCAGAAGCTTTTAATGGGATTTTGAGAAAATTGCTCCTAGACCTGTAGGGGCGGGTTTTAAACCCGCCCCTACGCACAGGCGAGACGCCTGTGCCACTTACCACCAGCCAGCCATAAACTGACATGAATATGCCGAAGAAAGCGGAAAATATCATCAAATTAGGCATCAGGCGGAATTTTGCAAGAAGAGCCGGCTCTTATGACCGGCAGGCCTGTGTGCAGCGGCTCATGGCCCAGGGTCTGTTGGCCCGGTTGGCTGAGGCGCTGCCGCGGTCCGGGCGCCTCCTGGAGATCGGTTGCGGCACCGGTTATTTCACTCACTTGCTCAAGCAAAATTGCAACGGGGCGTACCTCCTGGCCCTGGACCTGGATGCGGCCCTGGTGGCCGCGGCAAAGGACAGGTTGGGGCCGGCCGCCGGGGTAGCCTGGCTGGTGGCCGACGGCGAAACCTTGAGCCGGGGCCGCTTTGATGCCATCGCCGCCAACGCCAGCTTCCAGTGGCTCACCCGGCCGGCCGGCACCCTGGCGGCCTATCAGCGTCTGCTCAATCCCGGCGGGGTTTTAGCCTTCTCCACCCTGGGGCCCGGCACCTTCCGGGAACTGGCGGATTCCCTGGGGCAGGCCGCGTCGGCGCTGCATCTGGCCGAGGCGCCCGCCATCGCCGCCCAGGGATTCCTGGATGAGCCGGCTTGGACCGAGCTTTTAGCCAGGGCCGGCTTCAGCCGGGTGAAGCTGGCCCGGGAATGGGTCACCACTGCCTACCCCTCGGTGCCGGTCTTTCTCAAGTCCCTCCAGGCCATGGGGGCCACCAATCCCGACCCCCGGCCCTTTCCGCCCCGGCTGCTCAAGGCCTTAATTGAGGCCTACCAGGGCCGCTATGGTGAAAACGATGCCATTCCGGTAAGTTATGAGGTTATCTGGGCCGTGGCCCGGAAGGACAGTAGTCAGTAGCCAGTAGTCAGTGCGCAGTCGCGACCGCAACTTAAAGTGAAAGAGCAGGCGTGAAAGCCTGCTCGAAACTAAAAATTTAAAACTCGAAACTCGAAACTCAGAACTCAGACAGGTTGCACCCAGGTGGCCTGGGGTCCTTCCAGCCCCTCCTCCTGGCCGAACTTGACGGCCATGCCCGGATTCAGATTGGCGAAACTGCCTTTCTTCACGGCATTGGCATGGAAATAGACCTCGAGGCCGTCGTCAGTTTCGATAAAGCCGTACTCCCGGTCCGGGAAGAGGCGGATCACCTTGCCTTGCCGGGCAAATTCCTCGTGGGTCTTGACCCTTTGCTGAATAACCC
>JAMCQY010000018.1 GCA_023381945.1 Deltaproteobacteria bacterium
AAATTGGATCAAAGTTTATTCCTGATACCGCAGGCGATACCCCACCCCGGGTTCGGTGCTCAGATAGACCGGGCGAGCCGGGTCGGCTTCCAATTTATGCCGCAGATGGTGAATATAATTCCGCAGGTAATGCGCCTGTTCCTCGCTGCTGTGACCCCAGACTTCCTGCAGCAATTGTCGCTGCGTGGTGACCTTGCCGCTGTGGCGCACCAATACGGCCAGGAGCTTGAACTCGATAGGAGTGAGATGGATTTCCTGGCCGGCCACCCACACCATTCTGCGGGCCAAATCGACCTTGAGGTCGCCGGTTTGGAAAACCGGCCCCTCCTTGCCGACCCGCGATTGGGTGAGATGGCGGATGGCGACGCGCATCCGGGCGGAGAGTTCTTCGACGCTGAAGGGTTTGGCCAGGTAATCATCTGCGCCGGCGTCCAGGCCTTCAACTTTCTCGGTATCCTTGCCCCGGGCCGAGATCACGATGATGGGGGTATTGGTCCACTCGCGGATGCGGCGGATGACTTCCAGGCCGTCGATATCGGGCAGCCCTAAATCCAGCAGGATGATATCGGGAGTATGCGAGGCCGCCATGGCAATGGCTTCGGCACCGGTGGCGGCCTCCACCAGCTTAAACCTCTGGGCTCCCAGGGCCGCTTTCAAAAACCGGCGAATGGGCGCCTCATCTTCGACTACCAACACCAGCCAATCGGCATCGGACACGGCTTTGCCTTCCTAAGATTGGTTGTCATCGGTTAGGGGCAAGGTGAAGTGGACAGCTGCCCCGCCGCCGCTGCGGTTTTCCGCCCAGATCCGCCCGCCGTGGGCAGCCACGATGGCCCGGCAGATGGACAGGCCCAGGCCGTAACCCTTCTGGCTTAAGGGTTTGGCGCCTCGATCAAACATCTCGAAAATCCTTTCCAGATCCTCCGGCGGAAACCCCGGGCCCTGGTCAGCTACTTCCACTTCAATCGCGTTATTCTTCCGAACGGCGGTAATGGCCAGGGCTGAGCCCGGCGGGGTGTACTTCAGGGCATTTTCCAGCAAATTAATAAAAATGTGCTCGGCCAAAGCCGAATCCAGCGGGACCATGGGGAGATCGGCAGGCAGCGAAGTCGTCAAAGGCCGGTCGGCCAGTTTTTTCTCCAGCCGGTTGAGGGCCGCGCCGACGACTTCTTCCAAAGGCTGCAACTCCTTATGCAGTGTAAGAGAGCCGGATTCCAGCATGGCAATATCCAGGAGGTTGTTGACCAGACGGCTCAGCCTTTCCGCCTCATCATAGATATTGGCCAGCATTTCCTGGGCCTGCTTTCCATCCAGTTGGCTCTGCAAATCCATCAGGCTGCTGGCCGACCCCATGATGGCCGCCAGCGGCGTTTGAAAATCATGAGTGACCGAGCCGAGCAGGGAGGCGCGCAACCGCTCGGTTTCCGCGGCCACCTGCGCTTCTAGAGCGGCCTTTTGCAGACGCTCCACCCCCAGGGCCAGGGCGACCTGCTTGGCCAGAGATTCGAGGAAGCGCAGGCGCAGTTGCTCGGGTAACAGCCACTGCCCCGATTCGGGATCTTTGGGTCGCAGGGCCAGGACCCCCAATGTGGCGCCAGCTGCCTGTAGAGGGACGTAGAGAATCGGGGAGGTCGGAGAGTTTTGCGTTCCCCAGCCCGCCATCTCGCCAGTCCCGTAAGCCCGTTGCGCCACCCCCATTTCTTTGATGATATCCTGGCGAAAGACCGAAGCCGTCTCTCCAGCCGCGCCATGTAAGCGCCCTTTGTCGTCTGGCAGCAGCGCCACCACCTCACACCCTAAAATCTCTGCGATGTGCTGCACCGCCGCCTCCAAAATATGCTCAACGCCCCGGGTGCCGGCGAGCTGCTGGCTCAGGGCCTGCATGGCCGCGGTCTGGCGCTCCTGCAACCGGGCCGCCTCGGCTTGCCGCCGAATCACGGTGGTCAATTGGCTGATCACTAGAGCCACCAAGAACATCACTCCGAACGTCAGGATATAATGATTTTCTCCTACCGCGAAGGTGAATCGGGGCGGGACAAAAAAGAAATCAAAGCCTGAAACGCTGAGGATGGAGACCAGGATAGCCGGGCCCCGCCCGCAATAAATGGCCGTAACCATCACCCCGACCAGGTAAACCATGATGAGGTTGCTGAGATTGAAGTACGGAAACATTAAAAAGGAGAGACCGGTGGCCAGGAGGAAAAAGATGAACCCCACTTCATAGTCGGGCCGGCGGATGCCTTTCGGTTCCACCAGGTGACAGATCACTTTCTCCCGCACGAAGCGGAGGGTACAGGATTCGAACCTGTGATGCCTTGCGGCATATTCGCTTTCCAAGCGAACGCACTAGACCACTATGCGAACCCTCCGCTTTAGGCGGGATTGCGATTTATTTATAAAAATTCTAAGCAAATTTGAATTTTTATACAAATCGGGAACAAGCGAGCGCACTAGGCCACTATGCGACTCCTCCATTTTTTATTGAATTTTTTAAAAGATATTTTATTCTTTCTCGCCCTTTGCCAGATTTTAAAAATAATTCTTCTCGAAGAGCATCCCTTTTACTGGTAAAAGCCTCATAAT
>JAMCQY010000378.1 GCA_023381945.1 Deltaproteobacteria bacterium
GCTGTTTCCCTGCCACCGGGTGCAGGCGAATTTTCCCGGCCAGAAGCTGGGCTTGTTGGGCCGGGATCAACCTAAGCTTCTGTGGGACGAACACGGCGGCACCTTTGTGCTGCGTGTGGAAGGCCTGGAAGTGGCGGAGGCTCCCGAACTTGAGGGCGAAGCGATGATCCAGATAGAAGTCGACTTGGCGGAGCCCGAGTCTCTGGCCCACCGCATTGAGGATTTCGCCGGGAGGCATAGTCTGCGCTTGGGGCCAGAACCAGCTGCTATAGTGATCTCGGAGGCGCCCATCCTGGTGGCCTGTCATGTCCCAGTAAAGCAGCTATTTATTTATTGTGAAGCCCCGCGGCTGAGGTTGCAGCGGAGTAGTGTGGAAACCTTGGAATTACAAATCAGCGGGGCATTCAAGGCCCGGGGGGTCCCGTGCCAGGAGACGGACCTGATCATCCACCTGGAGACGGCGGCCATGTGCCGCATCCTGGCCGGCTTGCTGGCCTGGGCCCGGAAGGGGCAATAGGGTAGGGCAGGGGCGGGTTTGAAACGCGCCCCTACGGCACAGGCTGGGTTACTGACTTAAGGGCGGACACCTGGGTCCGCCCCTACGGAGATCTATGAACCTCATCCGGAGAATCTTTATGTTGAGCATGGGTCTTCTGATGATGGTCACTCCCGGTCTGGGGGCTGAGGTAATGAAGCTGCCGCCGCCGTCGTATAAAGGAAACGTGTCGGTGGAGGAGGCCCTGAAGGCGCGGCGCACCGTGCGTGAGTTTGCGGCGCGTTCGCTGGATTTGCAGCAGGTCTCCCAACTTTTGTGGGGAGCCGACGGGCTTAGCGATGACCGGGGGCATCGGACCGCAGCCTCGGCCGGGGCCACTTATCCGCTGGAGATCTATCTGGTGGCGGGCGAGCGGGGTGTGGCTGATCTTCCCGCCGGAGTTTACCGCTACCTGGTGAAGGAGCACGCCCTGGAGCCGGGGCTCAGAGGCGATCTGCGCAATGCGGTGGCCCGGGCCTCTTTAAACCAAACCTGGATGACTCACGCCCCGGTCATCATGATCATTGCCGCGGAGTACCGCCGCTGCACCCAGCGCTACGGCGAGCGCGGCATCATGTATACCCACATGGAGTCCGGCCACGCGGGTACTAATATCTTTCTGCAGGCCGAAGCCCTGGGATTGGGGGCCGGCATCGTCGGGGCCTTCGAGGATAAGGGGCTGGGTCAAACGCTGCAACTACCCAAGGAGCAGGTGCCTTTGTTGGTCATGCCGGTGGGATATAAGAGATAGGGGTTAGGGGCTAGGAGCCCGGTAATCATGGGAAGGACTGCGCTATATTTCCGGCGGCGCACCCACTACGAACTGCAAAATTAGTTTTCCATAATTTTCGATATAGATTAGTATATGCCAATTCCCCCGGAGGCAGTCATGGAGGATTGGAAGAACAAGCTTTATTTCAGTGATAATCTGGAGGTTCTGCGTCAGCATATCCCCATGGGCAGTGTTGACCTGATCTACCTGGACCCGCCGTTCAACTCCAACGCCACCTACAATATGCTGTTTAAGGAACCCTCCGGGGAGCAGTCCGCCGCCCAAATCGCCGCGTTCGAAGACACCTGGATATGGGGGCCGCAGGCCGAAGAGGCCTTTGATGAAGCGGTCATGACAGGGCCGGCGGATCTGGCGGAGTTGCTCAAGGCCCTGCACCAGGTGCTGCACCGCAGCAACATGCTGGCTTACCTCAGCATGATGGCGGTGCGCCTGGTGGAGATGCACCGGGTGCTAAAACCCAAGGGCAGCCTGTTTCTGCATTGCGACCCCACCGCCAGCCACTATATCAAGATTATTCTGGACAACATCTTCAGCCCCAAGAACTTCCGCAACGAGATCATTTGGGAACGTTCTCAGCCCAAGGGCCATACTAAGCTGCGCTTCTCCCGCTGCCACGACACGATTTTTTTCTACAGCAAGTCGGAAAACTCGGTATTTAATCCGATCTACACAGAGCACGATCCGGCCTATCTGGAAAAGTTTTATCGGCACGTGCAGCCGGAAACCGGCCGGCGGTATCGTTTAGGAGATCTGACTAATCCGAACAAAGAAAGACCCAACCTAACCTATGAATTTCCACCCGGCAGCGGCACGGTGCGGGTCTGGCGCTGGACTAAAGAGCGGATGATGAAAGCATGGAAGGAAGGGAGGGTGGTAATTCCAGAAAAGGGTGAAGTGGCGCAATATAAGAGATATTTGGACGAAATGGAAGGCACTTCCATTAAGGACATCTGGTACGATATTGAACACCTGCACGGCTCTAACAGCGAATATCTGGGTTACCAGACCCAGAAACCAGAGTCCTTGTTGGAGCGCATTATCCGGGCCGGGAGCAACGCAGGAGATGTGGTCTTGGATCCTTTTTGCGGCTGCGGCACTGCCGTGGCGGTGGCCGAACGCCTGAAACGCCGTTGGATCGGTATTGACGTCACATACCTGGCCATTGACCTGATCAGGAAGAGATTGCAGGATTCTTTCGGCAACGAGCTGGCCGACTACGAAGAAATCGGCATTCCCCGGGACGT
>JAMCQY010000264.1 GCA_023381945.1 Deltaproteobacteria bacterium
AAGGACGACAAAGACTTCTCCTCCCAGCTCACCACCATCAAGGCCGCCAATCCCAACGTTCTATTTCTGCCCAACTATTACAACGAGGTCCCTCTGCAGGTGCAGCAGGCCCGGCGTCTGGGAATCCACTGTCCCTTCATCGGCTCCGACTCCTGGGGCAGCCCGGAAATCCTGACCTTGTGCGGCGTCGAACTGGATGAATCCTACTTCAGCACCCACTACGCCCCGGATATCGCCACGGAGACCGCCCAGAAATTCATCCGGGCTTACGAAGCCAAATACGGCAAGAAACCCGACGATGTCGCGGCCCTCACTTACGACGCGGGCAAGCTGCTATTGGCGGCTGTCGCCCAGGCCGGGGCCCTGGATCGCCAGAAAGTGCGGGATGCTTTGGCGCAGGTAAAGGAATATGATGGGGTCACCGGCTCCATGAAATTTCACGGCACCGGCGATCCCGTCAAGAGCGCAGTCATCATCCACGTCAAGGATTGCAAATTCCAGTATTATAATACGGTTAAGCCATAAAAACAGTGCCCCGTGATCGGTTGTCAGTTGTCAGTGGACTGGTCGTTGGTCTTAGGATCACTGACTACTGGCTTCTGGCTACTGGCTACTAATATGCTCCAAATCCTGGCCCAAAATGTCCTGAACGCCCTGCAGCTGGGGAGCGTCTACGCCCTCATCGCCTTGGGCTATACCATGGTCTACGGCATCCTCACCATGATTAACTTCGCCCACGGCGACATTTTTATGGTGAGCGCCTACCTCGCCCTGGCCGGGGCCGTTTTCCTGATGGGACTGCCCGTGGGCCTGCCCCTGTTCCTGGTATTTACCGGCGCCCTGCTCTTCAGCATGCTCCTAACTGCCTTTTTGGGCGTGACCATAGAACGCCTGGCCTACCGTCCCTTACGCGCCGCCCCCCGGGTTTCCGCGGTGATCACCGCCCTGGGTGTGGGGCTGTTCCTGGAAAACTTCACTTTGGGCTTGCTGGGGCCGGAACCCCGGCATTTCCCCAGTCTGATCAAGCTGGCTCCCTGGGAGGTGGCCGGGCTCACTATCACGCCGCTGCAAGTACTTATCGTCCTGTTAGCCGCGGCCTTGATGATCGCCCTGGACCTGCTGGTGCGCCGCAGCCTGCTGGGCATGGCCATGCGGGCCATCTCATATAACCGCCCCATCGTGCCCCTCATGGGGGTCTCCGTGGACCGGGTTATTTCGCTCACTTTCGCCATCGGCTCGGCCATCGCCGCGGCCGGCGGCCTGATGTACGCCCTGGCCTATCCCGTGCTTGACCCCTACATGGGCATCCGCATCGGCTGGTGGGCCTTCATCGCCGCAGTAGTGGGGGGCATCGGCAATATCCGGGGCGCCATGCTGGGGGGCTTTATCCTGGGGACGGTGGAGGTCTTTACGCCCTTAATCCTGCCGTCCTCCACCTACCGGGACTTCGTGGCTTTCTCCCTGCTCCTGCTCCTCCTGGTCTTCAAACCCACCGGCCTCCTGGGCCGCCCGGTGTTTGAGCGAGTGTAAATAGGGCGGGCTATGCCCGCTGAATTTCGGCGGCCACAGGCCGCCCTATATTCTGTAGAGTTACTTAGAATCCGTAGCACAGGCGTCTCGCCTGTGCACTATGTGGTGCGCAATGCGCACCCTACATGGCGGGCGGGACGCCCGCCCCACGAATCAACACCTGGCCACTGACCACTGATCTCTGATTACTGAATGACCATATCGAACCAACGAAAACATCTCCTGACCTACCTCTCCACGGCCATCCTTCTGGCCGTGGCCTGGATTTTGCCGGACACCGGCCTGCTCAACCCCTACGTCATCCAGATCCTCATGTACGTGGGGATCAACATGATCCTGACCCTGGCCCTCAACCTGGTGAACGGCTACATGGGTGAATTCTCGGTGGGCCACGCTGGCTTCATGGGCATCGGCGCTTACGCCGCCGCCATCCTGACGGTGGCGGTTTTGCCCCACGGTTTTGCTGTCTGGCTATTTCCGGCAGTCCTGATCACCGGCGGGTTGGCCGCAGCCGCAGCCGGGCTTCTGGTCGCTTATCCTTCTTTCCGCACCCGGGGTGACTACCTGGCCATCGTCACTCTGGCCTTTAACATGATCGTCAAGAGCGTGCTGGAGAACATCGACGCTCTGGGCGGCCCCCGGGGCTACCTGGGTATGCCCCGCCTCACCAATCTCTTCTGGGTGGTGGCCTGGGTATTGATTACCCTGCTGGCGCTGCGCAACCTGGTGCAGTCCAACTTCGGCCGGGGCATCATGGCCATCCGGGAAGACGAAATGGCTGCCAACCTCACCTCGGTGGACACCCGCCGGCTGAAGCTCTACGCCTTCTTGATTTCGGCCTTTTTCACCGGTGTGGCCGGCGGGCTGTATGCCCATCTGCTGCAGTTCATCAATCCGCGGAGCTTCTCGATCCTCAAGTCCACCGACATGCTGGTGATGGTTTACCTGGGCGGCGTGGGCAGCCTCACCGGCTCACTTTTGGGGGCGGCCATCTTCACCATTCTCATGGAACTGCTGCGCTTTCTGGGGATCTGGCGGTGG